>NZ_JACRSO010000004.1 GCF_014384745.1 Luoshenia tenuis
TGTGATCGCCGCCGTCAGCGTGGTCTTGCCGTGGTCTACGTGGCCGATCGTGCCAATGTTTACGTGCGGTTTGTTCCGCTCAAATTTAGCCTTAGCCATTTGATCTTTTCCTCCTTAATTCCTCAAATTGGAGAGGGATTATTTCTTCATCACTTTTTCCGCGATGGACTTGGGCACTTCCGCATAATGGTCAAACTGCATGGTGTGCGTGCCGCGGCCCTGGGTGCGGCTGCGCAGGTCTGTCGCGTAACCGAACATCTCGCTCAGCGGCACGAAGGCGCGGATCACCTGGGAGCCCGCACGGGCTTCCATACCCTCGATCATACCGCGGCGGGAGTTCAAGTTGCCGATAACATCGCCCATGTAATCCTCGGGCACGACGACCTCTACGGACATCATAGGCTCGAGCAGCACCGGGTTCGCCTTGGCCATCGCCTCTTTAAAGGCCATGGAACCGGCGATCTTAAACGCCATTTCGGAAGAGTCGACCTCGTGGTAGGAACCATCCACCAGACGGACCTTGAAGTCCACCACCTCGTAGCCGGCCAGCGTGCCGGACTTGGAGGCTTCCTGGATGCCCTCGTCCACAGGGGCGATGTACTCCTTGGGAATGACGCCGCCGATGATCTTGTTCTCGAAGCTGTACCCTTCGCCCGGCTCGGCCGGCTCCATCTCGATGACGCAGTGGCCGTACTGGCCGCGGCCACCGGACTGGCGGACGTAGCGCCCCTCGGCGCGCACGGCCTTGCGGATGGTCTCACGGTAGGCAACCTGGGGCGCGCCCACGGTGCACTCTACCTTATACTCGCGCATCATCCGGTCAACGATAACCTCCAGATGCAGCTCGCCCATGCCCTCGATGATGGTCTGGCCGGTCTCCTCATCCGTATGGGTACGGAAGGTGGGATCCTCTTCAGCCAGGCGGATCAGCGCCATGGTCATTTTATCCTGGCCGGCCTTGGTCTTGGGCTCGATGGCTACCGAGATAACCGGCTCCGGGAAGACCATGGACTCCAGAACGATGGGATGGTTCTCGTCGCACAGCGTATCGCCCGTGGAGGTATCCTTCAGGCCCACCATGGCGGCGATGTCGCCGGCGCGCACCTCCTGGATCTCCTCGCGGTGATTGGCGTGCATCCGCAGGATGCGGCCTACGCGCTCGCGCTTGCCCTTGACGGGGTTATAAACGTAACTGCCGCTGGTCAGCGTACCGGAATAGACCCGGAAGAAGGCCAGCCGCCCTACGAAGGGGTCCGCCATGATCTTAAAGGCCAGGGCGGCAAAGGGAGCATCGTCGCTGGAAGGACGGGTGAGCTCCACGCTCTCGTCGCCCGGCTCGGTACCCTGTACATCGGGCACGTCCACCGGAGAGGGCATGAAATCCACTACAGCGTCCAGCAGGGGCTGTACGCCCTTGTTACGGTAAGCGGTACCGCAGCATACCGGCACGATCTCGTTGGCGATGGTGGCCGCGCGCAGGGCTTTTTTCAGCTCCGGCACGGTGATCTCCTCGCCCTCCAAGTACTTCATCATCAGCTCTTCGTCGGTCTCGGCGATGGCCTCGATCATAGCCTGGCGGTATTCCTCGGCCTTCTCCTTCATATCGTCGGGGATCTCCACGGTATCGGAGACCTTACCGTCGTCATTATGATAGATGATGGCCTGGTTCTCCATCAGGTCGATCAGGCCCACGAAGGAATCCTCATAGCCGATGGGCAGCTGGATGGGCACCGCGTTGGCCTGCAAGCGGTCCTTCATCATGTCCACCACGCGGTAGAAATCCGCACCCATGATGTCCATCTTGTTGACGAAGGCGATGCGGGGCACGCCGTAGGTGGACGCCTGGCGCCACACGGTCTCGCTCTGCGGCTCGACGCCGCCCTTGGCGCAGAAAACCGCCACGGCGCCGTCCAGGACACGGAGAGAGCGCTCCACCTCTACGGTGAAGTCTACGTGACCCGGAGTGTCGATAATGTTGATCTGGATCCCTTTCCACTGAGCGGTCGTCGCGGCCGACGTAATGGTGATACCGCGCTCTTGCTCCTGCTCCATCCAGTCCATAGTGGCAGAGCCCTCATGGGTCTCGCCGATCTTATGCACCCGGCCGGTGTAGTACAAAATGCGCTCGGTGGTGGTGGTCTTACCGGCGTCGATATGAGCCATGATGCCGATATTACGCACCTTCTCTAAAGGAAATTCTCTAGGCACGTCCGCTCCTCCTTTCTTTTACAATCGCATTGTGCCCGCAAAGCAAAGCGGCGGGCAGCGTAGTCTTACTCGTCAAAATCTTAACCCCTTACAAACAGATTACCACCGGTAATGGGCAAACGCCTTGTTGGCCTCCGCCATACGGTGCGTATCCTCGCGGCGCTTCACGGCCGCGCCGGTGCCGTTAGCCGCATCCATGATCTCGGCGGCCAGGCGCTCATGCATGGTCTTTTCACCGCGCTTGCGGGAAAACTCCACCAGCCACCGAAGACCCAAGGTCTGGCGGCGCTCCGGGCGCACCTCGATAGGCACCTGATAGTTGGAACCGCCCACGCGCCGGGCTTTGACCTCCAGCATGGGCATAATGTTATTCATGGCCTGCTCGAATACCTCATTGGGGTCCTGGCCGGTGCGCTCACGGATGAGCTCAAATGCATCGTAGCAAATACGCTGGGCAACCCCGCGCTTGCCGTCGAGCATGACGTTATTGATCAGTTTGGTGATGACCGCGTTCCCGTAAATGGGATCGGGCAGCACTTCACGTTTGGGTATAAAACCACGTCGAGGCATTTCTTCCCCTCCTTTACTTGTACTTCAAATCGTCCGCTTCAATAAGCATGACGCATTCCGGCCGGGTCTTGCTCCCTGCCGGAGGTTCCAAAAAACCAGTCCGCCACCCTTTTAGAAAAAGCGCAACCCCCCTGCCGAAGCCGTTCCAAACCCCGACAGGCGGTCTCCCCCTAAAAAAGCGGTTTCAGGTCGTTTTTTACTTCTTCGGACGCTTGGCGCCGTACAAGCTGCGGGCCTGCATACGGCCGGCTACGCCAGCGGTATCAAGAGCCCCACGGATGATGTGGTAACGCACACCAGGCAGGTCGCGTACGCGGCCGCCGCGGATCAGCACTACGCTATGCTCCTGCAGATTGTGGCCAATACCCGGAATGTAGACCGTACCTTCTTCCATGTTGGTCAGGCGTACACGGGCAATCTTACGCAGCGCAGAGTTCGGCTTTTTGGGCGTCATCGTACGCACGCTCAGGCACACGCCGCGCTTTTGCGGGCAACCCTTGAGGATCGGAGCCGTGGTCTTGTATTCCATCTTTTGACGGCCTTTGCGGATCAACTGATTAATGGTAGGCATAAGGCACCTCCTTTCGGTACTCGGTTCAAAGTTGAATCTATGAAATCCCCCGCAACCCTCGGGGGTTTCAAGCTAATTTTTGTGGATGACCACCACCGCAGCGCCCACGTCGATGCCGCAGGCACGGCCCAGCTGGGCCATGGTCGCGCTCTCATCCACCGTCAAGCCGTTTTCCGCGCACACCTGCAATAAGCCGCGCCGGAAATGCTCGTCCGCATCCGGGGCAAGGTAGACCTTGGCGGCCTGCCCGGCCTCGATGGCGCGCAGGGCCTGTTTGCGGCCGACTGATCGCCCGGGAGCCGATGTAACATCTTCCAACATTTTACCTTCAAAACGCTCCTTCATCGCAAAAAATGCACACAAAACAGCACGATGAATATTATAAGCCGTAAAAGCGGGGTTTGTCAACGTTTTCCTCATCAAACCTTTGGGGATGGCCATTGATGTTTCCCGCAGCGCCGCTTTGGACTAAAGCCGCAGGGCCCCCCCTTGCAGCAGTACTTTTGCCGAACGAGGAATCGCGTGTGCTGACAAGGGTATAGCGCTCGACCCGAGCATCGCGGTGCAGGCGAGGCCGACAGGACGTAAGAAGATTCCTCGCTACGCTCGGAATGACAATTAATTGAACGTTAAGGTATGGGGTTTTGTTCAGTAGACTCTCTCCCTCCGGCGCACCCAAAGGGTGCGCCACCTCCCTCGTCAGAGGGAGGCAAGTGGGGGTTGATCCAAACGGCAGAGCATAAGCGAAACGAGTGGAAAATATATCTGCTTATCTGCATAGGAAAGCTTGAGAAACCTCCGTCCCCACCACGGAGTGGCCGTTTGGGGGGATTAGGGATTGTTAAGGGGGTAAAGGGGGAAATCGGAATCCCCCTTCCCCCTTAACGAATAAAATTCGTTCCCTAACTTTTCTCCCTGCCTCGCGTTAAGTTCTGCTTCTTCACTGAACAAAAACCCATGCATTTCCCCTCAGGCGCTCTCCCCGGCAGCGGCACAGCCCGCCGGCTGAGGGCGCTATGGCTGCGCCCCGCGCAACGCCTGATCCCGCGCTGATCTTCCCAGACACGCCATTCCCCTAAAAAGGGAGCGCCCCACGGGAAAGATTGCCCGCGAAGCGCCCTTTTTATACCATCTTTGGCAGTTTTTTTATTGCCCTGGACCTAGACCCCGATGACCGGCTCGGTGGACTTGATCTCGATATCCTTATACCGCTTCATGCCCGTACCGGCGGGGATGAGCTTGCCGATGATGACGTTCTCGTTCAGGCCCACCAGGGGATCGACCCGGCCCTTGATGGCCGCATCGGTCAGCGCGCGGGTGGTCTCCTGGAAGGCGGCCGCCGACAGGAAGGAATCCGTAGCCAGCGTGGCCTTGGTGATGCCCAGCAGCACGCGCTTGGCGGTGGCGGGCATGCCGTCATTCAAGATGACCTGCTCGTTCTCCTTTTCAAACTTGAAGATATCCACCAAGGCGTTGGGCAGCAGCTCCGTATCGCCCGCATCCGAAATCTTGACCTTGCGCAGCATCTGGCGAATGATGACCTCGATATGCTTATCGCTGATGGCCACGCCCTGGAGGCGGTAAACGATCTGCACCTCTTTGAGCAGGTAAGCGCGCACGCCCTTGACGCCCTTGATCTTGAGGATATCGTGGGGGTTGATGGAGCCCTCGGTCAGCTCGTCGCCGGCCTCGATCTCCTGCCCCTCGATCACCTTGATGCGGCTGCCGTAGGGGATGGCGTAGGTCTTGGCCTCGCCCTTGTCGCTGGTGACGGTGATCTCCCGCTTTTTCTTGTTCTCGCCCAGGGAGACAATGCCCGAGATCTCGCTGATGATGGCCAGGCCCTTGGGCTTGCGGGCCTCAAACAGCTCCTCTACGCGGGGAAGACCCTGGGTGATATCGTCGCCGGCTACGCCGCCGGTATGGAAGGTACGCATCGTCAGCTGCGTGCCCGGCTCGCCGATCGCCTGGGCGGCGATGATGCCCACGGCCTCGCCGATGTCCACGGGCTTGGCGGTGGCCAGGTTCATGCCGTAGCACTTGGCGCACACGCCGTGCTCGGCCCGGCAGGTGAAGACCGAGCGGATCTGCACCTGGCGGATGCCCGCGTCCACGATCCGGTGGGCCATCTCATGGTCGATCATCTCATTGGCGTGGACGATGACCTCTCCCGTTTTAGGATCGGTGATCTCATCCACCGAGACGCGGCCCAAAATCCTGTCGTGCAGCGGCTCGATGCACTCTTTGCCGTTGGTCACATCGCTTACCCATACGCCCGAGATCTTCTCGCCCAGGTTATGGAAGCAATCCTCCTCGCGGATGATGACGTCCTGCGCCACGTTGACCAGGCGCCGGGTCAGGTACCCCGAGTCCGCCGTACGCAGGGCGGTATCGGCCAGGCCCTTGCGGGTACCGTGGGTGGAGATAAAGAACTCCAGCACCGAGAGGCCCTCGCGGAAGTTTGAGCGGATGGGCAGCTCGATGATCCGGCCCGAGGGGTCTGCCATAAGGCCGCGCATGCCCGCCAGCTGTCGAATCTGGTTCATGGAACCACGGGCGCCGGAATCCGCCATCATGGTGATGGGGTTAAACTCGCTCATGGTCTTTTTCAGCGCGGCGGTTACCTGATCGGTGGTCTGGGTCCAGATATCCACCACGCGGGTGTAGCGCTCTTCTTCAGAGATCTGGCCGCGGCGGTACTGCCGCTCGACCTTGAGCACCGAGGCCTCGGCCGCCTCCAGGTAATCGGCTTTTTCAGGCGGCACCTGTACGTCGCCCATGCCCACGGTGATGGCCGCGCGGGTGGCGTACTTAAAGCCCATGGCCTTGATATCGTCCAGCATCTGGGCGGTACGGGTGGTGCCGTGCACGCGGAAGCAATTATCCACGATCTGCCCCAGCTCCTTGCGGCCCACCTTGCCATCGATCTCCAAAAGGAATGCGCTGTCCGGCTCGCTGCGGTCCACAAAGCCCAGATCCTGCGGAATGGCCTGGTTGAAGATCAACCGGCCAACGGTGGTGTCGATGATCTTGGTCTTTTTCTCCCCGTCGATCTCGCGGGTGATGCGCACCTTGATCTGCGCCTGCAAGCTCAGCTCGCCCACGCTGTAGGCCAGCACGGCCTCGTCGAAATCGCGGAAGATTTTGCCCTCGCCCTTGGCGCCCTGGCGCACGATGGTCAGGTAATAGCAGCCGATAACCATATCCTGCGTGGGGCTGACAACGGGCTTGCCATCCTGGGGCTTTAGGATATTGTTGGCCGAAAGCATCATAAACCGGGCCTCAGCCTGGGCCTCCACCGAAAGGGGTACGTGTACGGCCATCTGGTCGCCGTCAAAGTCGGCGTTGTAGGCGGTACATACCAGCGGGTGGATCTTCAGCGCCCGGCCCTCCACCAGCACCGGCTCAAAGGCCTGGATGCCCAGGCGGTGCAGCGTGGGCGCGCGGTTGAGCAGCACCGGATGGTCTTTGATGACCTCCTCGAGCACGTCCCAGACCTCGGGGCGCACCCGCTCGACCATGCGCTTGGCGCTCTTAATATTGTGGGAATGGTTCTCCTGAACCAGTTTTTTCATTACAAAGGGCTTGAACAGCTCCAGGGTCATCTCCTTGGGCAGGCCGCACTGGTAGAGCTTCAGCTCCGGGCCGACCACGATAACCGAACGGCCGGAGTAGTCCACGCGCTTGCCCAGCAGGTTCTGGCGGAAACGCCCCTGCTTGCCGCGCAGCATGTCGCTCAGGGACTTGAGCGGCCGGTTGCCAGGGCCGGTGACCGGGCGGCCGCGCCGGCCGTTATCGATCAGCGCGTCCACGGCCTCTTGCAGCATGCGCTTTTCGTTGCGCACGATGATATCCGGAGCGTTGAGCTCCAAAAGCCGCTTTAAGCGGTTGTTGCGGTTGACCACGCGCCGGTACAGGTCGTTTAGGTCGCTGGTGGCAAAGCGTCCGCCGTCCAGCTGCACCATGGGCCGAATCTCGGGCGGGATGACCGGGACCACGTCCAGGATCATCCAGCTGGGCTTGTTATGGCTCTGGTGGAAGGCCTCGGCCACCTCCAGGCGCTTGACGGCGCGCAGCCGCTTTTGCCCGGTGGCGTTTGCAATCTCGGCGCGCAGCTCCTCGACCATCTTTTCTAGGTCGATCTCCTCGAGCAGCACCTTGACGGCCTCGGCGCCCATGGCGGCCTTAAAGCTGTCCGCCCCGTACTGATCCTGCGCCTCGCGGTACTCCTTATCGGTCAGCAGCTGCTTTTTGATCAGCGGCGTCTCGCCCGGGTCCAGCACCACGAAGGAGGCAAAGTAGAGCACCTTTTCCAGCGCCCGGGGGCTCATATCCAGCAGCAGGCCCATCCGGGAGGGGATGCCTTTAAAGTACCAGATGTGGGATACGGGCGCGGCCAGCTCGATGTGGCCCATGCGCTCGCGCCGGACCTTGGCCCGGGTGACCTCTACCCCGCACTTATCGCAGATCACGCCCTTGTAGCGCACGCGCTTGTACTTGCCGCAGTGGCACTCCCAGTCCTTCTGGGGGCCGAAGATGCGCTCGCAGAACAGGCCGTCCCGCTCGGGCTTCAAGGTGCGGTAGTTGATGGTCTCCGGCTTTTTCACCTCGCCGTAAGACCACTCGCGGATCTGCTCGGAGCTGGCCAGATTGATCTGAATGGAATCAAAATTGTTCAGTTCGTTTTGCAAGGGGACACTCTCCCTTCTATTAAGCCTATGGGAAACGGGGAAGCAGGGGCCAAGCTTACGCTAGGCCGTCTGTCTCCTCGTCGTCATCCAGCAGTGCGTCGTCGGTATCGATGCCCTGGATATCGTCCAGATCGAAGTCGTCAAAGTCGACCTCTTCCTCCAGCTCCTCATCGGGCACCGCAGCGGCGGCCGCGGGGGCGGTGTATTCATCCTCGCCCGGGGCGGCGGGCTCGTCGCCCTCGATGTTGACCTCCAGGCGGCTGGGGATATCGTCCTCATCCTCCTCGATCTCGCGGATCTGGATCTCCTGATGGTTCTCGCCGTACACCCGCACATCCAGCGCCAGGGACTGGAGCTCCTTCATCAAAACCTTGAAGGATTCCGGCACGCCGGGCTCGGGGATGTTCTCGCCCTTGACGATGGCCTCATAGGTGCGCACGCGCCCGGTGACATCGTCGCTCTTGACCGTCAGAATCTCCTGGAGGGTATGAGCCGCGCCGTAAGCCTCCAGCGCCCAAACCTCCATCTCACCAAAGCGCTGGCCGCCGAACTGGGCCTTGCCGCCCAGCGGCTGCTGGGTGACCAGGGAGTACGGGCCGGTGGAGCGGGCGTGAATCTTATCGTCCACCAGGTGCAGCAGCTTTAGGATGTACATATAGCCCACGGTCACCCGGTTCTCAAAGGGTTCGCCGGTGCGCCCGTCGTAAAGCACGGTCTTGCCGTCGGGCGAGAGGCCGCTCTGCTCGAGCAGCTCCATGATCTCCTCTTCCGAGGCCCCGTCAAATACCGGGGTGGCCATGTGCCAGCCGTTGGCCTTGGCCGCCAGCCCCAGGTGCACTTCCAGCACCTGGCCGATGTTCATTCGGCTGGGCACGCCCATGGGGTTTAGCACGATGTCCAGCGGCGTGCCATCCGGCAGGAAAGGCATATCCTCTTCGGGCAGGATGCGGGAGATAACGCCCTTGTTGCCATGGCGGCCGGCCATCTTATCCCCCACGGAGATCTTGCGGCGCTGGGCGATATACACCCGCACCAGCTGGTTGACCCCGGGGGAAAGCTCGTCCCGGCTCTCCCGGTTGAATACCTTGACATCTACGATAATGCCGCCCTCGCCGTGGGGCACGCGCAGGGAAGTATCCCGCACCTCGCGCGCCTTTTCGCCGAAGATGGCGCGCAACAGCCGCTCTTCCGCGGTCAGCTCGGTCTCGCCCTTGGGGGTGACCTTGCCTACCAGAATATCGCCGGCGTGCACCTCCGCGCCGATGCGGATGATGCCCCGGTCGTCCAGGTCGCGCAGGGCGTCCTCGCCCACGTTGGGGATATCCCGGGTGATCTCCTCAGGCCCCAGCTTGGTATCCCGCGCCTCGGACTCGTACTCCTCAATATGGATGGAGGTGAACACGTCGTCTTTGACCAGGCGCTCGGAGATCAGGATCGCGTCCTCGTAGTTATACCCCTCCCAGGGCATAAAGGCGATGAGCATGTTGCGGCCCAGCGCGATCTCGCCCTGATCGGTGGAGGGGCCGTCGGCGATGACCTGGCCTTTTTCCACCCGGTCCCCGGCCTTGACCACCGGGCGCTGGTTGATGCAGGTGCCCTGGTTAGAGCGCACGAACTTTTGCAGCCGGTACACGTGCTGCTGGCCGTTATCATCGGTAATGACGATGTGGCGGGCCGAAGATTTGGTAACCGTACCGCTCTCCCGGGCGATGAGCACCACCCCGGAGTCATAAGCGGCTTTATATTCCATGCCCGTGCCCACAAAGGGAGCCTCAGGCCGCAGCAGCGGCACGGCCTGGCGCTGCATATTGCAGCCCATCAGCGCCCGCTGCGCGTCGTCGTTTTCAAGGAAGGGGATCATGGCCGCGGCCACCGATACCACCTGCCGGGGGCTTACGTCCATAAAGTCCACCGCGTCGCGGTTGGTCTCGATGATCTCATCGCGCACGCGGATCATCACGCGCTCGTGGGCGAAGTAGCCGTTCTCGTCCAGCTCCTCGTTGGCCTGAGCCACCACGAATTCGTCCTCCTCGTCGGCGGTCAGGTACACCACCTGGTCGGTCACGCGCTTGCCCACCTTATCCACCACCCGGTAGGGGGACTCCACGAACCCATACTGGTTGACCCGGGCATAGGTGGCCAGCGAGCCGATCAGTCCGATGTTGGGACCTTCAGGCGTCTCGATGGGGCACATGCGCCCGTAGTGGGAGTAGTGCACGTCGCGCACGTCGAAAGAGGCGCGCTCCCGGTTCAGTCCGCCGGGGCCCAGGGCCGAAAGGCGGCGCTTATGGGTCAGCTCAGCCATGGGGTTGGTCTGGTCCATAAACTGCGAAAGCTGCGAGGAACCGAAGAACTCCTTGATGGCAGAGGACACCGGGCGGATGTTGATCAGCGCCTGGGGATCCACGCCCGTGGAGGTATCCTGCAAGGCCATGCGCTCGCGCACCACGCGCTCCAAGCGGCTAAGGCCGATGCGGATCTGGTTTTGCAGCAGCTCGCCCACCGAGCGCAGGCGCCGGTTGCCCAGGTGGTCCACATCGTCCGTAGTGCCGATGCCATAGCTTAAGCCGATGGCATAGCTGACCGAGGCGATGATGTCGTCCACATAAATGTGTTTGGGGATCAGCTTATCGTGGTTGGCCTTCAGCTGGGCGCGCAGCTCATCCACGTCCCCGGCGGCGGCTTCGATGATCTCCACCAAGGTGGGATAGTGCACCTTCTCTTTGAGGTTGGCCTCCAGCGGATCAAAGGGCAAAAAGCCGGACGCATCCACAAAGTTATTGGAGATCACCTTCAGGGCCTTGCCCTGTACGGAAAGGGTGACCTCGTTGATGGGGGCCTTTTCGATCTCCATGGCCTTTTCGCGGGAAATGGTCTCCCCCGCGGCCACCAGCACCTCGCCGGTAGCAGGATGGATCACATCGGCCCCGGCGGTCTGCCCGGAGATGCGCCGGGAGATGGCCAGTTTTTTATTGAATTTATAGCGGCCCACCCGTGCTAAGTCATAGCGCTTGGGGTCAAAGAACAGGGCGCGCAACAGGCTGGTGGCGCTTTCCACCGTGGGGGGCTCGCCGGGGCGCAGCCTGCGGTAGATCTCAAGCAACCCCTCCTCGCGGCTCTTGGCGCTGTCCCGCTCGATGGTGGCGCTCAAGCGCTCATCCTCGCCCAGCAGCTCTACGATCTGCGCATCGGTACCATAGCCGATGGCGCGCAGCAGCACCGTAAGGGGCAGCTTGCGGGTCCGGTCGATCCGCACCCACATCACGTCGTTAGAATCGGTCTCATACTCCAGCCAGGCGCCCCGGTTGGGGATGACCGTGGCCGAGTACAGGTATTTGCCCGTCTTGTCGATGGCGTCGTGAAAATACACGCCGGGGGAGCGCACCAGCTGGCTGACCACCACGCGCTCGGCCCCGTTGATGATGAAGGTGCCGTGCTCGGTCATCAGCGGGAAATCGCCCATAAAGACTTCGCGCTGGATGATATCCTGCGTTTCCTTATTCAAAAGACGGACCGTTACCTTGAGCGGTGCGGAATAGGTAACATCCCGCTCCTTGCACTCTTCCACCGTATATTTGGGCGCCTCGTCCAAAGAATAATCGGTGAATTCGAGCACCAGGTTCTCATTGTAATCGGTGATTGGAGAAACGTCGGCAAGTACCTCGCGCAGGTCCTCCTCCAGAAACCGTTTGTAAGAGTTCTTTTGCACCTCGATCAGATCGGGCATGTCCAGAACCGCTTTGGTCTCCGAAAAGGATTTGCGCGTACGCTTACCCATCTGTACGTCGTACATGGTGGCTCATCTCCTCTCGTAAAATGGCAATACGGATTCAGGCACGGTCTCCCCCCTTTTTTCAAAGGGGACTACCGGCTTCATCCGTTTTCTTCCAACCCTATTTTTCCCAGAAATTGGGTTTTTGATACCGTGGTGAAAAGCAGCAAATGCTTTTGCGGCCTCCTCCTGCCTTATGGTGCGTCGGCCTAAAAAGGCGCACACCGGGGCGAATTATAATTATAATCCACCTAGCGAACCGTTGTCAACAAAATATCAAATATATTATGATATTTTTTCCTCCTTGTCAATGGGATAACTTAAATTTTCTAAATTTTATGGGATTCTTTTATCTGTCTACGGTTTGTCAATAGTTGCTGTAGTATGATTAGCATATGTATTCCAAGTTGGTTCATACTCAGCAATTGCTTGATTTCCCCACATATCCCAATCTTTTCTTATTCCTCTAGCAAACAATTCAATTCGAGGTCCCTGGCTGCAGGCTTCGATAATGGGTATAATCTCATCTGGTTTACGACTATGTTCCCGCTTCATTGCCCGAATTAAATTGACCTGAGAACGGGCAGGTTGTAAAGTTCGATTCGGAGTGCTATTTCGTTTGACACCAAATAAAAGTAGCTCAGTTACATTTCTGAAATAAAAGCCAACACCTCGTCCATCGGGACCACCGTCTTTTCTAACCTTTTCCCATACTATATTCGCTTTATAATCAAAGCCCCACGCATCCATTACAGCAAGGCCATCTGGTAACAAAGCATTAGGGACCCATAGGTATAAATGCGCCTTTTCACCGGCGATGTCTGAAATAGGTAGCGCCTTTATATCTTTAAGCGTCATAGTTTCATATCTAGCTAAGCGTTTGTGCTCGGGTGCGACCTTGCCAGTCCTATTTTTAAATTGCCATGGTGGATCGGCATAAATCGTATTATATTTCTTCTCCCCTGCAAAAAGTCGCAGATTTTGTATTGTACTCGTTAGCTCTGTCATATCCCTCAACACAGTCCTTTCTAATCCCTATTGCTAAAATTGGACATCCTCCATTTCGACGCGAATCAAGCCTAGGAATCAGTTTTCCCATCCATGTCGTACTGGCTCCATACTTTTTCATAAGAAGTTGCCCACGACTATCTCTTTCTTGTTTAAAAATTTCGTTTAGTTCTTCAGATCTTGTAACGATAACGCCGACATCAATTAAATTACAATCAAAATAGGTTCTCATCGCTAATAAATCACGGTCAAACGTTTGGTCTTTACTATTCCATTCTAAGTCAAAAGCAACTCTATTTTTTAAAAAATCAATATTATGCCCGTCAACATAACCTTCTAATTTTGAGATATCGCTAGGCTCATCTGAAAACTTTCCTTTTCCTCTTCCCATGGCAATACGTCTTGGATATTCTTTAACGATTAAGTCTCCGCTTATCCGTATCTCTCTCCAGCCAAACGGATATAAAACTGCATCAAACTTTTTGGGAATTGGCGACTCATTTCCTCCCTCAATTTTAATATCACCCAAAGTAAGTTTTAATTCACGCAAACACTCTTGCAACTCTTTCCATTCTAAAGGAAACGCCTCATGAAGTATCTCTATAGCATGTCCATAATTATAAAATTCAAATTTATGTAAAATATCTTTATCAACATATTTTTGTATATCCACCGTTTAGCACCCCCAAGCTTTTCTTCTCATATATAACGGCTATAATTTCTATATAACAAATCCAATGCTCTTAGGGTTCATACGTTTTCTTTAAATGCTTTCTTGTACCATTATTAACCGCTCTGCCCCTACTCCACAAAGATGGTGGCGTACCCGTCGTCCGGCGTGCCGGGGATGGTATGCTGCAGGCTGATGGGCATTTGCAGCCTGCGCGCGGTGGCGATCAGGTCGATCCCCATGCCGTAAAAGGCCGGGCGTTGGCAAATGGGCATCGGGCCCTCCCCGCAGGCGGCGGCGCACTCGCCAATGGCAAAGGCGAAGTAGTACCCGTCCTCCATGGCGCGCTTTTCCAGCTCGGATGCGATGGCCGCGGCCTCCCCCGCGTCCTTTGCGCGGATAAAGGCGCCCCAGCTGAACTCGCGCAGCATACGCTGCCTAAGCTCCAGATCCGCCCGGTCCGCAGGGCGGATGCCCTCGCTCTCGCAGGTGAACAGGCACTTGAGCCAGGTCCGCCCGTCAAAGAGCAGGTCGTCCATCTCGAAGGGCTCGATCTGCAGGGCGCCAAGGCCCAGCCCTCTTTCCTCCAACACCTTTTGGTATTCCCGCCTGGTCATAACCTTCCTCCTTTATTAGCCACCGAAAATGCGGCCCCGAAAGCGGCGCATATAGATCTGGGCCAGCCGGCCGTACAAAATATCGTAAACCGCAAAGCCCGCCTGCGCCCCGGCCCACAGCCCCAAGAGCCAAAGCCCGGTGGGCATGGGCAGGCCGAACACCAGCGTAACGAGCAGGTAGCCCGCGCCCAGGCCCAGGTTAAAGGCCAGCGCTTTTAAGGCGATGCGCGCCAGCCTTGAATGGAACCCGTCCAGATAATACTTGGCCACCCCGTACCAGCCGAAAAAGCAGGCGTAGGGCAGGATGGCCGTCTTGTCCGGCAGGATGAAAAAGCCCAGTATCCCCACCCCCAGCACGGTGAGGATCGCCCCGCGCACCTGGCCCTCCACCATCAGCGCACCGATAAAAAGGCCGCTTAGGGCGTACAGCGCCAGGCGCGAGGTGGGCAGCATACCCGCCCCGGCCAGGCAGATGAGCGTGAGCGCGGCCACCAGCGCCGAGAGCGCCACCCGCTTGGCCGCGCCGTTTGCGGCAGCTTGCCTTCTCCTATCCATATCTAACAACAGGAGATCAGATCGCCGCCGAAGCACTCACAGCAGCAATCCGCACACCACAGCGTCTGGCAGATGGAGCAGGCGTCCATCCCCCCGCCGCCGCCCCGGTAGCCCCCTGCCCGGTACTGCTGGTTGACGGCGTTTAGCTGGTTTAAGGCGCTTTGATACTCGGGGTTGGTGGGGTCCATGCGCACGGCCTGCTGGAGGCACTGCAGCGCCTGGGCGTACCAGTTATTGCGCACGTAGACCATGCCGCGCAGGTAATACCACTCCGCATCCCGGTTTTGGATGCGGTCCAGCATCGCCTCTGCGGTGCGCACGTCGTTGCGGTTCAAGGCGCTGCGCACGTCATTATAGCTGGCCGAGCCGCCATAGCCCGAGGACGCGCGGCCACCGCCATAGCCGCCCCCGCCGTAGCCACCGCCGCTGTAGCCCGAGGATGACCCGCCCCGGGCGCCGCTGCCCTTGGTCAGCATGTCGTAGGCCTCGTTGATCTGCTTAAGCTTTTCCTGGGCCAGCTCGCTTAAGGGGTTATTTTGATACTGGTCCGGATGGTATTTGCGCACCAGCTCCCGGTAGGCCTTTTTGATCTCCTCCTGGGAGGCGTTTTCCGGCACGCCTAATACTTCATAAGGATTCATCTTCTTTTTTTCTTCCTTCTCTTTTCCGTTTTTCTCCCGGATGGGCCAGAATCTCGTCCATCTTCTGGGCGCATCCGTCGTACAAAATGTTGTGTGCTAGCGCCTGATTGCGCCCGGCGGCCACCAGCTCGAAGGCCCGGGAGGCCTGCGCCAGGGACTGGGTGAGGGAAAAAGCCATCTCCTCGCGCAGGCTAGCGCGTATCTCCCCCTCCTGCGAGAGGCCGGGCCGGGACAGGCGCAGGGGGTTATAATTGCCGCTTATAAGGTCCCGCCCCAGGTCGTCCCAGGCGTCCAGCAGGTAGACCCAGCGCCCCAGGTTGTAGCCCATAAAGCGCCAAGCCTCCCGGGCGCTGCGCTTTTCCCCGGGCACGGCCCCGCAAAAGATCTCCCCCATCAGGGTGGCAAAGGGGTGGGCGGCCTGGTCGGCCACGTCGCACCCCGCCCTTTCCAGCTCCGCCAGGGCCGCGAGGTTCTCTTTGATGCTTTGATACTGCTCTGGGCGGCGGGCAGCCGCCTTTTTGGCCCCGGGCGCAAGCGCCCACACCGCGGGCAAGCGGGTTTTCTTGCCGTCGGCCACGTCGTCGCGCAGCTTGCCGGCCATCAGCAGGGTATTCAGGTCCGCCGCGTACGATAGGGCCTCCCCCCGCTCCACCAGCGGGCGGCGCCGGGTGGGGTGCAGCGCGCAGCGCCCCGCGTACAGTTTGCCCGGGACGGGCTGCACCATATCCGCAAAAACCGCCAGGGCCGCCAGGTCATACGTCAGCCCCAGGCGGCAGACCGCCCCGCAGCCCCGGCCGATGGCCTTGCATAGCCCGCAATAATAGGCCTTGAACAGCGCCTCGTCCCGGACTTTGAGCTCCGGGCGGAAGGGCGCGATATATCCAAACAATGTTTTCTCCTTACGGTAGGATAAAGCCTACCTTCTTTTTGACCTTGGAAAGCGTGCGCCCGGCCAGGCGCGCGGCCTGCTCCGCCCCCTGGGCCATGATGGCCGACAGGTGCGCCTTATCCGCCATCAGGCGGGCGTGCTCCTGCTGCACAGGCTCGAGCTTGGCGATGACGGCATCGGCCACCCGCTCTTTCAGGACGCCGTAGCCCTGCCCTTCAAACGCCGCCACCGCCTTTTCGATGGCGGTACCGGTCATGGCGGCGTAGATGTCCAGCAGGTTGCTCACCCCTGGCTTATGCTCCGGGTCGTAGCGGATCTCCGCGTCCGAATCGGTCACCGCGCGCTTGAACTTGCGGCGGATATCCTCCGGTTTATCCAAAAGGGCGATGTAGGTCTGCGCCTCGTCGGACTTGGACATCTTGCGGGTGGGGTCCTGCAGGCTCATCACCCGGGCGCCCACCTTGGGGATGTAGGGCTCGGGCACGGTAAACACGTCCCCATAGAGGTTGTTAAAGCGGATGGCGATGTCCCGCGTCAGCTCCAGGTGCTGCTTTTGGTCCACGCCCACGGGTACCAGATCCGCCTGGTAGAGCAGGATGTCCGCCGCCATCAGCACCGGATAATCGAAGAGCCCTGCGTTGATGTTATCGGCATGCTTTTGGGATTTTTCCTTAAACTGGGTCATGCGTTGCAGCTCGCCCATGTAGGTATAGCAGTTGAGGATCCAGCCAAGCTCCGCGTGGCCGGACACGTGGGACTGGACGAACATGATGTTCTTTTCCGGGTCCAGCCCGCAGGCGATCAGCAGTGCCAGGGTGCTCATCGTGCGGGCGCGCAGCTCGCTTGCCACCTGGCGCACGGTGATGGCGTGCTCATCCACCACGCAGTAAAGGCAGTTGTACTGCTCCTGGATCTCCACCCAGGAGCGGATGGCCCCGATATAGTTGCCCAGCGTCAGCGTACCGCTGGGCTGGATGCCGCTAAAGACGATCTTTTTGCGTTCCGCTTCCATAAAAAATGGCTTCCTCCTTAGGGGAGCGCCCCCGCCGCAAAACAGGGTTTGAGCCAGCCGGCAGCGCACCTCCCGAGTAAGGAAGAGGCCGCCGGCCGCGCGGGTGGTCCTGCGCTCCTAATCGCACGATAGAGCGGCCAAAAGGCCGCAAGGATACAAGGTTACAGGTTAGTATACCCTATAAACGCCGTTTTTTCAAGATTATATGCGCCCGCAGCAGGCGTGCCCCGCGAGAAATGCGCGCCCGCGCCGGGGGGCGGAATGGGAAAATCGGGTTGGGGCAGAAGGCGGGCGGAGAAGCGGTTTGCAACCCCCACCGCCTTCGGGGTGGGGGTTGGAGTGGGACGACGGAGCGCAGGGCCGGGGGTGGATGGAGCGTAAGGCCTGACCGGGCCGGGGCGCAGGGCTTGACCGGAGCGGGCGCAGGGCTTGACCAAGACAGAGCGGTGCAACCACGGTCCAGAGGGTGTAAAGAGATTCCTCGCTTCCGCTCGGAATGACAAACATGAATAACAATGAAAGGCACGTACAAAAGCGGTTAAAGAGGCGAAAACCCTACTTGGAAGGGCAAAGCGTTAAAGCCGTTGGCGGGTGGGAACGCGTGGATGCACACAAAGGCAAGCGCGGTTAAAGGGGCGAAAGCCCTACTTGGAAGGGCAAAGCGTTGAAGCCGTTGGCGGGCGGGGGCGCATGGATGTGCACAATGTATGAGCGGTTAAAGGGGCGAAAGCCCTACTTGGAAGGGCAAAGCGTTAAAGCCGTTGGCGGGCGGGGGCGCATGCACGCGCACACTGTATGAGCGGTTAAAGGGCGTTAGCCCTGTCATTCAGAGTGCGGGCTTTGCCCGCGCGAAGAATCTCCCGCATTGGCGGTGGGCGGCGCTTAAAGCTGTACCGTAAAGCCTGACCGGGACGGAGCGGTGCAACCACGGCCCAGAGGGTGTAAAGAGATTCCTCGCTTCCGCTCGGAATGACAAACATGAATAACAATGAAAGGCACGTACAAAAGCGGTTAAAGAGGCGAAAACCCTACTTGGAAGGGCAAAGCGTTAAAGCCGTTGGCGGGCGCGGGCGCATGGACGCGCACAATGTATGAGCGGTTAAAGGGGCGTTAGCCCTACTTGGAAGGGCAAAGCGTTAAAGCCGTTGGCGGGCGGGGACGCATGCACGCGCACAATATATGAGCGGTTAAAGGGCGTTAGCCCTGTCATTCAGAGTGTGGGCTTTGCCCGCGCGAAGAATCTCCCACATTGGCGGTGGGCGGCGCTTAAAGCTGTACCGCCGGGCCTGACCGTGACGGAGCACAGGGCCAGGGCGGGGCGGAGTGTAAGGCCTGACCGGAGCGGGCACGGGGCTTGACCGGGGTGAGACGCAGGGCCGGGGCGCAGGGCCTGACCAAGACAGAGCGGTGCAACCACGGCCCAGAGGGCGTAAAGAGATTCCTCGCGTCGCTCGGAATGACAGCGCGGGTTAGGCACGGGTGCGGGCTGCGGCTTGGAGCCATGCGCCACCCACCACCTCCTCCGCCTAATAGCGGTCCCCCTCCCTCCGGTGAGGGAGGCGAGGGCTTTGGCAGAGTTTGGCGGTTAAAAGGGACGAAAACGCCTCGGGTGCGGAGCCGGGGGGTAAAGCAAAAGCGCGCGGAGAATCCTCCGCGCGCCCTGAAAACCGTAAAACTTTGCGCTTACACGCAGGTGAAAGCGCCGTCGATGACAAAGTCGCTGCCCGTGGTAAAGGCGCTGGAATCCCCCGCCAGATACACGGCGATGGCCTGCAGCTCCTCGGGGCTGCCCAGCCGGCCCAGCGGGCCCTGCTCGTTCCAGATCTTGATGAGGGGCTTTAAGTGCTCAGCATTGTTGATCAGATCCGTACCGATATACCCGGGGCTGATGCAGTTGACCCGCACACCCTTTTTGGCCCATTCCACCGCCATGGATTTGGTGAGCATGATCACCCCGGCCTTGGAGGCGTTATACGCGCACTGGGGCTGAGGGAAGTTGACGATATGCCCGCTCATAGAGGCGGTGTTGATGATCGAGCCTGCGCCCTGCTCCAGCATCACCTTGCCCGCAGCCTGGGCGGTGAGGAACACGCCGTTTAGGTTGATGTCGATCACCTTTTTCCACTGCTCGTAGGTCATCTCCTCCGCAGGGACGTTGATGCAGATGCCCGCGTTGCAAAAAGCCGCGTCGATCCGGCCGAACTGGCCGCGGATCTCGGCGATGGTGGCGTCCACCTGCTCTTTATCCGTCACATCGCACTTGAGGGCCAGGGTCTTGCAGCCGTTGGCCGCGGCGATCTCCTGGGCCGTCTTTTGGGCCTCGTCGATGTCCACATCCACGATGGCCACGTCCGCCCCCGCCTCAGCCAGCGCCGTGGCGATGGCCTTGCCTATGCCCCGGGCGCCGCCGGTGACAAAGGCCTTTTTGCCGTCTAACCGAAGTTTTTCAATGATGCCCATTTCGTTTCACTCCAATTCCCTTTTCGTTTTGTCGATAAGGTTTCTAAACCCCCTTGGCTTTCCGCAACCATTATAACACGGTTGAAGGGGGCGCGCAATCGTCCCGGCGGGACTGAAAGGCGCACAATCGCTCCCCGGGCTGTGAAAAAAGGTGAACAATGGCAAAGGCGCGGGCGGCGGGCCCCCTCCCTCCACTGAGGGAGGCAAGCGCTTTGGCGGTGCCGCGGGACTTGACCGGGGCCGGAGCGGTGTAACCACAGCCCAGAGGGCATAAAGAGATTCCTCGCCTGCGGCTCGGAATGACTGCGCGGGTTAGGCACGGGTGCAGGCTGCGGCTTGGGGCCATGCGCCGCTCACTCCCTCCACCGCCTAATAGCGGTCCCTCTCCCTGCGGCTGAGGGAGGCAAGCGCTTTGGCAATGCCGCGGGACTTGACCGGGGCGGAGCGGTGCAACCACAGCCCAGAGGCCATAAAGAGATTCCTCGCCTGCGGCTCGGAATGACTGCGCGGGTTAGGCCCCCAGCCGCACCGCGGTGCCGCTGGCGGTGACCATCAGCATGCTGCCGCCTTCGCCCAGCACCTCATAATCGATATCCACGCCCACCACCGCGTCCGCGCCCAGCGCCCGGGCGCGCTCTGCCATCTCCTGCAGGGCGGCCTCCCGCGCCTCGATCAATTCGCCCTCGTAACTGCCCGAGCGGCCGCCGAAAAAGTTGCGCAGGCCGGCCGCAAAATCCTTGATAAAGTCCACGCCGGAGACCACCTCTCCAAACACGATGCCGTAATAGTCAGTAATGCGCCGCCCTTCGACGCTGGGCGTAGTGGTGATGATCATTTTCTTTTCCTCCTACTATTTTGTGGGGCGCAAGGCGTCTCCCTTTCCACGTTTCAGGCGCTCTCCCCCGCGGCCGCCGGGCAGCAGAAAGTTGACCGCCAGCGCCACGGCGATGCCGATCAGGGTATCCACCACGCGGTTGAGGGCAAAAAGCCAGGGGACGCTGTCCGCGCCGTGGGAGATGGTCACGCTCAAAAACACCACGCAGGTGATATAAGTGGCCGGCCGCTTTTCCAGCAGCACCGTCAGATACATCAGCGGCAGCAGGGCCAGGGCGATCAGGGTATAGTGCCCCGCCCCCAGCGCCGGCACGCCCATCCCCTTTAAGGCGTAGAGCATGCCCATGCCCGCCGCGCCGCCCAACAGCGTGCCCACCGTGCGGTTCAGCCCCACCTTCAGGCTGCCCCGCACGTCCGGCTGGGTGCACAGCACCGCCGCGATGGCCGAGTAAAAGGGCATGCCGCCCGGGCGCAAAAGCCCCAGCATCAGGCACAGCCAAACGGCCAGCACGCTTTTGAGCATCCGCATCCCCACGCCGGGCCACCTGGTCATAGCCGTCACGCTCCCTTCTTTTTATACGGCTCCCCCTATGATAAAAGCCATGCAGTACCCCGCATGGCTTTTGCGTACGAAACGATTACTGATTCTTCCCTTTGATATAGGCGTCCATGGCCTTGGCGGCTTCCTTGCCCGCGCCCATGGACAGGATCACCGTAGCCGCGCCGGTCACCGCGTCGCCGCCGGCGTACACGCCGTCCCGGCTGGTCAGCCCGCCCTCGTCCTCGGTGATGATGCAGCCGCGCTTGTTGGTCTCAAGCCCCGGGGTGGTCTTGCGGATCAGCGGATTGGGGCTGGTGCCGATGGCCACGATCACCGCGTCCACCGGGATATCAAAGGCCGAGTCCTTTACCGGCACCGGCCGGCGCCGCCCGCTCTCGTCCGGCTCGCCCAGCTCCATCGCAATGCAGCGCAGGCCGCAGACAAAGCCGTTCTCATCCCCCAGCACCTCGATGGGGTCGGACAGGGTCTTAAAGGCGATGCCCTCCTCTAAGGCGTGCTCCACCTCTTCTTTACGGGCGGGCAGCTCGTTCATCGAGCGGCGGTAGACGATGGTAACCTCGTCCGCCCCCATGCGCCGGGCGCAGCGGGCCGCGTCCATGGCCACGTTGCCCCCGCCGACCACCGCCACCTTTTGGCTGCGCTGGATGGGGGTCTTGCTATCCTGCTGATAGGCCTTCATCAGGTTGACGCGGGTGAGGTACTCGTTGGCCGAGTACACCCCTTTCAAATTCTCCCCGGGGATGTTCATAAACCGGGGCAGCCCCGCGCCGGAGCCTACGAAGATGGCCTCGTTGCCCATGTCAAACAGGTCGTCAATGGTCAGCACCTTGCCGATGACCATGTTGGTCTCCACCTTAACGCCCAGCTTTTTCAGCCCTTCTATCTCCTGGGCCACGATGGCCTTGGGCAGACGGAACTCGGGGATGCCGTATACCAGCACGCCGCCGGCCTGGTGCAGCGCCTCGTACACCGTGACCTCGTAACCCATCTTGGCCAATTCGCCGGCGCAGGTCAGCCCCGCCGGGCCGCTGCCCACGATGGCCACCTTATGCCCGTTGGCCTTAGGCTTTTCGGTTTTTTGATCCTCCCTGGCGTTATGCCAGTCGGCCACAAAGCGCTCTAAGCGCCCGATGCCCACCGGCTCGCCCTTGATGCCGCGCACGCACTTGCCCTCGCACTGGTGCTCCTGCGGGCAGACCCGGCCGCACACCGCCGGCAGCGCCGTAGAGGCCGAGAGGATCTCCCAGGCGCCCTGCAGGTCCTCCTCGGCGATCCTGCCGATAAAGCCCGGGATGTCGATGGCCACCGGGCAGGCGCTCTGGCAGGGTTTGTTTTTGCAGTGCAGGCAGCGCCGCGCCTCGGCAACGGCCATCTCATAAGTGTAGCCCAGGGCTACCTCCTCAAAGTTATGGCTGCGCTTTTCCGCATCCTGCGTGGGCATGGGGGTCTTTTTAGGGTCCATATTCCGCTCAAACGCCATCAGCCTTCGACCTCCTTTTGCATCAGCTCGCACTCTTCCTCCCGCTCCCGGGCTTCAAACTGGCGGTACATGGCCCCGCGCTTCATGGCCTCGTCAAAGTCCACCAGGTGGCCGTCAAAGTCCGGCCCGTCCACACAGGCGAACTTGGTCTCTCCACCCACGGTCAGCCGGCAGCCCCCGCACATGCCCGTCCCGTCGATCATGATGGGGTTCATGGACACCACGGTCTTGATGCCGTACTTTTTAGTGAGCAGACAGACGAACTTCATCATGATCAGCGGGCCGATGGCGAATACCTCGTCATACTGGTTGCCCTCTTTGATCAGCTGCTCCAGGGCATCTGTCACCAGGCCCTTTTCGCCATAGCTGCCATCGTCGGTGACGATCTTATACACGTCGCTGATGTCCCGGAAATCCTGCTCGAGGATCACCAGCTCCTTATTGCGGAAGCCCGTGATGGCGTGCACCTGCGCGCCCATCTTGTGCAGCTTTTTGGCTACGGGATAGGCGATGGCGCAGCCCACGCCCCCGCCCACCACGGCCACTTTTTTAAGCCCGTCCAGGTGGCTGGGGGTGCCCAAGGGGCCCACAAAGTCGTTGATGCTATCCCCTACGTTTAAGGTGTTCAGCTCCATCGTGCCCCGGCCCACGATCTGGAAGATGATGGTGACGGTGCCTTTTTCCCGGTCATAATCCGCAATGGTCAGCGGGATGCGCTCGCTGTCGGGCAGCGCGCGAAAGATAATGAATTGCCCGGGCTGTGCCTTGCGGGCGATTAACGGCGCTTTGACCACCATCTTGGTGACCGTGGCGTTCAAAGGCTCTTTTTTGACGATCTCAAACATGCTCTTCCCTTCCCTTTCCTAAAGGTACGCTCCTCCATGGCCGCCGCAGATAGCGGCCACGCACCAGGCAAAACCTGGGGACTCTACTATTCTCATGTATTTTTTGTCCATTGTCAATTAAAAAATCCTGGCAAAAGGTTATCTGCGCTGCGTGCACCGGCCCGCAAGGGGGCTAGCGCCCATTTAACCGCTCATAGCCTTTCATATTCACCCGGCGTTTGCGCCCGCCAGTAACTCAAAGGGTATAGCGTGGGAGAGGCGGGGCTTTCGCCCTTTTTGCCGCTCTTGCCCTTGTATATTCCTGTGCGGCAGCTCCCGCCAGAGGCTTTATCCCCATTCCAACCGGCCCTGCGCTTTGAATGAGGGGTTACCCTACCGCTTTGCCCCAAAACTGGAAAGCGGAGGGGCGTTCATCCGCCTCCCCCGCTTTCCGGTGTATCGCGTGTATATTTGTAGGACCAGAGCCGTGTTCGCGTGTGTTGAGGCTACGGTTTAGAAATCCACTTCCGTGCCGTAGTAGCAGCACTCCAGCAGCTTCTCCATCTCCTTGGGCGTAATGGCGCGCGGGTTGGAGCCGGTGCAGGCATCCCCCACCGCCAATTCCGCGATGGAAGCGACCTTGCGCTTGAACTCGTCCTCGTTGATGCCAAACGCTTTGAGGGTCTTGGGGATGTTCAGCGCCACGTTGTAGGCGTCGATCTTCTTGCAAAGGGCATTGACCAGCTCGCAATCGTCCTTGCCCTCCAGACCCACAGCCCGGGCGATATCGGCATAGCGCTTTTTGGCGGTCTCATCCTTGGCGTTATATTGAATCACGAAGGGCAGATACATGGCGTTGGCGCACCCGTGGGGGATGTGCCCGGTCTCAAAGGCCGCGCCGGTCTTATGCGCCATGGAGTGTACGATGCCAAGCAGGGCGTTGCTAAACGCCATACCGGCCAGACACTGGGCGTAGTGCATCTGCTCGCGCGCTTTCATGTCGCCTGCAAAAGAGGCGGGCAGGAACTCGAATACCATCTGGATCGCCTTGATCGCCAGCGGATCGGTGAAGGGGGAGTTAAGCGTGGAAACGTACGCTTCGATGGCGTGGGTCAGGGCGTCCATGCCGGTGTGGGCCGTGAGCTTGGGGGGCATCGTCTCGGCCAGATCCGGGTCGACAATGGCCACATCCGGGGTGATATTAAAGTCTGCCAGCGGGTATTTGATCCCTTTGGCGTAATCCGTAATGACGGAGAAGGCCGTCACTTCGGTCGCCGTACCGGAGGTAGACGGGATGGCTAAGAATTTGGCTTTGGTGCGCAGTTTGGGGAAGCTAAACGGGGTGATCAGGTCCTCAAACTTGGCGTCGGGATACTCGTAGAACACCCACATGGCCTTGGCCGCGTCGATGGGGCTGCCCCCGCCCATGGAGATGATCCAGTCCGGCTCAAACTCGCGCATGGCCTGGGCGCCCTTCATCACCGTCTCCACCGACGGATCGGGCTCTACGTTTTCAAACAGCTGGACCTCGATGCCAGCCTCTTTCAGATAATTCACCGCTTTGTCTACGAAGCCGAAGCGCTTCATCGAGCCGCCGCCCAGAACAATGATGGCCTTTTTGCCATCCAGGTTCTTGAGCTCTTCCATGGTGCCTTTACCGTAATAGATGTCGCGGGGAAGTGTAAAACGTGCCATAATGATCCTCCTTCGTGTCGTCCTTTCGACCGTTGATCGTTAAAATCTGTCGGGCCCGGCCCGTAAGGTGGGGCGCCTTGCTCCTTTTATGATGTTCTGGCGCGCCGCGCTTTATACCGGTCCCGGCGGTTATTGTGGGGGCCGGCGGCCTTTTTCCCTTGGCCGGAGGCTCCCTTTTTCTTACAGTGCCAGTATAGCACGCGCGGGCAAAACCGGGTAATGTTTAATGGGAATGGGGGGTATATCCCGGGGGCATAGCTCATTTACAGGGTGTATGCTTGCGGTTGCAGCAGGGCTTTGCCGGGGGCGGGCAGGGCAACGGTGCTAACTGGGCGCGGGGCTGGACGGTGCGGGGGCCAGGCTTTACCGGGGCAGACGGGGTTAACCTGAGCGCATGTCTGGTCGGCGTGGTGCAGGCCTGGCCAGGCGGTTATAAAGAGATTCCGCGCCGCCGCTCGGAATGACGGGAAAGCTATTTTTATGGAATAATCTTACCAGAAGCGGCAGGAAACATCAGCGCGCTTCACGGCCATTCGCTTCAGCGCGGCATAACGGCCTTCCCTCACCCCTCTCCCCCGTTCGCGGCCTGATCTTCCCCGTGCATGCAAAAGGGCCGGAGAGCATTTGCTCTCCGGCCCTGATTCCTATCTGTGCGCGGGGCGCCTTCCCCCTACTCGTGATCCCCGTCATCCGGGGTAGGGGCCGCCGGGCTATTCGTAGGGGTTTGCGTAGGTTTAGCAGTCGGTTCAGCCGTGGGTTTGGCGGTAGGCTCAGCCGTAGGTTTAACCGTTGGCTTAGCAGTCGGCTCAGCCGTAGGCTTAGCGGTAGGCTCAGCCGTAGGTTTCGCGGTAGGTTTCTCCGTAGGTTTGGCCGTAGGCTTCACCGTGGCCTTGGCGGTGGGCTTTGCCGTAGCCTGCGGCGTGGGGGTGGCGCGGGAATAGGCCACCGTAAAGTCCTTGGTCTCGGTGCCGGTGATGTCCCCATCGATACCGGCGTCCACCAGTACCTGATACTTGCCCTCGGCCAGGGTCTTGCCGTTTTCGTCCTTACCATCCCAGGTGATGCGGTTCACGCCCGCCTTGACGTCCAGCCACTCCTCATTCAAGCGGCGCACGGTGGTGCCGTCCGGCTTCTGGATGGAAACGTGCACCTGGCAATCCTGATCCACCAAATACTTAATGGTCATCGCGCCCTCGCTGGGCACGTACAGGGTATCGGCCAGCTCGATGGCGGTGACCGCCGGGCCCGCCTTGGGCGGGATGATCTCCTCAGCCGACTCGGTGGACGAGGCGATCGGGATCGTGGTCAGCGCCGGGCTCTGGTTGACGATCAAAAAATCCGCCATGAAATAGATGCCCACGGCCAGCGCCACCGAAAATACGCTTAAAATAGCGATGGTGCGCTTCTCTTTGCGCACGCGCTTGGCAATGGCGGCGGCATTGGGCTTTTTATGGGGCCCGCCCTGGGGGGCCGGCCTTCTCTGCGGTTGTTGCTCCATAAATCGTTCCTCCAAATACTTCATCACGCCCGGAAAAAACGGGCAGGATCCTTCTCCCTCGCGCCCCGCCCCTGCGGGGAGCGCTAAGCGACCTGGGCGGCACAGGGCCTGTCCCACGTCCTGGCCTATTATATCATGGCCTTTTGCTAAAAAAAAGCCCGCTCGCTCTAATTTCGGCGCAAATATCAATTTTTACACTTTAGAGAGGAATCTATGAAGGAAAAGACATATTTTTGAAATGGCTTTCCCAGCCGGTATTGTGTATAATGAAAATAGCATAAATTTGTGGTATTTTAGCACAATATGCGGATAATTCTCATAACAGAGGGAGGGCGAGTGATGCCGCAAAAGAAAAACACGGCCCGCGCGCGGGCCCGCAGGCGCTACCGCTTTAAGCCCCGGCCCACCTTTATGCTGGCCCTGGCCGTTCTGGTGCTGATCGGCGGGTTCTTCGGGGTCAAGGCCCTGGTGGATAACGGCAAGGTGAGCGGAGCCAGCGCCCGCTTTATTCAATTATTAAACGAGGGGCAGGTAGACGCTGCCCGGGAGTATCTGGACACCGAGGTGGCAGGCATGGGCGCGCTGCACGAGCGCACGGTGCAGCAGATCACCCAGCACTTAAACGCCAAGGTGGAGGCTTTTAGCGCCCTGGCGCGCAAGGACATCGACAAAGAGGACGCGGCGCTGAGCGATGTGCCGGCGGACCTAGCCGCGCTGGACCGCTTCCCGGACCTGGTGAGCGCCAAGGTGCACTCCGAGCTGCAGGGTGCCGTGCAGCAGTATATCAGCGAGCAGCTGCCCTATGAGCAGATGGCCCGCTTTATCCAAAACTACCGGCTGCTGCCCTTTGCAGGCGAGCTGTGCGACGAATACAGCGCCCAGGCCGCGGCCTATTACGAATCCCGCGACCATTATGAAAAGGGCATGGCGGCCAGCGACAGCGGGGACTACGCCACCGCCGTGGAGGAACTGGCCTTGGTGATCCCCGAGGATGCGGCCTATTACGGCAAGGCCCAGGAGGTGCAGGCGGTCAACCTTGAAAAGCTGCTGCCCAGCGCCATGGCCGAGAGCGAAAAGCTGTACCAGGCCGGGGATTACGAGGGGGCTTACGCGCTGGTAGAGCGGGCGGCGGCCTTTTTCCCCAACGATACGGCGCTGCAAAACCGGGTGAACGACTATAAAAACGCGCTGGAGCAGTACGAGGAATCCCTGGTGAGCTATTCAGGCCCGGTGGAGCACGTGTTCACCCACTGCCTGATCGCCTACCCCGAGATCTGCTACTCCAGCCCCGAGATGATGAAATCCCTGGATACCGACTGTTTGACGCCCAAGGAGTTCACCAAGATCATCCAGTCCTTATACGACAAGGGCTATATTTTGATCGACATCAACGCCCTGGTGGGCAAGAGTGAAGAGCAGGACGGCAAGATCTACGTGAGCGACCTGAAGCTGCCCAAGGGCAAAAAGCCGCTGGTGCTCTCGGTGGACGACGTGGTGTACGACGCGCGCAAGGCCGGCACCGGCATGGTGGACAAGCTGATCCTGGACAGCGAGGGCAACATCGCCACCTACACCAAGCACGCCGACGGCACCGAGGAGGTGCGCTACGACAACGAGGTCTTCCCCATTATCGACGCGTTCGTCAAAGAGCACCCGGATTTCTCCTTTAAAGGCGCCAAGGGCACGCTGTTTTTGACGGGCTTCCAGGGCATACTGGGTTACCGCACCCAGCACGACAGCCCGCTGGACCGGGAGGCGGAGATCGAGGCGGTAAAGCCGGTGATCGCGCGGCTGAAGGAGACCGGGTGGAACTTTGGCTCCCACTCCTATGGGCACGGGCATATGGAGCAGAAGTACGACCTTGAAAAGATGAAGGACGACACCCAGAAGTGGCACGACGAGGTGGAATCCCTGGTGGGCGAGACGCAGGTATTCGCCTATCCCTATGGGGAAAAGGTGACCTACGGCTCGGAGAAGTGGCAGGTCTTGTACGACGACGGGTTCCGCATCTTCTGCGGCGTGGGCCCCAAGCCCTACCTGAAGCTGGAGAAGAACGGCGACGCCCTGTTCCAGGACCGCCGGCCCTTTGACGGGTATTCCCTACGCAACTCCCGCGAGCGCAACCTGGACCTGTTTGACGCCAATGAAGTGATCGACTCGGTGCGTCCGGCCACCGCGCCCTAAGGGCGTGCCAAAAGGATAAAGCCAATCCCCCGGCATTTTGCCGGGGGATTTTATTGTGTGCGGGGAGCGCGGGCCTGGGGGCCATCCGTTGACAGGCGTGAATAGGACGGTGTGGGCGCGGACGCGCGGCAGACGGTGGATCGGGCGGGTAAAGGCCTGCCCTACCATTTGGCACACGGGAATGAGGTGACAAGGGCGCGACGCTTGACCGAGGAGGTGTGGGTTAGACACCTTACCCCGGCGGCGGAGTATGAGCGCGGCTAAGAGGGGGCAAAGAGATTCCTCGCTGCCGCTCGGGATGACAGCGGGTTTGGGAACAGGGGGCTTCCTCTCCCTCCGGCAGGCTTCGCCTGCCACCTCCCTCGGCAGAGGGAGGCAAGGGACGATAATAGCCTTTACCGGGCGCTAAAGTCAGGCCTCCCTATCCGCTTTGAGCGGTTAAAATGGCGATAGCTCCAAAAAAGAGGACGTGGAATTTTCCACGTCCTCTTCTGGTTCGTTTCAGTAAAAGGTTTGGCCCGGATTAGAAAGCCAGAGCGGCCTCCATATCGTCGCCGGTGATGAAGCCGCAGGGCAGTGCCGCGGGCTGGGCCGGTTTGGTGGTCAGCTCGCACACCACGTTCTCGCGGCAGCTCTTCTCAATGGAGGTGACGATCTCCACAGCGTGCAGGGCCTGCTCGGCGCTCTGACGCGGGGTGCGTCCATCGCGCAGGGCCCAAGCCATATCCGCCACGCCGATGCCGCGGCGGGAGTTGTAGCAGGGCTCCGGCTTGCCGCTGGTGGTGGGCAGAGACGGATCGGTATCCCCATAGCCGTGGGTGAAGGGCATCTTGAAGGTGCCTTCGTTGCCGGACAGGGTGATGTACACATCGTTGCCGTAGCCGCCGAACATGTTCGGGTCGGGCACGGAGATCCAGCCCTTGGTGCCGTAGATCTCGATGCGCGGAATCTCTTTCTCATAGCTCTCGCCCATGACCACCAGGTTGCCCCAGCAGCCGTTGTGGAACTCCAGGCAGCCCATGATAGACGTGGGCCCCGGATAGACCTTGATGGGCTCGCGGAAGTTGGGATGCATAGGATTGGTATATACCCGATCCGCACGGCTGCCGGCATAACCGGACACGCGCTTGACGGGCCCAAGCAGGTTGAGCAGAGCGTTGATGTAATAGCCGCCCATGTCGTAAGGCATGGTGGTGCCGGCGCCGCCGAAGTTGGCGCGATCCGGCTCGGCAGCCAGGCTGGCCGGGCGGTTGGGCCGCAGCACGAAGGCCTGGGCCATGATGGGATCGCCGATCCAACCGTCGTCGATCAGCTTGCGGGCGGTCTGGTGGGCAGCGCCCATGTAGGTATCCGGCGCCGCGCCGATGAGCAGGCCCTTGCTCTTGGCATATTCGATGTTGGCCTTGGCATCCTCAAAGGAGCAGCCCATCATCTTTTCGGAATAGACGTTCTTGCCCGCATCCAGGATCATCTTGGTCACTTCCGTATGGAAGGTGATCTGCGTGGTGTTGACCACGATCTCGATCTCAGGATCGTTCAAGATCTCTTCATTGGTCATCTGCCGGATGCCGAACAGCTCGCTGCGGGCCTTGCTCCGCTCCGGGATCAGGTCCGAACAGCCCACCATATCGATGATGGAGAAGGTGTTCGTCAGGTTGGTCAGGTACGTATAGCTGATCGCGCCCGAACCGATGAGGCCGACTTTGACTGGTTTCACTTTTGCCATTCCTGTTACCCCCTGTTAATTTGGTTCAAAATAAAATGGATTCTCCAGGCGGCGGTGCAAGCCCTCCAAGTGGCAGCGCACGCATTCGCCCTTTATACTTTACCATTTCTTCAGCGATTTTACAATGTATTATTCAACAAAAGTTGCAAACGTTAGGGCATGGTGGGGTGCAGCCGGCCGGCCTTTTTCAGGTGCCGGTAGCGCCAGATGAAAAGCAGCGCCGCGCTGCCCCGGGCCAGCAGGGCGATCAGGGCGAAAAGCGTCATCGCGTGCTGGTCCGCGCCCAGCGCCTGGTATAGCTGCACGCCCAGGTAAGGCATTACCGCATTGGAGAGGGTGACCACCATGGTGTGCAGGCTGATGATCAGCGCACGGTTGCGCTGCGGGGTCACATCCAGCAGCATCTGCACCGCGCAAAGCTGGATACAGCCCTGGGGCACGCTGCCCAGGATGCCCATGGCCATAAAGGGGATCAATTGGCTGCCCTGGGGCAGGTTGACCCCTACCAGCATGGCCAGCGAGCAAAACGTATGCCCCAGCACGGCGAAGATAAAGGAAAAGTGCACGGTCTTGCGCTCGTTCAAGCGGGCGAAAAGGCCCACCGTGAGCAGCTGGCCCACGCACACCAGCCCGTTATAGTAGGAGAGCTGGGCCTCGGTCATATGGATGTACTGGGTCTGGCCGATGTACCACATGCTCCAGTCCAGGTGCCAGGCCAGGTAAAAGAACATGATGCAAAGGAAAAACGAGCGGAAGGCCCGCGTGGTGGCCATCTGCCCTAAGGCCTGGCCGATCTCCCTTGGCGAAAAGCGCTTGATGGCCGCCATCTCGGCATCCGTACGCTTGGGGCAGGGGATGCGCGAGAGGATCAGCGCCTGGGTCAGCACCAGGGCACCGGCGATGTAGTAAAACACGCGCAGCACCACCAGCTTGCCCTCGCTGTCCACCGCCGTGCCCATGCACAGCCCGCAGATCACCGGGGCCACCGTGCCCACCAGGAACATAAAGCGGTTGCGGAAGGAATAGACGCCATTGCGCTTGCGCTCCTCCACCGCATCCCCGAAAAAGGCCTGCCACTGGGCGTTGTACACCGCCAGCACGCCGGCTGTAAGCCCCAGGAACACGAAGAAAAAGGCGATGCGGTTGCTGCCGAACTCCGGCACCGTGGCGTACACAAAGTACATGGCGCCCATAAAAAGCAACATGGCCACCGGCAGCGTCTTACTGGAGCGCTGGCGGTTGGCCACGATGCCGATGGGCAACAGCAACACCACCGCCACCAGGTTAAGCACCAGCTGCACCATGCCGATCTGGCTGTCGCTGGCGCCCATGTTGGTGGCGTACAGGTTGTTGCCGAACCCGTTTATAGAGGTGACGTATTGCAGCATCAGCCCTTCCAGGCCGAAAAGCAGGGTCACCCGCATGTCTTTATTGCCCCAGGTCAGCTGGAGCCGCTCCCGCAGCATACGGAAATAGCGCAGCATGTTTCACCAGGCTCCTTTACACAGTCCAGATTGCCGGCCCCGCCGGCCAGGAGGGGGTAAAGCGGCGCCAACGCCGCAAAGGCCAAACTTGATGCTGATTTCCGCCCGTACCGCGGGCATTAGGGGACACATACGGCACACAACCCTGGAAGGCGAGGTGGTCGAAGTCCCGCCTCCAGGGCGCCTGCCGTTCTTAAAAGGGGCTGATACGATCAAGGGCTTTTGCCCGCCCTGCCGCGCTGCAAGCCCTCTTCTCCAAGGCGGGGTGCAACCGTCTTTTGGGGAAGCCGGCGTGTTCGCGCTTTAAGCAGGTTATTGCCCTTTATCGTCATCAAAGCCGGGGGATATGATCTCCCCCTCTATCCGCTAAAGGCATGGAGCCGCAGGCCGGCTGATCCATCCGCCTGCAAGCCGCCGCTGCCTTTTGCGCTAAGCTACTAGCCCTATTATAGGCTATAGGGGCCCTTATCGTCTACGGTATCAAAATTTACGCCCAGGTAACGGGCCACCTCGCGGAAGATGGGCAGGTACTTGCCGTACACGCCCGCCACGTGGTGGATGTAGGGCCCGAACATCAGCTTCTCTTCCCAGCGCTTCCAGTTGTCCACTTCCAGCCAGACATAGGTGCCGGTGGTCTCCGGGCCGGTGGTGGTCTTGCCCTCGCCGCAGAACATGAAGTACTCGCCGTCGATCTCGTCCATGCGCATCAGGGTCATATCCCCCTGCTTCATCTCCCAGGCGGACACGCCGTCGATCAGGCGGGGCTTGCGCTCCTTGGTGGCCAGCGAATAGGCGAACGGGCCGCCGTGCCAGATCAGCTCGGCATTGTCGTTATCCGGGTGGCGGTAGGTCCAGTCGGCCAGGAACTCGGCCTCTTGTCCCAGGGTGGCGGCGGTGCACATCAGCTGGCCGATGGCGCCCCACACGTCCGTCTCACAGGAGGTGGGATAGCCGTGGTCGGTCAACTCGCCCTGCATGGCGCAGATGGACTTGAGCCCCAGCACGTTGCGCAGGCCCGGGCAATCCAGCGCCGCGCAGCGGGCGCCGTGCTCATCCATCAGCTGCTCGACGGCCATCTCAAAGGCCAGCAGCTTCCACACCACTTCATCCTCGGTGCGGGAGCAATCGATACGGGCGGTGTACTCGGCATAGTAATCGGTCAGGGCCTTGCCTTTTTCGGCGAGGATCTGCTCGGTACGCTCTTTGACCAGGGCGATGGCGATGGGCTTTACGGTGATGCCAAAGTCCCGAATGAGGTTGAGCTGGTTGTGGATCACGCTGAAGAACTGCGGCGGCCGGTCGCCGATCTCGGCCACGGTGAGGTTGCGCAGGCTCTTTAAGACGCTGGCTACGCGGATGAACTTCTCAAAGCCCTCTACGAACACCGGGCTGTCCTTTTCGCAGTTGAAGATGTAGCTGAAGGTCACCCCATAGTTGCGCAGCACCTTGGTGGCCGCAAACAGGCCGCACTGGGTCTCTTTCTCCCGGTGCTCCCAGGTGGAGACCTTATCCCGGCTGCCCCAGACCAGCACCGGCAGCTTGAACTGCTTGGCCACGCCCACCACCACTTCTTCACAGCCGAAGTCGCAGAAGGGGAAGAAGAGCGCGTCTACGTTATTGGCCTTGAACTTGGCCACGACTTTGTCGATATCCTCCGGGAAAGCGCCCATGCCGTTGTTCTCGGCCAGGATGTCGTCGCAATCCACCAGCTTGACGAATTCCGGCATCTGCGCGCGGAAGATGGGCATCAGCGCGTCTTTTTCCTTGGTGGCGGTCTCCAGCGAGAAGGTGGGCCGCTTCGTGGGCATCACGCCCAGGGTGATGACTTCTTTGTACATGTGGGTTTCCTCCTAAATAAAATGTCTTCTGGTCCTGAAAGATATTTCTCCGGTCTAAAACTTTTCAGGCGTTAGGTTAAGCGGCAAGGGTGCGCGCAATGGCAAAGCGCGTTGGGTGCGGGCGCTTTGCCCCGGCGGCCGGGCATAGGCGTGGCCAAGAGGGGGTAGCGGATTCTCCGCTGCAGCTTCGGAACGACAAAGTTTGGCAGCCGGGCCTCCCTCTCCCTCCGTCAGGCTCCACCTGCCACCTCCCTTTAGCAGAGGGAGGCAAGGGTGCGCGCAATAGTAAAGCGCGTTGGGTGCGGGCGCTTTGCCCCGGCGGCCGGGCATAGGCGCGGCCAAGAGGGGGTAGCGGATTCCCAGCTGCCGCTTCGGAACGACAAAGTTTGGCAGCTGGGCCTCCCTCTCCCTCCGTCAGGCTTCGCCTGCCACCTCCCTTTAGCAGAGGGAGGCAAGGGTACGCGCAATAGTAAAGCGCGTTGGGTGCGGGCACTTTGCCCCGGCGGCGGAGCGTAGGCGTGGCCGAGAGGGGGTAGCTGATTCCCCGCTGCCGCTTCGCAATGACGGCGGACAGCCTAGCCTATTAGCCGGACGCGCCCGTTATGCCTTGGACGGACGATAAAGCCTCTGCTTTCTTCCCCGCCTTGGGCGGTTAAAAGGGATGTTATCCCCAAATGCTGTTAACAGCGATACCGCTTCGCCTTGATCGGGCAATAAAGCCTCCGCTTTCCTCCCCCGCCTTGGGCGGTTAAAAGGGATGCCATCCCCCTAGTCCAGCACGCGGTAGATAAAGCCCTCCGGATGATCCGGGTCGCGGCCGGTGCGCTTCCAGGCGTTGAGCGCGTCGATCTTAGCGCAATCCTCGGCGGCTAGCTCGAAGTCGAACACGTCGGCGTTTTGCACGATGCGCTCCTGTTTGGAAGAGCGCGGGAACACGATGATGCCCTTTTGCAGGATCCACCGCAGCACCACCTGCGGGCCGCTCTTGCCGTATTTCTGGGCGATGGCCGCAATGGTGGGGTCACTGGCGGCCATGCCGCCGCCTAAGGGGCTCCAGGCCTCCACGGCGATATTGTGCTCCTTGCAGAAGTTGATGGTCTCATAATCCTGTATGCCGGGGTTGAACTCGATCTGATCCACCGCAGGCATGACTGTGGCATCCGCCATAATTTCCTTTAAATGGCTGACGCGGAAGTTGGAAAGGCCGATGGCCTTGGTCAGCCCCTGTTTGTAGTAATCCTCCATAATGGCCCAGGACTCTTTATACCGCCCCGGCACCGGCCAGTGCTGGATGTAAAGGTCGATATAATCCAGCCCCAGGTTCTCCAGGCTCTTTTCAAAGCCGTGGCGCTGGCGGCCGTCCCGTTGGTGGATGTTGGCCAGCTTGGTGGTGATGAAGATCTCCTCCCGGGGCACGCCGCTCTCGCGGATGGCCTCGCCCACGACGCCCTCGTTCTGGTAAGCCGCGGCGGTATCAAAATGGCGGTAGCCCGCCTCCAGCGCCCACAAAATGGCGCGCTTGGCCTCCTCGCCACTGCCCAGCTGCCAAACGCCGAAGCCGAACTGGGGGATGCTGTTGCCGCTGGAAAGTGGGATACGGGTGGAAATGCTGAGTTTTTCTTGGGACATGGATTCGCACCTCTCCTTTTTAGTCAAAACATAGGGTGACCCCTTCTTCAAAAGCGAAGGACGACGGATGTGTGCTGGCCCTACGGGCCCCTTGGGAACCTGCTAAATTTACTTGGTTTATAATCATACTTTAATATATTGCCGGGCGTTTGTCAATTTGCTATGGGGAATATATTCCCCAAGTTCGGGCGCTTATGCCGCTCTAGCTTTTGCTACCGTTTTTTATCGCCCTTACCCGCCCCAAATGGGGGCTCGCCACCGGGGCAAAAAGGCGGCGCCCCCGGGATGAACCGGAAGCGCCGCCTGGCGTTTTAAGCCTTATTTCAGGTAGCCGGCCTGCAGGGTGATCCACCCCTCGTGGCGGCCGCCCGCGGGCAGCACGATGACGTTGCCCATATCCTTTTTGCCCTGGGCCAGCATGTTGAAGCCGTCCGTGGCGTTGGTCTGGTTCTCCAGGCAGAAGCCGCCCGCGCGCATGGGCGGGGTGAAGATGACCATGTACTTCATATCGTCAGAAGCGCGCAGCTCCAGCTTGCGCCCGCTCTTGCGGTACTCGATGGTGGAGACCTTGGAGGAGTCGAACCCGCCGAACAGGTTGTCAAAGTTCATCTCCGCCAGGCATTTGCCCTCGGACAGATCCCAGCTGGTGCCCTGGGTATCCAGCATCTTGCGGGTGGGGTAGCAGTTATCCGTTTCCATCATCAGGCGGTTGGGCACGGTCACAAAAGTATCGGTCACCGGGTCCAGCTTGTTGAAGAAGGTGTGCACGCCAAAGCCAAAGGGCGCTTCCTTGCTGTCCTTATTCTCCACGGCCCAATCCAGGCGCAGGCCGTCTTTGGAGATGGAATAGGTCATATACAGCTTCAGGTAGAACGGGAAGATGGTGTACAGCACCCCGCCCGGCGCAAACTCGATGGAGATGGTGGCGCTGGCCTTGTCCTCGCAGGCGCAAACGTCCTCCACGGTAAAGGCCTCGTCGTTGACGATGCCGTGCAGCACCTTGGGCACGCCGTTTTTGACCACCTGATACTTTTTATCCTTGAACTGGAAGGTGGCGTCCACGATGCGGTTGGCATAGGGGAACATCACCGGGAAGCCGTAGCCCGTGCCCGCCCCGTCAAAGTTGGCCGGGGTCTCCAGCATCTCCAGATCGTCCACCACATAGGAAAACAGGTTGCCGCCCTTGGCCGGCGCGAGTTTGGCCACCTGGCCCTCGCCCTCCAGCACGATCTGCTCGATCTCCAGCCCCGGGATCATTTCGGTTTTAGCCGTGTATTTGGCGCACATGTATAAAGCCCTCCTTCAATCTTCGTCCTTTAATTCAACTGGGTTTACAAACACCATTTCTATTTTAACCCACCCGTCCCCGAATTGCAACGGGGCTATACGCCCTTTTGGTCGTTTCAGGGAGTGAGATTGTAATAAGGGACGGGGCACGGCAGTAAGGGTTGGGCTTTATCCGGCGTTGCTGTGGGACTGCCGCCCTTGTGGCCGCTCTTACCGCTGCGCACTTCAGGCCATCCCGCCCGCCGCTGGGGGCAAAGCGCCACCCGCGCTCCAGACAGGGATGGGAGCCAGGCCTTCCCTCTTTCTTCCTTATATAACACAAGGGATCATCCCCCGCCCAGCAGCGAGGGGTAGAGGGCCGGCGCGGCGGGGTCGATCACTGTGGCGGCCAGCCCGGCCCGGCGGGCCAGCTCCAGCGTCTGGCGGGTGCCGCCGGGGCTACGGCCATCGTACAGGGCGATGATGTGCCCGGCATGCTCCACCAGATAGCGGTTGCGCGCCTGCATGCAGCCCGGCGCGTACCGGGGGGCCAGCACCACCTTTCTGTCCGCCTGCGCCAGCACCTGCTCGTGCCGCGCCCGGTTCGTCCTGCTCCAGCGGGCCGCCTGATCCGCACAGGGCAGCACGGCGCACAGCCGCACCCCCAGCCGCTCGCCCGCGCCCAGATCCCGGTACTTGAGCACGATCTGCGCCGCCCAAAGGTCCATCCCCCGGGCCATGCCGGTATAAAACCAGGTGCAGCCATCCTCGATCCGGGCGATGATGGCCGCCTCCACCGCCGCCATGGCCCGGCGAAAGGCCGGGCTGCCCTCGTCGCTCCCCCAGGGCAGTTTCTCGGGCCGGTGGCCGGTAAAGCAGCAGCACTTCTCCCTATCCATCGCGCGCTCCCCTTTCTTGCATGATCGCTATACGCCCTCCATCCTATTGCAAACCCCGCCTGTTTGTCAACGTGTGCCCGCGGCAGGTATGTAAAGATAGGGCAAAACCCCCGGGGCAGCCCAGGGGCTTTGCAAACGGCAAATGGGTCCGCTCAAAACCAGGCGTCCATCAGCCCGGCTCCTGCAGCGGCAAGGCCTCCTTCAAGGCCGCGCGGCCCGGCCCGCGCACATAGTCCAGCAGCCTTTTTCCCGCCCGGGAGAGGGTCCGCTCCCCGGGGTAGACCAGGCTGATGGTGGTGGCCACCTCCGGAACGATGGGCAGCACCGCCACCCCTTCCCCCGCCATTTCCATGGAGGGCGTGCGCATCAAAAGCGCCACCCCCATGCCCCCCTGCACCATGCGGGCCATGTTCTCCCCCCGGTGCCCGGTGTAGGCGATGCGGGGCGCAAAGCCCGCCCGGCGGCAGGCCTCAAGGCTGAGCGCGTGCACCAGCGTGCCCTGGGGCAGCAGCAAAAACGCCTCGTCGCGCAGCTGCTCTAGCCGCAGGGCCTTTTCCCCGGCCAGCGGATGCCCCGGGGGCAGCAGCGCGCACAGGCTGTCCCGGTAAAGTGGGATGCGTTTAAGCCCGGCGGCCTTGGCCTCCCCCTCCCGCAAAAAGGCCAGGTCCAGCTGGCCGGAGAGCAGGCGTTGGCTTAGGATATTGGAATCCTCCTCCACCAGGTTGAGCTTGACCCCGGGGTTTTCCCGGCCAAAGGCCATCAGCATATCGGTAACGGGGTAGCGGGCCACGGCGGGCACCAGCCCCACTGCCAGCGTGCCGCCCAGCGCGCTGCGGTAGCGCCCCAGGGCCTGGCGGTAGCCGGCCTGCAGCGCGGCGATCTCCCGGGCATAGGGCAAAAAGATGCGGCCGAACTCGCTCAGGGCCACGTGGCGGGTGGTGCGCTCAAACAGCGGCTCCCCTAGCTCCTGCTCCATGGCGCGGATATGCCGCGAGAGGGAGGATTGGGCGATATACAGCCGCTCGGCCGCCTCCAAAAAGTTGCCGGTATCCGCCAGCACTACAAATTCCTCGATGAACTCGGTCTTCATGCGCGCCTCCTTATTTCGTTTCCGCCAGCCTTCAGGCCTTGTTTTACGCGGGTTGCACGGGTGAAATGCTGTGTGAGGGTTCTCGCTTCCGTCCTTCCGGGCAACGCTCTGAATGGCAGAGGCCAGGGTTACAGGCGGAGGCACCGGCCCGGCTGCCGCCGCAGCATGCCCGGAGGATTTATGCAGTTTCTACATAAATCCTAGGTCAAATCGGTTTGTTTGTCAATCTATCCTTCTGCTATGATGGGCATAAAGGGGCCAAGCGCCCCGTAAATACCCTGTGAAGGAGGAGAGCGCCTTGGAAAAAGCCCGCCCCAAACTCTTTACCCCCTCGTTTATCCTGGTGACGCCGCTCAGCTGTATAACCACCATCTGTTTGCAGATGACGGTATCGGCCATGCCGCTGTTCGTGGTGGCCCTGGGGGTGGAGCAATCCCTGGCGGGCAGCGCCACCACGGCCTGTACGCTGGCCGCGCTGCTGGCCCGGCCCTTTGCCACGGCGCTGGTGGACCGCATTGGCGGCAAAAAGACAGCCTTTGCCGGCATCGCCCTGTATGTGGGGGTATTCGCCGCCTATTTCCTTTGCGATAACCTGCCCCTGATGCTGGCCTTGCGGATACTGCAGGGGGCGGGGCTGGGGCTGATCACCACCGCCCTTGGCACGGTGGCCACGGCCATGGTGCCGCCGGAGAACCTCACCCGGGGGATGAGCTACTTCTCCCTGGGCAACGCGGTGGCGCTCTCGGCCGGGCCGGCGCTGGGGCTTGTTCTGGCGCAGGCGGGCTTCCAGTACCTGTTTTGGGTGGGGGCCGCCGCCTCCCTGCTCTGCCTGGGGCTTTTGCTGCTGGTCCACTACGACCACGCGCCCCAGCCCAAAGGGCCAAAGGGCGGGTTTTGGCAAAAGGCAGTGCGCAGCGGGGCTATTTTGCCCTCCGGCATTTTGGTGATCTTTATCCTGTGCCAGACGGCGCTTTCCACCTACCTGGCCTTTTTCGCGGCCAGCCTGGGGGTGGGCGGGGCCAGCGCCTTTTTCACGGTGAACGTGTTTGGGCTGGTGCTCTCCAAGTTCGCCCTGGGCCGCCTGTGCGACCGGTTTGGGGACATCCCCGTGGCGGTGGGCAGCGGCATCCTGCTGGTGACTGCCTACGCGCTGATCGCCCTGACCCCTGCCCTGGGCGAGCCGGGCATCTGGAGCGCCGGGCTGCTGTATGGGTTTGGCTACAGCGGGCTTTATACGCTGCTCAACGTATCGGCCGTGCGCCACGCCGGGCCGGATACCCGGGGCGCGGCCAACTCCCTGTTCTTCGGCGCCAAGGACGTGGGCTCCGGCGTGGGGGCCATGGCCTGGGGGCTGTTTCTGGGGCTGGGCTACGCGGGGCTGTACTGGGTGGCCACGGGGCTGGCCGCCGCCACGGTGGCCTGGTACGTGTGGTACCTGAAAAAGGAGCGGACGCGGGCAGGCCTCCCCGCCCCTGCGCAGCCCGCCGCGGAAACGGCGGGGCCGTAAGGTGAGATGTGGGCAAGCACATTGCCCAAACGGCGGGGCGCGGGCCCCGGCCGGGCGGTTGTCAAGAGATTCCTCGCCGGCGCTCGGAATGACGGAAACTGGCGTTTACCCTGGCCAACCGGCGGGGCTGTAAGGTGAGACCCCTGTCCTTCAGCCCCCGAGCCGCTCGGCTTGGGGCGGGGGTAAGGCTGCTCTACTCCCTCCGTCAGGCTGCGCCTGCCACCTCCCTCAAACGAGGGAGGCAAGCACATTGCTCGCATCGCGCAAGCGAAACGGGGCGGCTGCCCCGTTGATCCCTATATCAAATAAAAAAAGGAGGAAGAAAACATGGCGATCTTACGGTTGACCCTGCGCTCGCAGGCGCTGCGCGCCAGCACGGATGTGAACATTATCTATCCCCTGCGGCGGCAGACCTTTGGCGACCCGGAGGGCAGAAAGGTGACCTATGCCCCCATCCCGGAAAAATTCAAGGTGCTCTACCTGGTGCACGGCGGCGGGGATAACTACAGCGACTGGCTGACGCGCACCCGCATTGCCGACCTGGCCGAGGCGCGGGACCTGCTGGTGGTCATGCCCAGCATACGCGATTTTACCTCCTCCCGGGCGGATGCGGACTATTACGCCTACCTCTCCCAGGAGCTGCCGGCCTATCTGCAGCGGATGCTACCCATCTCCAACCGGCGGGAGGATACCTTTATCGCCGGGCTGTCCATGGGCGGGTACTTCTCCTACCGCATCGCCCTGAACCACCCGGAGCGCTACGCCTGCGCGGGCAGCCTGTCCAGCCCCTTGGACATCGTGGCGGACCTGCGGGCGCGCCACACCGGCAGCCGCACGCTGGTGCCGGCGGACAGCCTGATCGGCACCGACCGGGAGATCCGCTTTCTGGTGGAGCGCAACCTGGCGCAGGGCAACCCCATGCCCCGGCTGTTTTCCGCCTGCGGTACGGAGGACTTTACCTACGAGATCAACTGCGACATGCGGGACTTTTTCCGCGCCAAGGGGCTGGACCACACCTATATGGAGGGCCCGGGCGTGCACAACTGGGATTTCTGGAGCGCGTATATCGAGCGCCTGCTGGAGTGGCTGCCGGTGGAAAAGCTGCCCGAGGCGCCGCATCACTTTCAAAAGAGGGGGAAATAAGGTATGGCAAGGCTTGAGATCAACTATTCCGCATTCGGCACGGCCACGATGGATGTGGTGATCCCCCAATATGGGGACGCGCCCCACCACGCCCGGATGAGCGAGGCGGCGTTTTACGGCCAGAAATTCAGGGTACTCTACCTGCTGCACGCGGAGGGGGAAAGCGGTGTGGACCCGCTGCGCTTTACCCTGGCTGAGGCCTACGCCGCCCAGCGGGACCTAGTGGTGGTCTGCCCCACCATTGAGAACAGCTTTGGCCTGGACCTAGAGCGGGGCGACCCCTGGGAGGACTTTTTGCTAAACGGCCTGCCCCAGGTGATCGGCCAGATGCTGCCCGTATCCCAGCGGCGGGAGGATACCTTTATCGCCGGGTTCTCCATGGGGGGATACGCGGCGCTGCGCCTGGCGCTGAAGCACCCCGGCCGCTACGGCAGGGCGGCCAGCTTTTTCGGGCTGCTGGAGCCCACGCCCCAAAACCTGGCCCCGCACTGGAACGCGGCGCAGTATGCCTACGTATTCGGCACGCCGGAGGGGGGCCAGGCCGCGGCGCACGCCCTGCCCGCGCTTGCCGACGCCCTGGGCTGCGAAAAGCCCGCCCTCTCCCTTTACGCCGCGCCGGAGGATGCCGAGGCCCCCGCCCTGCTGGAGAGGCTCAAGGCCGGCGGCTGCCCCGCCCGCCTCACCACCCTCCCCGGCCCGGCCGCCTGCCCCGAGGCGCGCAACGCCGCCCTGAAGGACTTTATCCTGGGGCTGCCAGCGGACGCGGCGGATTGACACTTGACGCGCGTGTGAGGATAAAATAAGAAAAGGTAAGGGTAAAGCCCCCGGAGTTCCGGGGGCTTTGGCTTGTGGATTGCTATATACACTTTTAAAAACGGAGTTTTATTTTAGAAGCATCCAACTGTATTTGATTGTCGTCATACATCCTGCTTTGCAATAAAGATCGTAAGTATAGATTTGTTTCGTCTACCGCCATCGTAGGTGCAATGGTAATACTGCTTAAATATTTTTTGGGTAAAGGGAATTCTATATAAGGTATACTATACCCATCTCCTTCTCTTATTTCTATCTTGTAAGGTTTTTTGCTACATCCTGGCAAAGGCACATTGCTTGGCAACTTAACAATAAAGCGCACTTCATGTTCATCACAAAATCCTTGATTTTTAAATGAAAACCTCAGCGAGGATAAATATACCATAACAAAATTTTGAGCTCGCTCCTTAGCTTCACAAAAATATTTATAAAGCAAAAGCAAATCATTGTAAAGTATTTTATGTTTTATACTATCTTCATAAATGATTTCTCTAAACTGCATATGCACAGCTTGATAGTATAAGTCCTTAGTTCTAGATAGAAAATAATCCTTTACATTTTGATCAAGTCCAATTACAAAACCATCATGTTCTGGAAGATTAGTATAACTTCTCCACATTGAAGCCAAGTCTTTAGATCTTGATAAAGATAAAATATAAACATCATATTCATCTAGTATCTCTCTTTTGTCACCATCATCAGTATAATAGCTAAAGGGTGCGACTACTTTAGATAAAATCCAACAATTCAATAAACAGTTAAAAAAATCTTCTGAAATGTTGTGTTCATTTAATAACTTGTTGCCTACAGCATAAACAATGGAATATATTTCTTCTCCTTCTTCCATATCATTTAACTTATTAGCCGCCGAAAACCAAAATATTAAACTATCACTTCGAAGGATTCCAGTAAGTCCCTGCCTCCTTGTATAGTGAAATAATGGACCTTTAAACTTATTCTTGCCCTCAAACAACTGTTCAAAAAGTAACAGTCTTCTGTAGTGTTCCTGTCTAGCATCCATTTTGTACCTATACCCTCCCATATGAGTCGATAGTCTACTTCCCCTCCCGCCTTTCCTGCTCTTGCAGGATCAGCCGGGCGATTTTGAGGGTAAGCTGGCGCATGCCCGCGTCCATTTGGTTAAGGGCCTCCAGAAATTCATTGGCGTCTTTGGCGGGCTGGAACATCTCGCCCTCGCCGCGCAGCAGCCACGCCTCGTTCACCATGAAGGCGCCGCACACCATTTTGATCTGGCCGGTGGACAGCTCGCGCTTGCCCAGCTCCACCGCGCTGACCGTGGCCTGAGATATGCCTACTTTGCGAGCAAACGCCCGCTGACTCAAACCAAGTTCTTCGCGCAGCCTGTATAAACGCTCTCCCACCGTTTCCGCCTCCATCTTCCTTTTTTATTCAGTTTAAGTTCGGACGCAAAACGCGTCAAGCATTCCCATTTTGTTAATTTATCTAATGTCATTATTTGAATTATTGACAGTTTATAAATTCTATTCTATGATAAATTATAGGTTTTATTCAGGGAGAAAACGAGGATATTGCGAGACAGGGAGAAAAGTTAGGGAACGAATTTTATTCGTTAAGGGGGAAGGGGGATTCCGATTTCCCCCTTTACCCCCTTAACAATCCCTAATCCCCCCAAACGGCCACTCCGTGGAGGGGACGGAGGTTTCTCAAGCTCTCCTATGCAGATAAAAAGATATGTTTTCCACTCGTTTCGCTTATGCTCTGCTCTTCGGGTTAACTCACACTTGCCTCCCTCTGACGAGGGAGGTGGCGCACCCAATGGGTGCGCCGGAGGGAGAGATGCCCCCAATAAAACCTACAAATTTACCTGCGGGAGGCCGCTATGGACGATGATATCCGCCGGGCGTTTATCCTATGGTTAAAAATGGATGCGGACAGCCGTGCCCTGCTGCGCCGCCTGCTGTGCAACGCTTCCCCCGAACAGCTGCGCAGATACGCCCAAGCGACCGGCATAACCGAAGCGGAAATATCCCGCCTGCTCCATGACCAAAATTAAGGCGAAAGTTTATATAAGGAGGACGTTGGCATGTCTGACAAACTATCCCCCCTGTTGGCGCTGGTGAAGGAGGAATTCCCCCTGGCCAATGACGGCGAATGCAAATGCCTGTTGCTGGCGCTGACGGATTTTTCTATGTACCTGTCGATCCTGCGGGACTGCGCAGGGCCCAAGGAGCCGGATATCCCGCGCCTGCTGCGGGCGGTGGAAGCTGCCGCAGCCGCCTGCGAGAAGGAGCTGTCCAGGGGATAGCGCAAAACTGCGGTCCGGCCCAAAGGCCGGGTTTTTTTGCGTCAAAGCCCGGAAACGGCTGGCGCCCATATTGCTGTCTTTCCAACCTGTCACCCCTGCCACGGCGGCAAAGCCCCGCCCACTGCCAATGCAAGAGATTCTTCGCGCGCCCTTACGGCCTTGCTCTCCCCAATAACGTTTTTGGATTATTCCCCACCGCTGAGTTCCATCCCACCCGCCAGAGATTTGCCGCTGCCGCTTGTGTTTTAAGGCCCTTTTCATTATAATGGTTGGGTACAAGCGTAGCGAAAATGCGGGGCCGGGGGCGCGCCCTTGGCCCGCATTGACCCGAAACGGGATTTTGGAAGGAGAGTATTAAGCATGGACGCCAAACGGGTAGAGGCCAAATGGCAAAAGAAATGGGAGGAGACCGGGCTGTACCGCTTCAACAAAGAGGATGCGGACAACAAATTATACTGCCTGGAGATGTTCTCCTACCCCTCCGGGGCCAAGCTGCACGTGGGCCACTGGTACAATTACGGGCCCACGGATTCCTGGGCGCGCTTTAAGCGCATGCAGGGCTACAACGTGTTCCACCCCATGGGGTTTGACGCGTTCGGGCTTCCGGCGGAGAACTACGCCATTAAGACCGGCGTGCACCCGCAGGATTCCACCTTTAAAAATATCGAGACCATGGAGCGCCAGCTCAAAGCCATGGGCGCGACCTTTGACTGGGATTACGAGATCAAGACCTGCATGCCGGACTACTACAAGTGGACCCAGTGGATCTTTTTAAAGCTGTACGAGGCGGGGCTGGCCTACCGCAAGGAGGCGCCGGTGAACTGGTGCCCCAGCTGCAACACGGTGCTGGCCAACGAGCAGGTGGTGGACGGGGCGTGCGAGCGGTGCCACAGCATCGTAGAGCGGCGCAACCTGACCCAGTGGTTCTTTAAGATCACCCAGTATGCCGATGAGCTGTTAAACGACCTGGACAAGCTGGACTGGCCGGAAAAGACCAAGATGATGCAGCGCAACTGGATCGGCCGCTCGGTGGGCGGCGAGGTCACCTTTGCGCTGGACGGGCGCAAGGACGGCTTTACCGTATTTACCACCCGTGCGGACACGCTGTACGGCTGCACCTATGTGGTGCTGGCCCCGGAGCACCCGCTGGTGGACGAGATCACCACCCCCGAAAACCGGGCGGCGGTGGAGGAATACCAAAAGATGTGCGCCCGCATGGGTGAGATCGACCGGCTTTCCACCACCCGGGAAAAGACCGGCGTGTTTACCGGCGCGTATGCCGTCAACCCCATCAATGGCCGCAAGGTGCCCATCTGGGTGGCGGATTACGTACTCTACTCCTACGGCACCGGCGCGGTGATGGCCGTGCCCGCCCATGACGAGCGGGACTTTGCCTTTGCCACCAAGTATGACCTGCCTATCGAGCGGGTCATCAAGTCCGCCGACGGCGGCGAGGATGCGCTGCCGTTCTGCGAGGACGGCGTGCTGGTGAACAGCGATAAGCGGGACGGGCTGACCGGAGCCCAGGCCCGGGAGGCCATCTTAAACGAATTGAAAGAGCAGGGCAAGGGCGGCTTTAAGGTCAACTACCGCCTGCGGGATTGGCTGGTCAGCCGCCAGCGCTACTGGGGCGCGCCCATCCCCATGATCCACTGCGAGCACTGCGGCACCGTGCCCGTGCCCGAGTCGGAGCTGCCGGTGCAGCTGCCCTACGACGTGAACTTTACCCCGGACGGCTCCTCCCCCCTGGCCAGCCATGAGGGCTTTATGAACACCACCTGCCCCAAGTGCGGCCGCCCGGCCCGCAGAGACCCGGACACGCTGGACACCTTTGTCTGCTCCTCCTGGTACTTCCTGCGCTACCCCAACGCCCACGACGGCAGCGAGGCCTTTAACAAGGAGTGGACCAACAAACTGCTGCCGGTGGACAAGTACGTGGGCGGCGCCGAGCACGCCTGCATGCACCTGCTTTACGCCCGGTTCTTTACCAAGGCGCTGCGGGACCTGGGCTACCTCTCCTTTGACGAGCCCTTCAAATCCCTGGTACACCAGGGCATCATCCTGGGGCCGGACGGGATGCGGATGAGCAAATCCCGCGGCAACGTGATCTCGCCCGACGGGTTTGTGGAGCAATACGGCAGCGACGTGTTCCGCATGTACCTGATGTTCGGCTTTGCCTACACCGAGGGCGGCCCCTGGAACGACAACGGCATCAAGTCCGTAGCCCGCTTTTTAGACCGGGTGGAGCGGCTGGTAGAGCGTGCCATCGCCCTGCGCGGACAAAAGGGCCGCTCCGATGAAGAGGTGGAGTACGTGCGCCACCGCACCATCCAGGCCGTGACGAACGATACCGAGAAGTTCCAGTTCAACACCGCCATCGCCCGGATGATGGAACTGGTCAACGCCCTGTACAAGTACGAGGGCGAGGGCAACGTGGACGGGACCTATCTGGAGGCAGTGGTGCGCGACCTAATGCTGATGATGGCGCCCTTTGCCCCCCACTTTATCGAGGAGCTGTGGGAAAAGATGGGCTACCCCTACTCGGTATTCAACCAGAAGTGGCCGGAATTTGACGAGAGCAAGCTCACCCGCTCCCACGTGGAGCTGGCCCTGCAGATAAACGGCAAGGTGCGCGGGCGCATCACGCTCCCCAGCGACGCCACCCAAGAGCAGGCCAAGGCCGCCGCGCTGGCGGATGAGAAGATCGCCGCCATGCTGGAGGGCAAGGAGATCAAAAAAGTGGTCGTGGTGCCCGGCCGGCTGGTCAACATCGTGGCCAAATAAAACCGCATTTGCTGCAAGCGCCCCCGTTTTTCGGGGGCGCTTTTTTGTGTGCGCAAGGGTCGGCGGGAAGGCCAGACTGCGGGCGGGAAATGCAGAGGAATCTCTCCCTCCGGCGCGCCTAAAGGCGCGCCACCTCCCTCGTCAGAGGGAGGCAAGTATGGGTTGATCCGAAGGGCAGAGTATAGGCGAAACGAGTGGAAAATATATCTGTTTATCTGCATAGGAGAGCTTGAGAAACCTCCGTCCCCACCACGGAGTGGCCGTTTGGGGGGATTAGGGATTGTTAAGGGGGTAAAGGGGGAAATCGGAATCCCCCTTCCCCCTTAACCTAGTGGAGTCGTTCCTTAACTTTCCTCTCTACCTTGCGTTAAGTTTTTCCCCCGAACAAAACCCATACTTTTCCACCCGCCCGACAGCTTACAACCCCGTCATTCCGAGCGAATGCGCGGAATCTCTTTGCACCCTCCCGGCCCGCACCGCGTTGTACGGGCAGGCGTCTTAACTCTTTCCGCCTCGGTTTGTACTTTTCCCGCGCGCCCCCCGCTCAACCGCTCGCTGCCTGGCCCGCCTGAAAAGCCACCCCAGCCCGCACCGCGCTGCACGGGGCAGGCGTCTAACCTTCCCCGCCCCCGGCCCGCCCTTTCCCCCGCGCGCCCAAAAAACCGCCCGGCCTTCCCTGCGCACTGCCGGGCAAAATATGGTAGAATGAAAAAAGAAAGCGCGGGATATGGAAAAATGAAAGGAGAAAAAACATGGATATCGAAACCTTAATCATAGACGGCATCCCCATCGCCCACCTGGGCGGGGCGGGTGCCCGCATCGCAAGCGCTGCACAGGCGCTGGACCTGATCATGGACGTCAAATACGCCGCCGGGGCCGAGCGGGTGGCCGTGGATAAACGGGCCATGCCGGCGGAATTTTTCATCCTCAGCAGTGGCATGGCCGGGGAGATCCTGCAAAAGTTCGTCACCTACGGGATACGCGCGGCCTTTTACGGGGATTTTACCCGCTATACCAGCAAGCCCCTGCAGGACTTTATCCGCGAGAGCAACCGCGGGCGGCAGGTGTGCTTCCTCCCCACCAAGGAGGAGGCGCTGGCCCGCCTGGCGGCGCTATAATGTTACAAGCAGTAAAAGAAGGGGGAAAAATTCATGCAGCAACAACTCAAGATCGCCATGGGGTGCGACCCGGCAGCCTACGATTTTAAGGTGGAGATCCTCCGGGTGATGGAGCAAAACGGCTACAGCGTTTACGACGTGGGGTGCGATTCCGCCCAGGAAGGCCTGTTTGCCACCGAGGCCAAAAAGGTGGCGGACCTGGTGGTCTCCGGCCAGGTGGACCGGGGCATCCTGCTGTGCGGCACCGGCCAGGGCATGGCCATGGCGGCCAACAAGGTGCCCGGGGTGCGCGCGGCGCTGTGCTTTGACATCTTCCAGGCCATCATGAGCCGGGAGCATAACAACGCCAATATCCTTTGCACCGGCGCCTGGATGATCACCGTGCCCGAGGCGCTGCGGATGATCGAGGCCTGGCTGTTTGCCAACTACGCCGGCCACCACCAGGACGGCCTGGCCCTGATGGACGCTTACGACCGGGAAGGCCGGGAGGGATAGAAGATGAAGCACTTCCCCAAGCTGCGCTACGGCGCGGCCTATTACGACGAATACATGCCCTGCGAGCGGCTGGAAAAGGACGTGGAGATGATGCGGGCGGCGGGCATCAATACCGTGCGCATTGCCGAATCCACCTGGTCCACGCTGGAGCCCCAGCCCGGCGTGTTCGATTTTACCCATATCGACCGGGCGCTCTGCGCCATGGAGAAGGCGGGCATCGACGTGATCGTGGGCACGCCTACCTACGCCATCCCCGCCTGGCTTGCGGCCCGGCACCCGGACGTGCTGGCGATGACGCAGCAGGGCCGGGGGCTGTACGGCCACCGGCAGAACATGGACATCACCCACCCGGCCTACCGCTATTACGGCGAGCGGGTGATCCGTAAACTGCTCGAACACGTCAAGGACGCGCCCTGCGTCATCGGCTACCAGCTGGATAACGAGACCAAGCATTACGGCACCGCCGGGGAGAGCGTGCAGCGCCAGTTCGTAGCGCACTTAAAGCGGCGCTTTAACGGCTCGCTGGAGGCGATGAACAAGGCCTTCGGGCTGGACTACTGGTCCAACCGCATCGACGCCTGGGAGGATTTTCCGGACGTGCGGGGCAGCATCAACGCCTCGCTGACCGGGGCGTTCGCCCGCTTCCAACGGGAGTTGGTCACAGAGTTTTTGCAGTGGCAGGCGGATATTGTCAACGAATACCGCCGGGAAGATCAGTTCATCACCCATAATTTTGATTACGATTGGCGGGGCTACTCCTTCGGCGTGCAGCCGGATGTGGATCACTTTGCCGCCTGCGCCCCGCTGGACTTTGCGGGGGTGGATATCTACCACCCCTCCCAGGATCACCTCACCGGCGCGGAGATCGCCTTTGGCGGGGACATGAGCCGCTCGCTCAAAAAGGATAACTTTTTGGTGCTGGAGACCGAGGCCCAGGGCTTCCCCCAGTGGCTGCCCTACCCGGGCCAGCTGCGGCTGCAGGCCTTCAGCCACCTGGCCAGCGGCGCAAACGGGGTGATGTACTGGCACTGGCACTCCATCCACAACAGCTACGAGACCTATTGGAAGGGCCTGCTCTCCCAGGATTTTGCCCCCAACCCCACCTACCAGGAGGCTTGCACCATCGGCGCGGACTTTGCGCGGCTGAGCGATAAGCTGATCGACCTAAAGGTGGAAAACCGGGTGGCCATCCTGGTCTCTAACGAGGCGCTCACTGGAGTCAAAGCCTTCCCCATGGGGGACGGGGTGGCATACAACGACGTGGTGCGCGGGGTGTACGACGCGCTCTACCGCCAGAATATCGGCTGCGATTTTATCGGCCCGGAGAGTACGAATCTGGCGGATTACGACCTTTTGATCGCCCCGGCGCTGTACTGTGCGGAGGATGGGCTTTTGCAAAGGCTGAAAAGCTACGTGGCGGACGGCGGGCATCTGCTGGCCACCTTCAAGTTCGGCTTTAGCGACGAGGAGACCAAGGTGCGCGCCGCCCTGCAGCCCGCGGGGCTAAGCGAGGTGTTCGGGGCCAGCTACAGCCAGTTCACCCTGCCAGGCGGGGTGCCCCTGGAGGGGGAGCTGCCCGGCATTTCCGGGGCTAAAGCCGCCGGATGGATGGAGCTTTTGACTCCCTGCGGCGCGCAAGTGCTGGCCAGCTACGCGCATCCCTTCTGGGGAAGTTATGCGGCGCTGACCCGCAATGCCTATGGCCGTGGCGCGGCCTGGTATTTGGGGTGCTACCTGCCGGAAGGGGAGGCCATGGAGGCCGTGGCGCTGGCCGCCGCAAAGGACGCGGGGATCGCCCCGCCGCCGCTGCACTTCCCGCTGATCGCCCGGGGCGGGCGCAACCGGGCGGGCAAAGCGGTGCGTTACCTGTTCAACTATTCGGGGTTGCGGCGCAGCCTGCACTGGTTCGGCGGCCCGGCCACCGAGCTTGTGGGCGGCAAGCCCATCGCACCGGAGGAGGAGATCAGCCTGCCCCCCTGGGGCCTGGCCATTTTGGAGGAGGCCTAGGGCAAGGGCCGGAAATAAGCCGGTGGCGGGTGTAGTACAATAGAAAAGAACAACGGAGAGAGCGGAAAAAGGGCGATAGCCCTGTCATTCAGAGTGAGGCCGCAAGGCCGAGCGAAGAATCTCCTGCGTCCTGTAGTTGGTCGTGCTGAATCAATACGGCGCGGCAGGGGCAAAGCCCAGCGGTAGCCAAGAGATTCCTCGTGCCGCTCGGAATGACGGAGATCAGGCTACAGGCGGGAAAAGTGCTGGGTTTACGCCGCAAGGCTGAAGCGAAGAATCTCCTGCGTCTTGTAGTTGGTCGTGCTGAATCTATACGGCGCGGTATCTCTCCCTCCACCGCCTTTTCGGCGGTCCCCCTCCCTCGGGCAGAGGGAGGCGAGGGATTATCAGAACGGGAGGTATAGACAGCGCTAAGAGGTTGTAAAGAGATGCCTCGCCTGCGCTCGGAATGACAAAAAGGTAATGGCGTGTCATTCAGAGTGAGGCCGCAAGGCCGAGCGAAGAATCTCCTGCGTCTTGTAGTTGGTCGTGCTGAATCTATGCGGCGCGGTATCTCTCCCTCCACCGCCTTTTCGGCGGTCCCCCTCCCTCGGGCAGAGGGAGGCGAGGGATTATCGGAACGGGAGGTATAGACAGCGCTAAGAGGTTGTAAAGAGATGCCTCGCGCCGCTCGGAATGACGGAGATCAGGCTACAGGCGGGAAAAGCGCGGCTTTGCCCTCATTAGTACACCTTGCCTGTGGCTGCCCGGGAGGACTAGGACAGGAAATGATGGAAGGAGACGGAACGATGGCGCACACCATCCGCCAGGCTGTGGCAAGCGACCTGCCCGCCCTGCTGGCGCTGTATGCCCAGCTTAAACCTGGGGAGCGCGCGGCGCCGGACGGAGCGGCAACGGCCGCCTGGGCCGAAATGCTGGCCAACCCCTGCATGCAGGTGCTGGTGGCGCAGGTGGAGGGCGTGCCCCGGGCGACCTGCACGCTGGTCATCCTGCCCAACCTCACCCACGGCCGGCGGCCCTATGCGCTGGTGGAAAACGTGGTGTGCGATGCGGCCTTCCGCCGCCAGGGGCTGGGACTGGGGCTGCTGCACGCGGCCCGGGAGCGGGCCCGCCAGGCCGGGTGCTATAAGCTGATGCTGCTCACCGGCTCCAAGGCAGCGGGCACCCTGCGCTTTTACGAAAAGGCAGGCTATAACCGCGTAGATAAGACCGGCTTTGTCCAGTGGCTGTAGGGCCGCGACAACATAAAAGGCCCCGGGCTATAGGCCCGGAGCCTTTTTTTACTTTACCGCTCATCGGGGGCATCCCCGGCGCTTTAGTCGCCGCGCCCCTAAAGCGAAAGCCGCCTGCCCTGCGTGCCGCTTACTTGTCCTTACGCAACGCCAAAAACTGCAAGATGGCCTCCACCGTCTTATCCACGCCCAGGGTGCTGGAATTGATGCACAGGTCGTACCCCCGGGAATCCCCCCACTTGATGTCGCTATGGGTGTTGTGGTAATATTTGCGCCGCCGGTCCTGCTTGCGCATCAGCTCCAGGGCTTTGCGCTCGGTCAGCGTATACAGCTCGGCAATGCGCTTGACCTTGGTGGCCTCATCGGCCAGCACGAAGATGGAGTAGGCGTTGGGGTTCTCCCGCAGCACCTGCTCGGCGCAGCGCCCCACCACCACAAAGGACTCGCCCTTTTCCGCCAGCTCGCGGATAAAGTCAAAGGTCCGCTCGGCCAGTACCTCCTCAATGGAGTTGGAAAAGCGCCCCACCCGCCGGGAGAGCAGCGGATTGCCCGGCTTTTCGTCGTACTTGTGGATATCCTCCTGGGAGTAGCCCACGTGCTCTAAAATCTTCTTGTCAAACAGCGGCAGATCCAGCCGCTCCGAGAGCTTTTCAGCGATGTAGTGCCCGCCGCTGCCAAATTCGCGGCCGATGGTAACGATCAGCTGTTGATACATCTTCCCCCACCCTTTACAGGTATTTTATATATAAGCATACCATTGATACTATTATAACCATAACCGTGGCCGGCACGCAATACTTACAGTACTTGCCCCAGCCGATGGGGTGCCCGCTCTTGGCGGCAACCGAGGTGCCCACCACGTTGGCCGAAGCGCCGATGGGGGTGGCGTTGCCGCCGATATCCGTGCCCAGGGACAGGGACCAGGCCAGCATGTTTAAATCTACCCCCTGGGTAGCAGCCATGGATTGGATGACCGGTACCATGGTGGCGGCAAAGGGGATGTTGTCCACAAAGGCGCTGGCGATGGCCGAGAGCCACAGCACGATGGCGATGATGATGGCGATGTTGCCGCCGCTGATCACCCCGATAAACTCCGCGATGGCCACCAGCACGCCGGTGTGCTCCAGCCCGCTGACGGAGATAAACAACCCGATGAAAAACAGCAGCGTTTTGTAATCGATATGGCGGAAGATGTAGCGCACATCCCCGCCGCCTGCAGTCAATGCGGTGATGAGCAGGGTGAGCGCGGCCACCAGCACGCCGATGCAGCCCACCGTCAGCCCGGTCTCCGCGTGGGTGACCAGCAGCACGATGGCGATGGCAAACACCGCCGCCGCGCCGATAAAGGCCTTTTTATTGGTGATGGCGCCTTTAGGTTCGGGATAGGCCACCCCTTCGCCCCGGGCGCTGTCGCTGGCCTTTAAGCGCTTGCGGAAGCACAGGTAAAAGTAAACCACCGTCAGCACGAAGCACACCGCCACGATGGGGCCGGTGTTGGTGATAAAGTCAAAAAACGTGTAGTGCAGCGAGGTGCCGATGATGATGTTGGGCGGATCCCCGCACATGGTGGCCGCCCCGCCCAGGTTGGCGCAGAAGATCTCGGCCAGGATCATGGGCACCGGGTCAAACTTGAGCACCCGGCTCAGCTCCACCGTCACCGCCGCCAGGAAAAGCACCACCGTGATCGAATCGATAAACATGGCCAAAAGCCCGCTCATGCACATAAAGCAGATCAAAAGCGGCACCGTGCGGTAGCGCACGGCCTTGGCCAGCGTCAGGCACAGCCAGCGGAAAAAGCCCGCCCGGCCCATGCCCTCCACCATCACCATCATCCCGGCGATAAAGATAATGGTCTCCCAGTTGATGCCGCCGGTGCTCTCAGAGGCCTGTCCGTACCAGAAGCTGGGCATCACCACGCTTTGCAGGTTCAGCGTATCCCAAATCGCCTCGAAATTCTGCATGCAGAGGCCAAAGACCACCACCAGCACCAGCGCGCCGCTGCCCAGGGTGATCCAATGCCGTTCAAACTTGTCCAGCACGATCATCAAAAACATCCCGATAAAGATGACCACCGCCAGAATCTGTGCTATGTCCATCTGTAGCACCCCTCTCTCCATCTCTATGGTGCAACACCAAACGGCTTCATCTTAACATAGAATCACCCCCCCGCAAAGGGTAAAAATTGTGAAATTTCAATTTTATGACATACCGCGCCGGGAAATGAGGCGGACCGCTCGCCTTATTATCTGTCTTTTGTCTTAATTATGGCGCGACGGTGCAGCGGGAAAGGGGATGCCGGCCCGCAAAGGGGAAGCGGGTGTTAGCGTCCCCGGCGGGCGTGGTGCTGTGGAAAATAGCGGAGTGATGAGCGGAACAAAGGGCGGCAGCCCCGGGAAATAAAGCAGGGCAAAGCTGCAACGCATTTGGCGGGTACCACCCCATAGATAATAGCGCCGCAATGAGCGGATAAAAGGGCAATAGCCCCCGGGGAATAAAGCAGGGCAAAGCTGCAACGTATTTGGCGGGTACCGCCCCACAGAAAATAGAAGTGTGAAGAGCGGATAAAAGGGCAATAGCCCCAGGGGAATAAAGCAGGGCAAAGCTGCAACGTATTTGGCGGGTACCGCCCCATAGAAAATAGGGCCGTGGTGAGCGGTGAAAAGGGCAATAGCCCCAGGGGAATCTTGTCGCCCGGCGCCGCATAGGAGTAAAGGGGGACGTGCACTGCCCTATGGAAAATAGCGCCGCAATGAGCGGAACAAAGGGCGATAGCCCCCCTGTCATTCAGAGCGCGGGCAAAGCCCGCGCGAAGAATCTCACGCATTGGCAGTTGGCGAAGTGTTTAATCAATGCAGCCTGGTACCGACAAAACCAAGAGGACGTCGAGAGATTCCTCGCTTACGCTCGGAATGACAGACTTGTGGTGAGATGAAGTCTTGAACGTAAAGCAGGGCAAAACCGCAACGTCCTTGGCAGGCGCTGTCCCATAGAAAATAGTGCCGCGATGAGCGGAATAAAGGGCGACAGCCCCTGAACGTAAAGCAGGGCGAAATTGTAACGCCCCTGGCGGGCACTACCCTATAGAAAATAGAGCCGTGGTGAGCGGTGAAAAGGGCGATAGCCCCGGAGTGTAAAGCAGGGCAAAGCTGCAACGCATTTGGCGGGCGTTGTACTATGGAAAACAGTGCTGCAATGAGCGGAACAAGGGGCGATAGCCCAAAGGAGGTGACCCATGCGGATGCGAAAGCCCGATCCACGGTACTTTAAACCGGCCCTCTATCTTTTCGTAACCGCGGCTGCCCTGCTGCTGTTTCAGCAGGGGCTTTCCTCCCTGGGGAACCTGTGGGGCGCGCTGGGGCAGGCGGCGGCCGGCCTGTGGCAGGGCATGCTGCCGCTCAGTTGCGGAATGATCCTGGCCTATATCCTGCGGCCGCTGGCCTCGGGGCTGGAAAAGGGCTGCCTTCGGATCTTCCCCGGGCTGGAGAAAAAGGCCCGCGCACTCTCGCTGGGGCTGCTGTACGCGCTGATCGGCGGGGCGCTGGCGCTGACGGCGGCGTACGCCCTGCCCGCTGTCTACGCCAATTTGATTGACGCGGCAGCCTGCCTGCCGCAGGATATGGCCGGGCTCAAAGCGCAGCTTGGCGGCCTGCTGGCCCGGGTGCCGCTGTTGAGCGACCCGGCGCTGACAGAGGGGCTGCTGCGCGCGCTGGACGAGGCGGCCGCGGGGCTGACCCTAAACCTGAGCGCGCTGGCGGGGCAGGTGGCCTACCATTTGATGAACGGGCTGGGCATTCTGATGAACCTGGGCCTGGGGGTGGTGGTGTCGTTTTACCTGCTGGCGGAGCGGGAAAAGCTAGCGGCCATCGCCGGCAGGCTGACCGGGCTGTTCCTCTCCCGGGAGCGGCAGCGGCATCTACACGCCCTGGTCCAGGAGGTGGACCGGGCCTTTGGCCAGTACGTTACCGCGCGCCTGGTGGAAACCGCGCTGTTGGCATTGGTATTGATGGCCGGTTTCTCCCTCTCCGGGCTGCGGTTCGGGGCGCTGGTGGGGGTGCTGGTGGCGGTGCTCAATCTCATCCCCTATATCGGCTCGCTGATCGGCGGGGCATTGGTGGCGCTGGTGGGGCTGATGGACGGTACGCAGGTGGTGCTGGGCGGCCTATGCTACCTTTTGGTGGCACAGGCGCTGGATAACTACATCATCCTGCCCCGGCTGTTCGGCAATGCGCTGGGCCTGAGTCCCGCGCTGACCCTGATCGCCGTGCTGGCGGGGGGCGGGCTGTTCGGCATCCCCGGCATGATCCTGGCCGTGCCGGTAGGGGCGGTGGCCCAGGTGCTGGTGCGCCGCGCCCTGTCCCAAAGGGGGCATGGCCCCCGTTAACCGCCTATGCTGTGGCGATACGCCCTGACTTCATTGCCCGGCAGCGGGTGTGCCGGTTGACTACGCTTATTCCACAGGGGACATCGTCCCCGTTAATCGCATATACTGTGGCGATACGCCCTGACTTCAATGCCCGGCAGCGGGTGTGCCGGTTGATTACGCTTATTCCAAAGGGGACATCGTCCCCGTTAACCGCATGTGCTGTGAGATTTACGCCACCTCCTGCGCCCGGCAGCGGGTGTCCCTGTTGCCCAGCGCAACCCCAAAGGGGACATCGTCCCCGTTAATCGCATATACTGTGGCGATACGCCCTGGCCTCATTTCCTGGCAGCGGCTTTCACTTTTTCCCAGCGCAGCGAAAAAGATGCGTATCCCCATTAACCGTTCATGGGCGGACAAGCGCCGGCCTGCTGCCCGGCTTCCAATTCATCCCATCCTCTGCTATCTAAACGGGAGATTGACCCCGCCCTGTAGCTATAATACAATATCAGTATAGAAATTGTAGAGAGAGGTAGAATTATGGGGAAGAAAAAGCTACTCTGCTGCATACTGGCCCTGGCGTTGGCTTGCACGGCTCTGGCAGGCTGCGCCTCTCGTGAGGCGGGCTTGAAGGCGCTGGCCAGTAAGGATGCGGCGCTAAGCCCGCAGCCAACAGCCAGCGCTACCGTTACGCCTGCGCCCACGCCTACCGCCACGCCCGAACCCACCCCTGCAAAGGAGCCTGAAACCGCCTATCGTCCGGGCGAGCTGAGCGAGGACGGCTATATCAGCACCTGGTTGGGCCTTCAATTCACCCCGCCCAAGGGGATGATCATGTTGGATGAAGAGCAGATGCGCCAGTCTATGCAGGCGGGCGGGCAGGTCATCCTGGATGAGGAAGGCCAGCAGATGCTGGAGAAGACTGCCGGAAACTTAGGCTACGAGATGATGTGCGTGTCCTCAGAAGGAGATAATGTGAACATGCTGGTTGAGGAGGCGCTGGTCTCCCTGTCGGAACGGCAGTACCTGACGCTGTCCCAATCCCAGATGGAGAAGGCCTTTACTTCGCAGGGCATGACGATCGCCTTTGGCGAAATTGCCGAGCAGGAGATCGGCGGGGTAACGTTTACCAGCCTGCCCTATACGGTAAAGCTGGTCCAGCCCGAAGCCGGGTTGGACATGAGCATGGATATCACCACCTTTGTCAAGTGCAAAGGGAAGTATATGGTGGTGATGACCGTGACCAGCGCCACGGCCGACGGGACGGAGACCATCCTCTCCGGCTTTTCGCCGCTGGATCTCTAACGGACGCGATCAAAGGCCCGCCAGCCCCGCAGGGGAGGCGGGCCTTTTGCTGTGCCCGGCGCCGGCGCGGGGCGCGTTTGCGCTGTCCATGCGGCCTAAGGGGCGCCCGCCCCAAAGAGCAGGTACAACCTAATGCCCTCCCCCGTTCGGGATAGGCTCCCCGCTGCGGCATGGCTTGCGCAGCCAAGAGGGTATAAAAAGATTCCTCGCCTGTGGCTCGGAATGACGGGAGTGTATGGTGTCGGGCGGGTGGAAAAGCATAGGTTTTCGTTCGGGAGAAAATCAAAGCATTATGCAAAACAGGGAGAAAAGTTAGGGAACGAGTTTTATATGTTAAGGGAGCGCGGAACGAACGCCGCCGGTGGAAATCTATAGTGCCCGCGCCCGGTGAGCGATGAAGGGCACGATGATTTCTGTGAGCGTAAGTTGAGGGCAAGTGCCCTTTGGCACGAAGGCCGAAACCTCAGCGAACAGAGGTGGCCCCAGAGATGGTCCTGGTAAGTGAGTGCAGCGCTCTGTGAGCATGAGACAAAGGCGAGCGGCCAACGTGCCGCGAAGCCTGCGTCCATAGCGAACTTCAGGGGGCGCAAGCAGGGGGATTCCGATTTCCCCCTTAGGCTAAAGCCCCTCTGTTCACTGGGGCTTAACTTTAGTACTTTCTCCAGCAACGGCAAAACCAGGCAACTCTCGGTTCGCTGGGGGTTTGGGCTTTACGCCTTACTGCGTTCGCCCGCACCTTACGCTCATCGGGTACTGCACTCGCTGCATCCGGCACTGCCGGCGCTCGTTCCGTACCCTCACAGAAATCATCGCTCGCTTTGCGGGTCCGTCAGCCTCTGTTCGTTACGGGTTCGCCCTGCGCGGCTTTCGCCCCTTGGGCTTACCTCGTACTCACAGAGCACTGCGTTCGCTGCATCCGGCACTGCCGGCGCTCACTCCGTACTCCACCGGCAGCGGGTGCTATAGATTTCCCCAAACGGCCACTCCGTGGTGGGGACGGAGGTTTTTCAAGCTCTCCGATGCTAATGAATCAATTAATTCTCCAGCCGTTTCGCTTGTGCTTCGCTGCTTGTTTTCCATTTCTCTTGCCTCCCTCTGACGAGGGAGGTGGCGCACCCTTTGGGTGCGCCGGAGGGAGAGATTCCGCTGCACAAAAACCCATACCTTTATGCGCGAGCATGTCGTTCAAAACGGAGGCGAAGCCAAATAAGCTTCCTCGCCCGCGGCTCGGAATGACGGGGGTATACTTGAGAAGCGAACGGAAAGGGAATACAAGCGCGAGCGGCAAAAGGGACGAAGCGCGGGCCCACCGTTACAGGGCGAGCGCTTAAGCGGTAAATGTAGGAAGGCCAGGCGGCACAGTGGGCGCAAACGCCCCGTCTATTGCCCGGCCCGTGGAGCGAGCACTTAAGCGGCGGTGCGGGAAATGCGGGAAGACCGGGCGGCAAGGCGAACACAAACAATCGTCCCCTGTGCGGCCTATTTGGCCCGCCCCAGCGCCCCGTCCTCGGGCAGCCACAGGGCCACGGAGCCGCCGCCCACCGGGAAACGGGCGCAGCCGTTCTCCCCGATCACCACGCGCCCGGGGCAGCCGCCCAGCGCATCGTAAAACCCGCGCCCGGCAAAGGCAACGCCCATGCACATCTCCTTTTCGCCCCCCGGCCCATCGCTGAGCACCGCGGCCAGGCCGCTGCCCGGGTGGGCGGCATCCCCGGCGCGAGTCCAGCCGACGATGTTATAATCGTCAAAATAATCGGTCTGCTCGCCATAGGCGCAGTGTTTGCGGGCGCGCAGCAGCACGTCCAGCACCCCTTGCAGCGGGGGCTGGGTGCCATCCCCGGTGCCGTAATAATCCCCATAAAACACGCAGGGCAGCCCCGCCTCCCGCAGCAGGATCAGCGCGTAGCAAAGGGGCTTAAACCAGCTTTGCACCGGGGAGTGCAGCGCCTGGCCGCACTGGGTATCGTGGTTATCCACAAAGGTCACCGCCCGGCAAGGGCGCGCGGCGGTCAGCGTGCCCTCGAAGATGCGGCGCATATCAAAATTGCCGCCGCTGGTGGAGGCCCGGTAAAAGTTATAGTGCAGCGGCACATCGAAAAGGTGCATCACCCTTCCGCAGGCGTCCAGGTAATGGGTGAGCATGCCCACCTCGCCGTTCCAATACTCCCCCACCGCGAAAAGCGGCCTGCCGCTGAGATTGCGCAGGCGCTCCAGCCAATGGGTAAAAAAGTCAAAGCGGATGTGCTTGACCGCGTCCAGCCGGAAGCCGTCCGCCCCGGTGGTCTGCAAGTACCACGCGCCAAAGGCGTCCAGCTCCTCTACCACCTCGGGGTTCTTGGTGTCCAGGTTGGCGCCCATCAGGTAGTCAAAATTGCCCCGCTCCTTGTCCACATCCCGCTCCCAGGGCTTGCCCTCAAAGCGGAAGATGGCGCTGCGCTGGCCGCCGTTATCCCAATCCACGGCGTTAAAATGGGTCCAATTCCATTGGAAGGGGGAGTATTGGCCGCCCCGGCCGGGGAAGGTAAAACGGGTCCAGGCGTCGATCTGCTCCTCCCCGCCGATCTCCCGGGTGCGGTCGGCCTCGTCGCTGCGGCGCACGGTCACCCGCTCGGTCTCGTCCGCGCCGATGCGGTGGTTGAGCACGATATCCGGATAGACCGCAAGGCCCGCTTGGTGCAGCGCGGCGATGGCGGCCAGGTATTCCGCCCTTGTGCCGTACTTGGTGGGTACGCTGCCCTTTTGGTCAAACTCGCCCAGATCGTACAGGTCGTACACCGCGTAGCCGGTATCCGCCCCGCCCTTGGCCCCCTTATAGGCCGGGGGCAGCCACACGCCGGTAAAGCCCAGCTGGGCCAGGTGCTGGGCATCCCCGGCCGTGCGGCGCCAGTGCGCCCCGTCGCTGGGCAGGTACCACTCAAAGTATTGGATCAAGGTCTGGTTCAAAGCTTTCACCTCCGCTCTTGCGTAATAAGCGTCCTTTGTGCCGCTCGCACTTTGTGCTTTTCGTCGTGCTTGCACCCGCCGTTCACGTTTTTGGCGCTGTCATTCCGAAGCGCCCGGTGAGGGCGAGGAGCGAGCGCCGCCAGTGGCGGAAGAAGCGAACGTAGCGCCCAATGAGCGCGAGATAAACCCGAGCAGCCGACGTGCTGCGATGGGCGAATCCGCAGCGAACCCCGAGTTGCTTGACTTTGTCGTTGTCAGGGGGAGCACATAAGTTAAGCCGCGCAGCGCAAGCCCCCAGCGAACCGAGAGTTGCCGGGCCTGTGCTGTTGTTAGAGGGAGAACTTAAGCCGTGCTGCGATGGGCGAATCCGCAGCGAACCCCGAGTTGTTTGGTTCTGCCATTGCTAGGGGGAGCACGTAAGTCGCCCGTCCCGCTTCCGCCCCCGCTCTCCCCTTTCTCCCTTGCCTCCCTCATTGAGGGAGGTGGCAGGCGCAGCCTGACGGAGGGAGTGCCCTGCGGCTCATGGTTTATGCACTGCCAACCGCTAATGCAAGAGATTCTTCGCTCGGCCTTACGGCCTTGCTCTGAATGACAGGGCTATCGCCCTCTTATCCGCTCTTAACTTCCCATGTTTTCCTATTCTCTTGCCCGCCATAGTCTTGGTTCCGTTTCCCGGCTCCGTTCCAGGGCTATCGCCCTTTTAGCCGCTCCTAGCTTCCTATGTTTCTTTAAGCTCTCGCCCGCCATGGTCTTGGTTCCATTTCCCGGCTCCGTTCCTGGGCTATCGCCCTCTTATCCGCTCTTAACTTCCCATGTTTTTCTATTCTCTCGCCCGCCATGGTCTTGGTTCCGTTTCCCGGCTCTGTTCCTGGGCTATCGCCCTCTTATCCGCTCCTAGCTTTCTATGTTTCTTTAAGCTCTCGCCCGCCATGGTCTTGGTTCCGTTTCTCGGCTCCGTACCTGGGCTATCGCCCTTTTGCCGCTCCTGACTGCCTATATTGCCGTACACGCTCGCCCGTCACAAATGTTATTCCTGCCCCAAGTCATCCTCCATGCTGAAGGACAACGGAGCGAGTGTTAAGGTACGGGGTTTTGCTCAACGTCATCTCTCCCTCCGGCGCGCCCAAAGGCGCGCCACCTCCCTCGTCAGCGGGAGGCAAGAGAAAGGTAAAACAAGCGGCGGAGCACAAGCGAAGCGACTGAAAAAATGCCTTGGTTCTCTACCGCACAAAAACCTATGGTTTTCGTTCGGCCTCATCTCTCCCTCCGGCGCGCCTAAAGGCGCGCCACCTCCCTCGTCAGAGGGAGGCAAGAGAAAGGTAAAACAAGCGGCGGAGCACAAGCGAAGCGACTGAAAAAATGCCTTGGTTCTCTACCGACAAAAACCTATGGTTTTCGTTCGGCCTCATCTCTCCCTCCGGCGCGCCCAAAGGCGCGCCACCTCCCTCCTCAGAGGGAGGCAGGAGAAAGGTAAAACAAGCGGCGGCGCACAAGCGAAGCGACTGAAAAAATGCCTTGGTTCTCTACCGCACAAAAACCTATGGTTTTCGTTCGGCCTCATCTCTCCCTCCGGCGCGCCTAAAGGTGCGCCACCTCCCTCCTCAGAGGGAGGCAAGAAAAAGGGAAACCAAGCGAAAAGGAAAACAGGCAGCAAAGCACAAGCGAAACGGCTGGAAAATTGATGGGTTTATCCGCTTTGGATACGCCATCTGCAGGCGCGCTAACCCACCGCCCTCCCCTTCAGCGCGGCGGGGGGCCAAACAGCGCGTCCGCATCCAGGCCGGTGAAATCGGCCATCACCTTGTCCACCCCGGGCCGGGCCGCCATGCGATCGGCCGCCTCCCCCTGCGCCACGGCTAAAATGCGCCCGATGCCCGCGGCACGGGCGGCGGCCACCCCGGCGGGGGCATCTTCTGCCACCACGCAGACCTCCGGCGCCAGGCCCAGGTTTGCCGCCGCCTTCTGGTAAATATCCGGGTGGGGCTTGCCGGGCAGCTGTCCATCGTCGTAGACGATGCGCTCCAGCGCAAACCAGCGGTCCAGACGGAAGCGCTCCATAAAAAAGCGGACGTTGACGATCTCGGATCCGGTGGCGATGGTCATGGGCACGCCCCGGGCCTTCAGCGCGTCCAAAAAGCCTTCGGCCCCGGCGATGAGGTGGAAGTTCGCCGCGTCCTTTTGGCACAGCTCCCGATAGATGGCCTCCTTCTCCTCCAGCAGCCGCCAGACCTCCTGCTGGGGCAGGGGGCGGCCCAGCAGGTAGGCGAACACCGCAGCCCCCGGCCAGCCGTTGACCTGCCGCTCCATCTCCGCGTCCGTCAGGGCGCGCCCGCCCCGCAGGCGGGAAGAGATCACCCCCCAGGCGGCCTTTTGGTAGGGGGCGTCCCGGTACAGGGTGCCGTTAAAATCAAAGATAAAGCCCTTGTAGTGCAAAAGCATCCTCCCCAAGATCAAAAATTATTCAGCTCCGGGTAAAACAGGTAGTGCTCCCCCTGCTTTTCCCAACGGCCGGCAAGCCCGGCCCCCAGCTCAAAGTGCAGCATGGCGATGCCCAGGTCCAGCCCGCCGCTTTTATCCCCGCCGGTGAGGGCGGCGGCCACGCGCCCCCGCTCAAAGGTGAAGTACACCGCCTTGCGGTTCAGGGCCGAGGGCATGCGCCCCACCGCCTCCATCCCCCGCATAAAGCTTTTGGGCGTGCCCTGCACCTCGTTAAAGAGTTTGGGCAGTTTTTTGGGCTTGCGGTGGGCGAACTTCAGCATCAGCCCCTCGACCAGGCTGCGCTTGGGCCCGGCGTAGCCCAGGGCGATGACGGCGCAAAGCGCCTCCCCCGGGGCCAGCTTGACGCAATCCTTCACGTCCTTTTTATGATAGGTGGCCCCCACCCAGCAGCTATCCACCCCCAGCACGGTGGCGGCCAGCACCAGCTCCTCCCCGCAGTAGCCGGGGGCGATGCGGGGCGTATCCGGCGGGCCCACCAGGGCGATGACCGCCTGCACGTTTTTGAACATGCCGTACCCGCCCGCCAGGCGGTTGAAAAAACGGGAACCCTGCGCCAGGTACTGGATGTGCAGGCCGCTTTTTTTGTTGATGCGGGCGATCTCGCCCTTTAACACCTGCTCCGCCCGGGCGGACAGGGGCTTATCCGCAAACGCCCGGCGGGAGTGCCGCCGGTAGATGGCAGAGCGCAGCTTTCTTCGGTCCATATTCTGATCCCCCTTTGTCTGAATGCTCTCTTTATTTCTATTGTACTCTGAACCCGTGGTTTTGGGGTGAACAAAATCTTTCCGGTTTGTAAATTATTGCGCCCAAAGGGCAAATTGGGGGAAGCGGGCGGGCCGCTCCCCTTTCCCCGGGGCAAAAGACAAAAACGCATTGCGCTGGGCGCGCTTTTGGGTTAAGCTATAATTAGGGCCGGATAGGGCCCCTTGAGAGGAGAGGTTTGGATGTTGCCAAGAGCCCAGATCAAGCGCCTGGCAAAAGAGCGCTTTACGGCCCGTTATGGGCGCACCCTGGGCGGCGTGCTGGCCGCCGGGGCGCTGATCTACTTCGCATCGCCCTTTATCGTACTATCCCCGGTGCTGATGGTGGGGCTGAGCCTGTTTGCCCTGGCCACCTATACCGGGCGGGAGGATTGCCAGGTGGGCATGATCTTTGACGGGTTCGAGCACTTTGGCCGCAACTTAGGCAGCATGCTGCTGCAGGGGCTGTTTATAGTGTGCGCGTATCTGTCCGGTCTGCTGGTGGCTATGCTGGTGGGGATCATCTTCGGTATTGCCATGGGCATATCCGCGGCGACGGGCGGCGGCACGATGGCTACCAGCGCCATATTTTCAGTGGTTTTGGGCCTGATCGCTTTAGCCATCCTGGTGCTGATAGCGGTGGTGTACTACATCCTTTCGATGACCCGGTTCATCCTGGCCGAATCGCACCAGATCAAGGCCTTTGACGCGCTCAAGCTCAGCGCGCGCATCACCAAGGGCCACCGGGCGGATATCTTTGTGTTTGACTTGAGCTTCTTAGGCTGGATGCTGCTGGGCGTGCTGACGCTGGGCATCCTGAACATCCTTTACGTGATCCCCTACATGACCACGGCGCAGGCGGGGCTGTACACCGAGCTGAAGCGCGAGGCCATCGCCATGTACAAGGTGAAGGAAGAGGAATTTAATTAAGCGCGCAGGCGCACCACCGGTCGGGCCGAAGGGCCCGGCCGTTTTTTTATGTCCAAACGGGGCGGGCGGCGCGCGGCGGCGCTTAAACACTGCGCGGTGCAGGGCACTCCCTCCGTCAGGCTGCGCCTGCCACCTCCCTCAACGCGGGAGGCAAGTGGGAACGGGGTGAGGCGGGTGAGGCACTTGACATGTGCGGTGTGGTGCAGGCTGGGGCAAGCGGTAAAAGGGCGAAAGCCCTTATCATACAGTTGTGAGCTAGAAACAAAGCCGCTGGCGGGAACGAACATCTGTCGCGTGCAAACGCTAAAAGCGGTTAAGAGGGCGCAAGCCCCTGCTGTGCAGTTTGAACGAGAGACAACGCTGCTGGCGGGCGTAGATGTTCGGCGCGCGCAAGCTATTCTTCAACCTTTTCGCTTATGCGCTGCCCTTTTCTTGCCTCCCTCTGACGAGGGAGGCAAGGGGGAACGGTGAGGAAGCGGGCAGCTTCAGTGTTCTCCCCAACAACGGCAGAACCAAACAACTCGGGGTTCGCTGCGCTCGGAATGGCAGAGCGAGGACCGTTAAAGGATAGCCTGTCCACCCGCAACGCTGCTGGCGGGCGTAGACGTTCGGCGCGCGCAAGCTATTCTTCAACCTTTTCGCTTATGCGCTGCCCTTTTCTTGCCTCCCTCTGACGAGGGAGGTGGCGCGCCTTTAGGTGCGCCGGAGGGAGAGATTGCGCTGAATAAAACCCCAAAAGGGCGGAAAACCACAAGGAGTCCACCGCAAAGCTGCTGGCGGGCGCGGGCGTCTGTCGCGCGCAAACGTCAAGAGCGGTTAGGAGGGCGCAAGCCCCCCTGTCATTCAGAGCGAGGCGAAAGCCGAGCGAAGAATCTCGTGCATTGGCGGTTGGCGGCGCTCAAACCGCGCGGCGCAGGGCACTCCCTCCGTCAGGCTGCGCCTGCCACCTCCCTCAACGAGGGAGGCAAGTGGGAACGGTGAGGAAGCGGGCAGCTTCAGTGTTCTCCCCAACAACGGCAGAACCAAACAACTCGGGGTTCGCTGCGCTCGGAATGACAGAGCGAGGACCGTTAAAGGATAGCCTGTCCACCCGCAAAGCCCCTGGCGGGCGTAGATGTCTGGCGCGTGCAAACGCCAAAAGTGATTAAGAGGGCGCGTGCGTTTGGTGCGTGCAAACGTCAAGAGCGGTTAGGAGGGCGGCAGCCCCCTCAGGCCCGGTTTTCCAGGCGGGCCAGAAAATCCTGGGCCATAAAGCGGGCGGGGCCATCCTCGTCGTTGGCGCCGATCACCCCGCGGGCCACCCTTTTCAGCTCCGGTACGGCGTTGCCCACCGCGTACCCCTCGTCGGCCGCCTCCAGCAGCGGGATGTCGTTGACCGCATCCCCAAAGGCCACGATGCGCCCGCAGCCCAGCATCCGGCTAAGCGTCCGCGCCGCCGCAGCCTTGGTAGCCTCGGGGGGCATCATCTCGCACCAGTAATAGCGGCTGCCCAGCTCCCTTTGGAAGGTGACCCGCACCCCCTTGTGCCCCTCAAGGGCGGCATACAGGGGATAGACCTGCTGGCGCTCGCCCATGCAGGTCATATAAAAGCTGCGGCCCTCATAGAGCGCAGCCTCCCCCTGTACCGGGCGGAAGCGCTTATCCCCGGGGCGGGCGGCCAGGTACTCCCGCACCGCCGGATTGGCGGCCCCGGCAAGGTAGCTGACGCACTCCCGCGCGCCGATATAGGCGTAAACCACCGGGCTTAAGCCCATGGCGGCCATCGCCCCGCGCAAAAATGTGGCGGTATCCGCCTCAAAATAGCGGGCCTCCAAAATCTCCCCATCCGTGCGGCGGATAAACGTGCCGTTGTACACGATCACCGGCCCGGGCAGGGCGATGCCGCCCATCACCTTCTGGGCGCTGGAGAGCGAGCGGGCCGTGGCGTAGGAAAAACACATCCCCCGGCGGGTAAGCGCCTGCAGGGTGCGGGCGGTATAGGCGGATAGCTTTCCATCCCGGCCCAGCAGGGTGCCATCCAGATCGCTGACATAAAGCGTACGCAAAAAATCACCCCTTTTTACCATTATAAGGCAGGGCGGGCGGGCCTGCAAAGGGCAAAAAAACGGCCTATCCCCAATAAGGCGGGCCGGTTGCGGGTATGCTTAATGGCAAAAGGGGGTGAAAGGATGGAACAGGGCAGAAAATACCTGGGCGTGGTGGCCCACTACGCGCCGGACGGCCGGCTGACGCCCCGCAGCATCGAGTGGGAGGACGGCCGGCTGTACCGGATAGACCGAGTGCTGGACGCGCGGCCCATGCGCAGCCTGAAGGCTCAGGGCACCGGCACCCGGTACGCCGTGGTGATCGGCCGGACCCGGGCCTACCTCTATTTTGAGGACAGCCGCTGGTGGCTGGAGCGGATGTGAGGGGCTGGCGCCCTTCTAGCCGCTCTTGGCGTTTGCGTACGCCAGACGTTTGCGCCCGGCAGAGGCATTGTTTCTGACCCACAACTGCACGGTAGGGGCTGGCGCCCTTTTATCCGCTTACGGCGTGTATGTTCATCAAACGCCCGCGCCCGGCAGCGGTTTTATCTGGCTCTGTCATTCCGAGCGCAGCGAGGAATCTCTTTACACCCTCTTGCCCTAGTCTGCGCCACACAGTACGGGTCAAGTGCCCGTCCCGCTTCGGCTTTGGCTCTCACCGTTCCCGCTTGCCTCCCTCAATGAGGGAGGTGGCAGGCGCATCCTGACGGAGGGAGTGCCCTGTGGCTCATGGTTTATGCACTGCCAACCGCTAACGCACGAGATTCTTCGCTCGGCTTTCGCCTCGCTCTGAATGACAGGGGGGCTGCCACCCTCTTAGTCGCTTACGGCGTTGTGCGTTTCTATGCGTTTGCGCCCGCCAGCGGCTTTTTCTCTGGCTCTGCACGGTAGGGGCTTTCGCCCTCTTGAGCGCTCTTGGCGTTTGCTCGCGCCAAACCTTTTCACCCGCCAGCGGCTTTGCGGGTGGACGCCTTGGGGTTTCCCGCCCTTTTGGGGCTTTATTCAGCGCAATCTCTCCCTCCGGCGCACCTAAAGGCGCGCCACCTCCCTCGTCAGAGGGAGGCAAGAAAAAGGCAGCGCATAAGTGAAAAGATTGAAGAATAGCTTGCCCGCGCCAAACCTTCGCGCCCGGCGCGGCTTTGCGGGTGGACGCCTTGGGGGTTTCCGCACTTTTGGGGCTTTTTATTCAGCGCAATCTCTCCCTCCGGCGCACCTAAAGGCGCGCCACCTCCCTCGTCAGAGGGAGGCAAGAAAAAGGCAGCGCATAAGCGAAAAGGCTGAAGAATAGCTTGCACGCGCCAGGCATCTACGCCCGCCAGCGGCTTTTTCTCTGGCTTACAACTGCACAGCAGGGGCTTGCGCCCTCCTAACCGCTCTTGACGTTTGCACGCGCCGAACGTCTACGCCCGCCAGCGGCTTTGCAAGCGGACGCCTTGGGGTTTCCCGCACTTTTGGGGCTTTATTCAGCGCAATCTCTCCCTCCGGCGCACCTAAAGGCGCGCCACCTCCCTCGTCAGAGGGAGGCAAGAAAAAGGCAGCGCATAAGTGAAAAGATTGAAGAATAGCTTGCTCGCGCCAAACCTTTTCACCCGCCAGCGGCTTTGCGGGTAGACGGGCAATCCTTTAGGCTGGCTGCCCGCCCGTGCGCTTCCCTACCGCTCCCCGTCCCGGGCGCGGTCGTAGACCACCTGGCCGTTCACCAGGGTGTAAAGGGTGCAGGTGGCGGTCTCCAGCGGGTTGCCCGAAAAGATGGCGATGTCCGCGTCCTTGCCCGGCTCCAGAGTGCCCACCCGGTGATCCACCCCCAGGATGCGGGCGGCCCCGGCGGTAATGGCCCGCAGCGCGCCGGCCTGGCCCAGGCCCTCCCGGGCGGCCAGCCCCGCGTAAATGGGCAGGTACTGGATCAGGGTGACCGGGTGATCCGAACAGATGGCCACCTCCACCCCCGCCTTGCGCAGCACGCCCGCGGTCTTAAAATCCAGGTTTTCCACCTCCACCTTGCTGCGGGAGGCCAGCGACGGCCCCACGATGGCCGGAAAGCCCGAGGCGGCCACCTCGCGGGCGATCAGGTGCCCCTCGGTGCAGTGGTCCAGGGTCATCTTCAGCCCAAACTCTTTGGCGATGCGGATGGCCGTGAGAATATCGTCCGCCCGGTGCACGTGGGCTTTGAGTGGGATCTCGCCCCGCAGGACGGGCAGGTAGGCCTCCTGTCCGTAATCCATTTTAAAGAAGCGGCCGGCCTTTTGGGCGGCCTGCTTTTCATTTAAATAGTCCCGCGCCTTGAAAAGCGCCTCCCGCAGCATGGCGGCAATGGCCATGCGGGTGGCCGGGGCGCTGCCCTTGCCCCCGTAATTGGTTTTGGGATTTTCGCCAAAAGCCACCTTGAGCGCGGCGCTCTGGCGCAGCACCATTTCCGCGATATTCCGCCCGTGGGTCTTGAGGGCCACGAACTGCCCGCCCACCACGTTGGCGCTGCCCGGCCCGGTCATCACCGTGGTGATGCCGGCGGCCAGGGCGTTGTGGAAGGCGCTGTCCATGGGGTTGACCGCGTCCACCGCCCGCAGGCTTGGGGTGAGCGGGGTGACCAGCTCGTTGCAATCGTCCCCCACGCCGCCCACCCGCTCTTCCGAGATGCCGATGTGGCAGTGGGCCTCCACCAGCCCCGGCAGCACCCAGCCGCCCGCCGCGTCGATCCTTTGCAGATCCTGCGCATCCCGCAGGGCGATATCCCGGCCCACGGCGGCGATCTTCCCCTCCCGCACCAGCACGCTGCCCCCGGGGATGGGCGGGCCGGCCATGGTCCAAACGCGGGCGTTCTCAATTAAAATCAAAATAGATCCTTCCTTTATAAAAGCGTTCATGGCTATTATGCAGCGCGCCTGCGGGATTATACGCGGCAAAATAATCATGCCCCAAAGCTGAATAAAGCCCGCCCACTCGGCCCATAATAGTTTTGAAGTTGAACGAAAGGAGGGAAAAAACGATGAACAATAATTCTTCCAAGCAGAACCAGTTTAACAACAACAACAACCAGCAGAACAACAATCAGCAGGATTGCAACAACCAGAACCAGAAGAACAACAACAATAACAACCAGCAGCAGAACAATAACAATAACCAGCAGAAGAACAACAACAATCAGCGCAGCTTCTAATTAAAGCCTTGCTGATCGGTTAAACCTTAAAAAGAGCGTGGACGGCGTCTTATTTAGACCGCCGCCTGCGCTCTTTTTCCGTCTATTTTTTTATTGGGAACGCGCTTGCGCCCGCCATAATGGGGTAGCTTGTCATCCTGAGCGTAAGCGAGGGAACTCTTGCGGTCGCTCGGCTTTGCTTAAAGTACGGGCGGCTGGGGTAGTGGGGCTACCGGCTCTGCGGGTAGGGCTGGCGCACGTCGGTCAGCCCCACCAGATAGTCTACGCTGGTACCGTAAAACCTTGCCAGCTTGATGACCACCTCCAGCGGAAAGTTCAGCACGCCGATCTCGTACTGCGAATAGGTATTCTGTTTAACGTGCAGCAGCTGGGCCACCTGCGCTTGCGTCAGCTCGCGGTCGATCCGCTCGGAGCGGATGCGCTCATACTTTAAAGGTTCAATTCGCACTTTTATCACCAATACCAGCGTAGGCTATCTGATTTTCAGATGTTGCTGTATATAAAACAACTGACTTGAAATGATTTTTACTCGCTCTTGCTTTTACGCGCTAAGCGGCATGCGCTGTCTATTCCTCTTTCAGCCTATTCATATGCTCGGCCAGGTGGGTCAGCATATCCAGCTCTTCATCGGTTAGTCTGCGCGCTTGCGCCACCAGCCGGTTGACCCGGACGGGATTCTCATAGTCGGCGCTAAAAAACTCTTCCAGCGTGACCTCAAGATAATCGCATATCTCGATCAGCGTAGCCAGAGAGGGTAAACTTTTATTATTTATCATTGCCGAAAGGTAGGAGGCGCTTCGGCCGATCTCGCGGCTCATCTGCTTTTCAGACACGCCCTTTTGCAGCCGCAGCTCACTAATGCGCTGCAGTACAAAGGCCGTCACCTTCATCTTGTCCAATTAAAAGCACCTCCTTACAAGATCAAGTATAAGGAAGATCAGTTACACTTGTAGATTTTTATTAGTCTTTATTGATTGAAAAACTTAATATTAAGTTTTATAATGGCAAAAAGACTATTAATAACTTTACTTCTTTAAGTATTTACTAACTATTAAGTTTTTACACAGTATACGGCTATTAAAAGGAGGCATGGATCATGGCCATCGACCCACAGCCCCTGCTGGAAATGGTGGAGGAGGAGTTCCCCGGTACGGACATGAGCGAGCGCCGCTGCATTTTACTGGCGCTGATGGATCTATACCTGCTGCTGGAGGGGATGCGCTACCGCCTGGACGGGCGGCATCCGGACATCCTGCGCCTGCTAAGGGCGTTGGATGCGGCGACAGGCGAAGGACTTCCCGATAATAGGTAAGACTTCCCTGCGCTGTCATCCCGAGCCGCAGGCGAGGAATCTCTTGACGGCCTGTTGGCCTCGTCCGCACCGTGCAGCGCAGGTCAAGCGCCGCGACTCTGCTAACGCAGGAGATTCTTCGCTCGGCCTTGCGGCCTCGCTCTGAATGACAATTAATCGAACGTTAAAGTATGGGTTTTTGTTCGGCGTAATCTCTCCCTCCGGCGCACCCTTTGGGCGCGCCACCTCCCTCGTCAGAGGGAGGCAAGTGTGGGTTGATCCGAAGGGCAGAACATAAGCGAAACGGCTGAAAAATATATCTGTTTATCTGCATCGGAGAGCTTAAGAAACCTCCGTCCCCACCACGGAGTGGCCGTTTGGGGGGATTAGGGATTGTTAAAGGAAATCTATAGCGAGCGCGTCCGGTGGAGTACGGAGTGAGCGCCGCCGGCGGAAAGTTCCGCGCTCCCTTAACATATAAAACACGTTCCCTAACTTTTCTCCCTGCCTTGCGTTAAACCTGGTTCTCCGCCGAACAAAAACCCATATTTTTATCCGCCCTGTGCCCGCCGCAGCCCTGCCGCCCGTGCCCGGCTGCTGGGGCTTATCGTCCTTTCAAGCTCTCCCGGCCTGCCGCGTTGCTATGAAACGCGCGCGCCCGGCGCCCGCCATCCTTTTTAACCCCGAAGCAGCCCGCCTTACGCGCGCCCGGCGGGCCTTCTGACCGCCATTTCCCCCGCGCCGCCCCTTTCTCCCCCACCCCCGGCGGGCAGGGGCGGGAAATATGCAGCTAAACCTGCGCACCGTGCATTTGTATTTACCAGTTCATTCATTTTGCAGCCGGACGGGCCGGATATTGTGAAATTCTTAACGCATAAATGCAGAATAAATTACATAGAATTGCAAAAAATGGTTTGAAACTATTGTCACCCTTTCCCGATTGTGCTATCATTAGAACCACACGATATACCAAGGGTTTGCAATCTGGTTGGGCGATATTTAAGGAGGAGCATAAACATGCAGGTTTCCAGTAGGGCTGCGGGCGTTGTGGGTTCAGTGACGTTGGAGATCGATGCCAAGGCCAAAAAGATGAAGGCGGACGGCATTGACGTGGTGGGCTTTGGCGCGGGCGAGCCGGATTTCCCCACCCCCCAGTTCGTGATCGACGCGGCAAAGGACGCGCTGGACAAGGGGCTGACCCGTTATACGCCCGCCGCCGGGCTGCTGGAACTGCGCCAGGCCATCTGCGATAAGCTGCAAAAGGACAACGGGGTGCGTTACGCCCCCGCGCAGATCGTGGTCTCCAACGGCGCCAAGCACGCGCTGTACAACACCTTCCAGGCTATCTTGGAGCCGGGGGACGAGGTGCTGATCCCCTCGCCCTACTGGGTGAGCTACCCGGAGATGGTCAAGATGGCCGGCGGCGTGCCGGTATTCGTACCCGGCGCGGCGGAGGATGGCTTTAAGCCCTCGCTTTCGGCCCTGCGGGCGGCCTGCACCCCCCGCACGGTGGCCATGATCTTAAACTCCCCCTCCAACCCCACCGGGGCCATTTACACCCGCCAGGAGCTGGAAGGCATCGCCGCGCTGGCGGTGGAAAAACAGTTTTACATCATCAGCGATGAGATCTACGAGGAGCTGACCTACGACGGGGCCCAGCACATCTCCATCGCCTCGCTGGGAAAAGAGATCTACGAACAGACCATCGTGATCAACGGCATGAGCAAGGCCCACGCCATGACGGGCTGGCGCATCGGCTACAGCGCGGCGCCCGTCCCCGTGGCCAAGGTGATCGCCAACTATCAAAGCCACGCCACCAGCAACGCCAACACCATCGCCCAGTGGGCCTCGGTGGCGGCGCTGACCGGCCCGCGGGACGACCTGGAGGCCATGGTGCGCGAGTTTGCCGCCCGCCGGGATTACCTGTGCGACCGGATCGAGGCCATCCCGGGGCTTAGCTGCGTGCGGCCGGGGGGCGCTTTTTACGTGATGATGCGGGTATCCGGCCTGTACGGCAAAAGCTACGAGGGCCAGACCATCAGCAACTCCATGGACTTTGCCGGCGTGTTGCTGGATCAGGCCCAGGTGGCCGTGGTGCCCGGCGTGGCCTTTGGCGCGGACGAATACGTGCGCCTGAGCTATGCCACCAGCCGCGAGAACATTGAAAAGGGCATGGATCGCATTGCGGCCTTTGTCCAAAAGCTGAAATAAAACGACAAGCTGATCCTCCCTGAAGATGAAAAGATTGGACGGAGGCGAAAAGCGCGAAAGAAGGAGGAATAAACATGCTGGAATTCAGCGATAAGACCAACCTGCTCGAGCAGAGCGTGTATCATTACGATCTGCAGGATGTGGATGAGCCCAACCTGTACCGGGACCTGTTCGATTACGAGCACGTGCCCAAGATCTCGTTTAACCACCGCCAGGTGCCCATGCACGTGCCCGCGGAGCTGTGGATTACCGATACCACCTTCCGGGACGGGCAGCAGTCCACCTCGCCCTTTACCGTGGAGCAGATCGTCACCCTTTACAAGATGCTCCACCGCCTGGGCGGGCCCAAGGGGCTGGTGCGCCAGAGCGAGTTTTTCCTCTACACCGATAAGGACCGGGAGGCTGTGGAAAAGTGCCTGGAGCTGGGCTACGAGTTCCCGGAGGTGACCAGCTGGATCCGCGCCAACGAGAAGGACTTTGAGTTGGTCAAGGCCATGGGGCTGAAAGAGACCGGCATCCTGGTCTCCTGCTCGGACTACCACATCTTCCAGAAGATGGGCATGAAGCGCTCGCAGGCCATGGATAAGTATCTGGGCATCGTCAAGGCGGCGCTCAGCCAGGGTATCCGCCCCCGCTGCCACTTTGAGGACATCACCCGGGCGGACTTTTACGGGTTTGTGGTGCCCTTTGCCACGGAGTTGATGAACCTCTCCCGGGAGAGCGGCATCCCCATCCGCATCCGCGCCTGCGATACCATGGGCTACGGCGTGGCCTTCCCCGGCGTGGCGCTGCCCCGCAGCGTGCCGGGCATCATCTACGGGCTGCAGCACTTTGCACACGTGCCCAGCCACCTTTTGGAGTGGCACGGGCATAACGATTTTTATAAAGTGGTCAACAACGCCACCACGGCCTGGCTGTTCGGCGCCAGCGGCGTGAACTGCGCGCTGCTGGGCATTGGCGAGCGCACGGGCAACTGCCCGCTGGAGGCCATGGCCATCGAGTACGCCTCCCTGCGGGGCACCACCGATGGGATGGACCTTTCGGTGATCACCGAGGTGGCCGAGTACTTTGAAGAGGAGATCGGCTACATGATCCCGGCGCGCACGCCCTTTGTGGGGCGCTCGTTCAACTCCACCCGCGCGGGCATCCATGCCGACGGGCTGCTGAAAAACGAGGAGATCTACAACATCTTCAACACCGCCAAGATCTTAAACCGCCCGGCCACCGTAGCGGTGGACAGCCACAGCGGCCTTGCGGGCATCGCCCACTGGATGAACGGCTACTTCCGCTTAAAGGATGAAGAAGTGGTGGGCAAGCGCTCGAACATCGTTGCCGCGGTCAAGGACCGGGTGGACGCCTTGTACGCCCAGGGCCGCAACACCGTGATGGGGGACGATGAGCTGGCCAACATCGTCAAAGACGTGGACGAGGAGTTCTACGACGAGTTGATGATCATCCGCCACCGCAAGCACAAGCACCACAAATAGGCGGCGCCAGCATTGAAGGAATAAGCCCGGGCCAAATTGGCCCGGGCTTTTGTGTTGCCCTGGGGGAAGGTGCGCGGGAAACGAAAGCGGCGCGGTGCGGGCGGGGCCGGTCCATGCGGCGCAGTGCGGGGCGAGCTAAGCGACGTCGGCGCGCGTGGGGCGTCCGGCCCATGCGGCGCGGTGCGGGCGGGGCCGCATGCCGAAGAAGGCTTCCGTCATTCCGAGCCTTAGGCGAGATTACAACCTCTGCGGCATGGCTTTTCACTTTTATACGCCCGGCGCTTCTGGTTCTGCACCAGCAGATTGCCTAAGCATGAGATTCTTCACTCTGGCTTCGCCTCCGTTCTGAATGACAGATAGAGAGACGCCCCCCTACTTGCGCATAAACCCATACCTTTCCACTCATCAACAGTATGCTGCACATGTCATTCCGAGCGTAAGCGAGGAATCTCAGGGTACGCTCTTTGTTACGACTGCACCGCGCAACGCAGATCAAGCGCCACTTTTCTGCTAACGCAATAGATTCTTCACTTCGGCTTCGCCTCCGTTCTGAATGACAGATAGAGAGACGCCCCCCTACTTGCGCATAAACCCATACCTTTCCACTCATCAACAGTATGCTGCACATGTCATTCCGAGCGTAAGCGAGGAATCTCAGGGTACGCTCATTGTTACGGCTGCACCGCGCAGCGCAGATCAAGCGCCACTTTTCTGCTAACGCAATAGATTCTTCACTTCGGCTTCGCCTCCGTTCTGAATGACAGATAGAGAGACGCCCCCTACTTGCGCATAAACCCATACCTTTCCACTCATCAACAGTATGCTGCACATGTCATTCCGAGCGTAAGCGAGGAATCTCAGGGTACGCTCATTGTTACGACTGCACCGCGCAGCTCAGCTCAAGCGCCACTTTTCTGCTAACGCAATAGATTCTTCACTCCGGCTGCGCCTTCGTTCTGAATGACAACATAGCGCGTGTTAAAGCATAGATTTTTGTTCAACAGCATCTCTCCCTCCGGCGCACCTAAAGGCGCGCCACCTCCCTCGTCAGCGGGAGGCAAGGGACGCGGCTGGCAAGGCCTATTGTCCCGCGGGGTGCTATTGGTTCTGGGCGTAGAGCTGGCGGATCTCGCCCAGAATATCGGTATGGGAGAAATCCTCCCGGTAGATCAGGTTGATCTCCCGCACGATGCGGAAGTTCTCCATCGGCACCTCCCGCAGCCTGCCCGTGGCCAGCTCGGCCCGGCAGGCGCTGCGGGCCATCACGCTCAGGCCGAAATTCTGGGCTACCAGCTCTTTAATGGTGGTGATGTTGTCCGTCTCGATGACGATGTTGTAGTTGGCAATATCGTCCGAGTGGTTGTACAGGTAGTTGTCAAACAGCAGCCGCGTGCCTGCCGCCCGGGAGCGCAGGATCAGCTTCTCCCGCTTGAGCTCGTCCAGGGAGACCTGGGCGCGGCCGGCAAAGGGGTGCTGGGGGGAGACCACCAGGCACAGGTAATCGGTATCCAGCAGCACGCTGTGGTAGCTGTTCTTGGGCACCGTGCCCTCGATAATGGCCCAGTCCAGCTCGTAGGACTGCAGCTTATCATAAATATTTTTTATGGAGTCAGTCACAATATTGATATGCACGTCCGGGTGCTCCAGACAGTAATCGGCCAGTACCCGGCTGATGACGTACTCCGATACGGTGGTGGTGATGCCCACCGAGAAGCGTTTGACGCTGTTTTTGCAATCCTCCAGGGCCTGTCTTGCAGTATTGGCGATGGAGACCGCCCGCCTGGCGTATTTGAGCAGCACCTCGCCCTCGGGCGTCAGCATCAGGGGCCGGCGGTTTGGGTAGAAGATCTTTATGTTGTATTCTTCCTCCAGCTGGCGCATCTGGTGGCTGACGGCGGGCTGGCTCATGGCCAGTACTTTGCCCGCCTGGGTGTAGTTGCGCAGCTCGACGATCATTAAAAAAGTGCGGATCTTGGGATCGATCATGGGTGTTTTTCCCCCTTAGCATGCCTTTGCATTCATTATATTTATGGCTAACTAAAATAATATCATTTTCTTTTATTAAAAAGCAAGCATATAATGGACATTATCCAAAGCAAGCCGTTATTGTGAGGCGAAAGGAGGCGCGGGCAGATGGACAGACGGGAATACCTTGCAGACCCATGGGATGAGGAGGCCCGCGCGATAAGCCCCTACCTGGCGGGGCGGTATATAAGGCTGCGCCAGCGGGCCATGCGGGGCGCGCTGCCCTGCGCGGGGGCGGCGGTGGCCAGCCGGGCCGTGCATGTTTTGCTGCTGCGTCCTGCAACGGCGCTGCCGGCGCTACGGGCGACCCATACCGCGCTGGACGCGGCGATCGTGCTGATGCTGGTGGGCCTGCTGCTGGACGCGGGGGGCGCGCTGGAGGCAGTGGGGCTGGGGCTGGGCGTGCTGGTGGCCGCGGGTGCGGCGCACCTGCCCTATTGGCTGATGATGCTGGCCGGCTATGGGGCGGCCCTGTTTTACGGGGCCTACCGGCAAAGCCCGGTGGCGGTGTTTCTATATTTATGCACCTCGCTGATCGTGCTGGCAAAAAGCCCGCTGCCGGGGCCGGGGGCCTTGGCCTGCGGGGCGCTGCTGGCGGCGGGGATGTACTTTATCGCCGAGAGAAGGAGGAAGGGTCATGATCTTTGAGAGCTGGCACCTGAGCCAACACACCCTGGTGGTGGTCTGCCTGGCCGCCATCTTGCTGGCCGCCTTTTTTATGACCCGGCTGACCAAAAAGCTGCACCTGCCCAACGTTACCGGGTATATTCTGGCGGGGGTGTTCATCGGGCCGTGCATGCTCAGCCTGATCCCCCAGGCCGCCATCGACAATATGGATTTCGTCACCGACATCGCGCTGAGCTTTATCGCCTTTTCGGTGGGCAAGTATCTGCGCTGGGACAACCTGAAGAAGAACGGCAGCCACGTGCTGATCATCACCCTTTTTGAGGCGCTGGTGGCCGCCGCGGTGGTGACGGTGACCATGATCGCCGTCTTCCGCCTGCCGGTGAGCTTTGCGCTGCTGCTGGGGGCCATCGCCTCGGCCACGGCCCCGGCCTCCACGATCATGACGCTGCGCCAGTACCACGCCAAGGGCCAGTTTGTGGATATTCTGCTGGCCGTGGTGGCGCTGGACGACGTGGTGGCGCTGGTGGCCTTTAGCGCCTGCGCGGCGGTGGCCCAGGGCCTGGCGGGCGAGGGGTTCAGCCTGGCGACGGTGCTGGAGCCCATTTTGCTGAACTTTGCGGCCATCGGCCTTGGGGGGCTGCTGGGCTACGCGCTGCATAAGGTGATCGACGCCAACCATACCAAGGATACCCGGCTGATGGTGGCCGTGGCCATGATCCTGGTGGTGACCGGCTTTTGCTCGGCGCTAGACCTGTCGCCGCTGCTGGCCTGCATGGCGCTGGGGGCGGTGTACATCAACGCCGGCAAGCAGCAGGAGATCTTCAGCCAGGTGGATACCTTTGCCGTGCCGGTGCTGGCCATCTTCTTCGTGCTCAGCGGCATGCGCTTGGACTTAACGGCGCTTTCCAGCGCCGGGGTGATCGGCATAGCCTATTTTCTGGTGCGCATCCTGGGCAAGTACGCGGGCTGCTTTGCGGGTGCGGCGCTTAGCCGTGCGCCCAAAGCGGTACGCAATTTTATGGGGATGGGGCTGATCCCCCAGGCCGGGGTGGCCATAGGCCTGGCGCTGCTGGCCCAGCGCATCCTCCCGCCGGAGACCGGGGGGCTTTTGAGCACCATCATCTTAAGCTCCTCGGTGCTCTATGAGATGATCGGCCCGGCCTGCGCCAAGGGTTCGCTGTTTCTGGCCCACGTGATCCCCCGCGCGGAAAAGACCGGCCCTGCGGGGCTGCCCCCGCCCCCGCGCCAGCCCCGCAAGGCCCGCGCCCCGCACCACGGGCACAAGTTCGCCCTGGGCGCCAAGCGGTAGGGGGCTATCGCCCGTTTAACCGCTCCGGGCGTATGCGTATGACAGACGCTGCCGCCCGCCATTGGCCTATTCATTCGCCATGCCGCCATGCGTAGGGCTGCCGCCCCTTTAACCGCTCCGGGCGTGTGCGTACGGCAGACGCAAGCGCCCGCTGTTCGGGCGCTCTCATCTGTCATTCCGAGCCGCAGGCGAGGAATCTCTTGACAGCCGGCGCGGCAGGACTTTTCCACCGCTGCATGACCGGCGCTGCCCCTTCTTCCCTGGCCAACTGCCCATGTGGGAGATTCTTCGCTGTGGGGGACTTCGTCCCCTTTAACCGCTCAAGGTTCCATATTTCCCTACAGCTCCCGCCCGCCACATGCCCTATAACTGTTCCAAGCCACCCTCCGCTCTGAATGACAGGGGGGCTATCGCCCCTTTAACCGCTCCGGGCGTATGCGTATGACAGACGCTGCCGCCCGCCATTGGCATATTCATTCGCCATGCCGCCATGCGTGGGGCTGCCGCCTCTTTAGCTGCTCTTGGCTTCCTATGTTTCCATGCACTCTCGCCCGCCATGGTTTTTATTCCCTTTCTCGGCTCCGCTCTTGAGGCTGCCGCCCCTTTAACCGCTCCGGGCGTGTGCGTACGGCAGACGTAAGCGCCCGCTGTTCGGGCGCTCTCATCTGTCATTCCGAGACGCAGGCGAGGAATCTCTTGACAGCCGGCGCGGCAGGGCTTTTCCACCGCTGCATGACCGGCGCAGCCCCTTCTTCCCTGGCCAACTGCCCATGCGGGAGATTCTTCGCTGCGGGGGACTTCGTCCCCTTTAACCGCTCAAGGTTCCATATTTCCCTACAGCTCCCGCCCGCCACATGCCCTATAACTGTTCCAAGCCACCCTCCGCTCTGAATGACAGGGGGGCTTGCGCCCCCTTTTAACCGCTCCAGGCGTGTGCGTATGGCAGACGCTGCCGCCCGCCATTGACTGATGTGCCTTTCCCGCTTCTTCTCCCCGGGGGCTATCGCCCGTTTAACCGCTCTTGGCTTCCTATGTTTCCATGCACTCTCGCCCGCCATGGTTTTTGTTCCGTTTCCCGGCCCCGCTCTTGAGGCTGCCGCCCCTTTAACCGCTCTCCCCTTTGGCCCCGGCCATACGCCTGCCCTGCGCAAAGGCGCCGTTTAACCTCATCACAGCACAAAAAAGGCGGGGAGAGCCCCGCCTTATCTTGTATCCGCTTTGTCTGGTTCCCCCGCCCTAATTGGCCAGGCCCAGGTTCCCCAGGATGATGCCGCGCCACTTATCGTTGATGGCCCCGCTCTTCACCGCCGATCCCAGCACCCCGTAGGCCTTGGCGCCCTGGCCCTGCAGCTGCTTTTGCAGCTTCATGGCGTTCAGGTACATCTGGTACTGGTCCACGGTATTCTGGTTGTACTGGTTCTGCATGGTCTCCCCGCCCGAGCCGGTGGTGGCGGTTTTGCCGGAAGCGGTAGCCTTGCCCGAGGAGGAGCCCTTCTTTTTGCTCCCGCCCGAGCTTTTGGCGCTGGCGGCCTTGGCTGCCGCGGCCTGCGCGGCCAGTTCCTCGGCCCGCTGCTTTTGCCGCGCGCTCTCCAGCCTTTGCTGGTAATCCACATACAGCTCGCCCAGCTTCTGTTCAAACTCCCCGCCGATCTGCCCTAAGGCCAGCTCCCCCTCGCCGGTGGTGGCGGCGATCTGCCTCTCCAGCGCGGCCAGGGCCTGGTTCAAAACGCCCCGCAGCTCCCCCAGGGTATTGCCGTAATTCATCTCCAACCGGGCGGCGTTGGTCTCGGCCATGCCGCCGCTAAGCCCCAGGGCGCTCAGCTGCTGGGGCAGGTCCCGCTGGGCCACGCGCTTGGCCACATAGGCCTGGCGCGCCCCGGCGTCATACTCCCTTTGGTACCCCGGCCGCCTGCTCTCCAGCTCCTGCACGGCCAGGGCGGTCTTTTGCCGCTGCAGCTGTTCGGCCCGCTGCTGGGCCTGCTGCAGTTGGCGGCGCTGCTCCTCATAGATGGCCTGCACCGCCCCCACATAATCGTACACTTCCGCCATGATCTTCCCCCGTTTCTACCGTTATCCGCCTTCAGTCCCGTCATTCGCCTACCGCACCAAAAGCCCCATGCCTGCCCCGGCAAGGGCGCCCGCAAGCGCAGTAAGCAGCGCGCGCACCAGCGCCTCCCACCGCTGGGCGGGGTGGGCGCGCACCTGCTCTACATCCTCTCGCAGGCGCTCCATCTCCCGCCGCTGGGCCTTGAGCTCCGCCGCCATCTCCCGCAGGGTCAGGGCCAGGGCGTGCACGCCCTCTACCAGCCGCTGCTGCTCGTCGATCCGCCGGAAGGCCGTGCGCATCTCCTTTTGCAGCACGGCCGCGTCCGCCCGCAGCGCGCCGATCTCCCGTACCAGCTCCATTTCGTCCATCCGCTTCTCCCCTTAATGCTACCATTTGGTGGCACAACATTTCCCGCGCCACCCTCAGCCGGCGTAAAAATAACCGTTGATGTTGTAGGTGCCGCCCGACAGCGCTCCATCTACCAGCCGCATCTCCCCATCGGCGCCGATGTAGTAATAGGCCGCCATAGCCCCGTTTGAGGCGTTGCGCGCCATCTGGGCATAGGTGCGCCGGGGCCGCCAGCCCTGGGGCAGGGCCAGCACGCCCGTGTCAGTTCCGCCGGTGATCGACCCGGCCAGGTGCACATAGCCCCAGGGGTCCTTCCAGATCTCCAGGCTGTTATCTTCCGTATAATCCTGCCAGCCGTTTTGGTAGCTAAAGGCCAGTAGCTGGCGCTGCGGCGCCTCCAGGGCCGAGAGCGCCTGCTCCACGCTCTGCCCATCCGCCCGCGCCACCGCCGCGGAAAGAGTCTCCGGGTAAAACACGTTGCCCCCCGCGTCCTGTATCTGTATGATGTCGTGTGCCATCTTTTCTCCTCCTTTACCCCAACCTGGCGCGATCTGTTGCGCGCGGGGAGAATATATTGTTGCCGGTCTGCATGTAATAAGGCCCGCAGGCCCCTGCGCCATACCATACCCCGCCGACGGTGACCTTCATTTTGACGCCGTTTTGCGCACTGCTGGGCCCAAACTGGTCGGCATAATAGGTCGCGTTGCTACCCCCTGTCTGCGTGGGCAGCCATACCCACGGGTAAACCGCGTCATGGCCGGTCGTTTTAATGTAACCGCCTACCGTGGCAAATGCAATGTCCACCTTTTTATGATCCGCCGTCAGGGTACTTTCCACATACTTCGTGGCGTCCGGCAAAAAGTACATCACCTGTTTTGGGGCGCCGTCCACCTCCTCCCAGCGGCTCATCAGGTCGGCCACAACCTGGTCGCCATTGCCGTAGGGGTTCTCCTTGCCCCGGTATACGCAGGGGTATTTGCCGCTGGCGTTAGCCCCCGGCGAGCCGCTGGTGGCCGCTACGCCGTCCGCCGCCCCGTTGATCCAGGCCCGGGCCACGGCCATGCAGTCCGTGGTAATATCCACCGGGTCTCCGTCAAAGTACAGGTAGCTGCTCTGCGCGTCCCGCTGCGCGATGGCCGTCACCCGGCGGTTGGCGGCCACGCTGTTGCCCCAGGTACTGCCGTCGTCGGTGATCTCGATGGTGCAGCCCGGCACGTAAAGTTCTGCGTACTGTGTAGCGATGGCGATGCGGTTCACGCCGGTTTCCGCCGCCACCGCCTTGTGGTTAGTGGTCACCGGCAGCGAGGTGGCCCCGGCCATCACGCTTTGCAGGTTTTTGGTGGCGAATTCCACCGTCATCAGCAAGGCGTCCACGTAGTGATCGGCCATGCGCATGGCCGCGTACTGCGCGCCCAGGGTCCGCGCGCCTGCCATGGCGCTGTCCAGGGAGAAGGGCTGGGAGAATACCCCCGCGCGGCTGGTGGCCTTGCCATCCTCAAGGGCCATCAGATAGGCGGCGCTGTAGGAATGGCTGCGCAGGCTGCCATCCGACCCCACGCAGGCGGGGCTGGGCAAAAAGCCGGGCTGGGGCTGCATGGAGATCAGCTTTTGCTCATAGCCGTCTTTTACCCCGTCAAAGTAGTAAAACAGGGGCGTTTCCACGTAGACCAGCTTGTCCGGGTCGGTCTGGCTGTAGCCCGCCTCGCCCTCGTAGGCGGTGACCACGAACTCCCCGTCGCTGCCCCGGTAGCCGTTGCAGCGCCGCCGCCCGGCCCAGGGGTACACCCCGTCAAAGTCGTTTTGCACGGTTTCGCCGCCCACGCCGGCGTTGGCTACCATCCCTGCGGCATCCCCCACCCGTTCCCCGGCGCTGGCCGGCGACCCTTCTGCCCAACGGGCGCCGTAGACGCCGGCCTGGGCCAGCGTGGCAAAGTACAGGGTGTCCGGCACCCGCTGCGCGGGCGGGATGCTCTCCCCCAGCGGGATCACCACATAGGGCACCTTGGCCGCGCCCATCACGTCCGCCGCGATGGGGAAAAAGTTCTGTCCGTCGTAGGAGTATTCCAGCTCCCCCAGCTGGTTGATCCGGATCTCTTTGATCTGCTCGGCCCCCACCTTCCGGTTCAGCGCGTCCATGGCCGATTGCAGCTTTTCCTGCACGGTAACGCCCGCCAGCCCCGCGATGGGGGCGCTGCCCACGTTGGCCGCGCCGCTGCCCTCAGAGGGGCTTTGCAGGTCGTCTACCATGGCGTTGTAGGCGGGGATGATGCCACTGCGCGCCACCTCCTCCACCTTTTGCTGCATCTCCAGGGCGCTAAGCCCCGGAATATCCGGCTGGCCGATGACGCCCAGGCCCTCTAAGTCCGCCTCATTAATCTTCTTGATCATAGGCTATCGCTTGTACCTCCCCTTCTCCCGGTATTCCAGCCCCACCTGGTATAGCCCAAAGGGCTGGCCGCCGGCGCTGTTTTGCAGGCGGAACCGGGTCTTATCCACCTTTTTAATGCGTATCTTCTTCCCCAGCGTCCGGGGGGTGGCGTCCCCGGTCCAGGAGAGCTGGCTCCACCGCAGGTCCCCCCAGCTAAAGTACCGGGCGCGGCCCGCGCTGTCCCATAGGGTGCGCCAGGCCCCGCGCACCTGGCTTTTGACCGTCACCCCGGTATCCGCCGCCGCGGCCAGTTGCACTGCGATAAAGCGGATGGTCTTGTTGCGGAAGAACTCCCTGCCGGAGAAATCCGCCATATCCCAATAAGCCTCAATGGGCTGCCCGTCGTCAAAGTAGCTCTCGGGGGCCTGCACGTCGGTGGCAAAGCGGCAAACCGCCCCGTCCGCCCGGCCAAAGTACAGCGCACCGTCCGTCCCTTCCCACAGCACCCGGGCCTTTAGCCCCGGGAAAAAGTAGCCCTCGTACTGCCAGGCGCTCTCGGGGCGGGCCCGGTCGTAATCCCGCACCAGGCCGTCGAGCAGGTAAAGGTTCTCCCCGCAGCAGAGCAGATAAAAGTCCCGGTAGCGGGTGGCAAAGGCGTCCGCCAGGTCGGGCTCCTTGGTCAGCGCCCCGTCCAGAAAAAAGCTGCGGCTTTGGGTGTAGCGCTCCCCGGTCACGTCCTTGGGGGTGATGGCGTACACGCCCGCCCCGGTCAAAAACAGGGGCTCGGTGCCCAGGTAGCAAAAGCTGTAGGGGGAGACCGCCCCCTCGCCCTGCAGCGCCCCCACCGCCGGGAAGGCGGCCTGCCCGTCCGCCATCTCGCCCCGGCGCAGGATCACGTTGCGCCCGTTCTCGCTCTTAGCCTTGTGGGCGGCCAGCAGGTCCCCCACGATGGAGTAGCCCACCACCGCCGCGTCGTCCTGCCCCAGCACGCTGTAGCGGGTATCCCCAAAAAAGGTGGGGTCGTTATACTCGCTGTACCAGTCGTAATTGGGGTAGTCCCCGTTGCCGGTGACGAACAGCCGGTCCGCCGCCGCGTTTACCCCATAGGTCTCCAGCACCCGGCACCCGTCGATGCGGCCGGCGTAGCCCGCCCACTCCCTAAAGGCGGTCACTTTCAGGTTGTCCTGGCCGGAGATGGGGCTCTCCCCCGGGGCGGTCACAAAGGTCAGCTGCCCGGCGGCCCGGTCCACCGAAAAATCCGTCCCCTCGGTCAGGGTTTGCCAGCTGCCGTCTGCGGCCAGTTTTTCGCACTGCACCGGGTCGGTGGCCAGCCCGTCAAAGAGCAGCTGGTACACCGTATCCTCCGCCGTGCAAAGGAAGCTCTCCTGCCAGCCCCGGGCGAGCAGGTTCACCGGCTGGTAATCCGTGCCACCCCCGTCCGGGCGGCGGGAGATGGCCACCAGCGGCACCGTGGCCGTCTGGCTTAGGGGCTGCACGGCCCATTGCCCATCGGCCTCCCCGTAGCACAGGGCCTGCTTGCCGTCAAAGATGTAGAGTTTCCCGCCGAACTGGCGGCTGACGCTGCGCCCGTCGGCCAGGCCCTCCCGTATGGGCTGGCCCTCAAAGTACAGCTTGTCCCCGGCGTGGATCAGCTCCCGCACCGCATCCCCCTGCGCCAGGGCGTGGCGGCCGTTGATGCGTCCGGAATAGTTGGCCACGGTGGTATAGCCCATGCGCTTGCGCACCTTGCCGGGCACGTCCCGCAGCATGTTGGGCGCATTGGGGCTGCGCCCCAGCGCCACCCCCGCCGGGGCGTTGGTCAGGTCCACCCCCTTAAAATCGCTCAGGGTCAGGGATAAAAGATTCCCGTTTCCGCCGCGGATCACGCCTGCGCGCATCGCCCTCCCCCTTTCTCATCCGCCGGGGCGGCAAAGGGCAACCGCGCTTTCCCGTCCCGGCCATCGTTTTTCCCTATCATTGGCATAACTCCTTTGTGCTTTGATCCAGTCCCGCGGGGCTGCTATTGGCGGCTCTTGCCCGCCAACGGGCTTTGTTTGCTTTGTCATTCCGAACGCCGGGGCTTTCGCCCTTTGTTCCGCTTCCGGCCTTCCCAGAACGGCTAAACTTCACCGGCCCGCCAGGGGCATTTGTAAGAACTGTCATTCCGAGCAACGCGAGGAATCTCTTGGCAACCGCTGGGCCCGGCCCATATCGCTCTGCCAGGGCACGGTGCCTCTCCCTCTCACGTCCTTATCCGCTCTCCCCTTGCCTCCCTCAGTGGAGGGAGGGGGACCGCCCTCCGGGCGGTGGTGGGAGTGAACTGCGCACGGGTTCAGGCCGCTAGCTGCAGGCTTAACCCGCGCTGTCATTCCGAGGGCACGGAGTGAGCGCCGGCAGTGCCGGAAGCAGCGAGAGCAGCACCCGGTGAGGGCACGGAACGAGCGCCGGCAGTGCCGGATGCAGCGAGTGCAGCGCCCAATGAGCGCGAGATAAACCCGAGCGGCCGCCGTGCCGCGCAGCGCAACCCCCCAGCGAACCGAGCGTTGCCTATCTTTGCCGTTGCCGGACAAAGCACATAAGCCGCCCGGCCCGTTCCGCGCCCCGCTCCAGCGCCTGCCGTTCCTCAATACACGTCCCGCACTGGGCACACGCGCCCCCGCGTCAGCGCGTTGACCTGCTCGACATACAGGGCGTTATAATACGCCGCCAGCGTGGTCTCCTCGTCGGTCAGCGCCAGGCGCGCCGCCAGCGCAAAGGGCAGCGCCCCGCGCTCCAGCTCCCCCTGGGCGCCGGTCTCCCCGTCCAGGGTGTCCAAAGCCAGGGCCTGGCCCCGCGCCAACCCCGCAGCCAGGCGCAGCCCGTTATTCACATCCTGCACCTCGCAAAGGGTGGCGTTGAGCATGGCCAATACCGCTTCCTCCTCGTAATCCGCCACCGCCGCGCTGCCTTCTCCTAGCAGCCCCAGCGCCGCGCGGAATACCGCTCTGCCCGTCAAGTGCATCCCCGCCTTTCCTATTTAAGATCCCCACCGTCCATACCCTGGGCACATGCTGCCCATCGCCTGGGACTCCCGTCCCTTTGTTCCGCTCTAACAGCCCGCTTTTATGGGCCGTTTTCGCCCGCCAGGGGCTTAACTGCGTTGCCATTCCGGGCAGGGGCTTTCGCCCTTTCATCCGCTCACGCCTTAAAATCGGCCGAACTTCACCAGCCCGCCAGGGGCCTTGCAAGAACTGTCATCCCCACCAGGGCTCTCGCCCCTTCATCCCCCCAACAGCTCGCTTTATGGGCCCCTTTCCCCCGCCAGCATTTCTTCCGGTCATTCCGCGGACGCGGAGTAAGCCCTTCTGTCCTTATCCCCCAAAGTTACAGCGTCATCTCCGCCAGGGCGCTGGGGTAGATGCCCTCTTTATAGGCATAGGCGCGCACCACCGTGCCCGTGGCGGTCACGTCGCTCTGGGCGCCGGTCTTGGCCGTGGGGCTGTAGCGCGGGTCGGTCCCGTCGGTGGTGTAGCGGATGGACGCGCCGCTGGTGGCGCAGGTGATGGCCCCCGCGCTGGAGATCGTGGGGGTCTTGGCCACCTCGCCCTTGCCCTGGGCGGTATCCACCTCCACGTACACCCCCTCGCAACGCGCGCCGAACACAAAGCAGTCGTAATACTGCCGCCCCTCCAAAAGGTTGCCCGAGATGCCCGGGGGGTCCTGATGCAGCCGGGTATCGTTCAGCTTCACCGGCGCGGTGGCGCTGTTTTTGTACACCAGCATAAAGTTCACGTGCTTGGGCCAGCGGCCAAGGGGCACCTTCACCACGGCCATGTTGTCGTACTGGCCCACCTGCCCCTTGCACAGCGCCGCCTGCCCCAGCTCGTCAATGGCCAGAAACTCGTCCGAGTGCTTAAGCAGCTTGTACGTGGCGTTGGATACGAACAGCGTGCGCCCCTCCTGGGGCACCTCCCCGTCGTCCAGGGCCAGCGTGCCCTCGGAGATGCGCTCGCAGATGTTGGCAGTGGTCAGCGCCTCCTCGTTGCCCACGATGCGGCCGGCCAGGTTGGCCAGGCGGTCCAGCACGTAAGCGTCCATGGTGGGCACCGCCCGCTCGGCGATCTGCAGGGCCAGCATCTTGCCGGCGGCTTTTAAGCCGCTCTGGTCGGCGTTGTTGCCCTTGTCAATGGTCAGGGCAAAGCTCTTGTCCTGGGTCAGGGTCATCTCCTGGACGATGTCCTGCATCTCCACCGGCTCGCCGTAGCGGTTGGTGCCGGTGCGGGTGTAGTCGTTCATGGGCACCGTAAGGGGGGTGACCACTTTGACCGTCTTGGCCCCGCTCCAGTCGTAATCGTCCGAGAGCCGCCCGGTCACAAAGCTCTTTTCCGCGAACATCGCGGCGATCTGCTTGGCATACTTGTCGTGTAAGGTAATCGCCATAAATTTTTCTCTCCTTTAATTCATGTTGTTTAGATCGAGTCAAAGCCGCTCAAAAAATCGTCGGCCTCGCCTGCGCCCTCGCCGGAAACGCTGCCCAGGGACAGCGCCCGGTTGCGGGTCTCCTGCCTGCTGCGGGCCAGCTCTTCCCGGAGCATCTGGTTTTCATACTCCCGGTAAGCCTCAAGGGGGGCTGCCCCCTTCGCGATGGCCGCCGCCACCGCCTCGGGCAGTTTTTGGAGGTCGGGATAGGCCCGGGCCAGGGCGGCAAAGCCGTCCTCTCCGCCGGCCAGCTGGGCGCGCAGCGCGTCCCGCTCGCCCTTGACGTGGTCGTAATTCAACCCCTTCTGGGCGTTTGTGATCAACTCCTCCAGCCCCATCTCCATCTCCTGCCCGTTGTACTTTACGATGTAGCGCGCCTGCTCCTCTCCGCCGGCAAGCCCCGCCTCAAAGCCCGCGTCCCCGGCCCCCTCCGGGGCCGTATCCATCGTCCTTTCCTCCGGATTGGTTTGATCCGTCATGCTCTTTCCCTCCATCTTATCCCCAGGCCAGCTGGTTTTGCCGCCCGGAGCTGTCGCTCTTTTATCCGCTCTACCTCTCGCGTGTTTCAAGCGCTCACGCTCGCTATTTGCTTTTACTCTTTCCCTTGCTCTTCTTCCGAGCTTGCGCCCTTTTGTCCGCGCAAACCGCATGCTTTTGCATACGCTCGCGCCCGCCATTTGCCTTATTTGCTTTACCATTCTGCCTCGGCCTGTCGCCCTCTTATCCGCTCTACCTCTCGCGTATTTCATGCGCTTGCGCTCGCTATTTGCCTTTGTTACCTCTGTCATCCCGAAGCCGCAGGCGAGGAATCTCTTTGCAACCGCTCGGTCTGCCTGCAACGCCTTGTATAGGTCAACTGCTCATGCCTGCCCCATCCTGGCCATACCGGTTCTCCCCTTGCCTCCCTCTGACGAGGGAGGTGGCAGGCCCAGCCTGCCGGAGGGAGAGACGGGGCTGTCGCCCTTTTGTCCGCTCAAGCCGCATGCTTTTACAAGCGCCTCTGCCCGCTATTTGCTTCTCCCCTATTCCATATCCTTCTTCCTAACTTGCATTTTTTGTTCACAGTGGTGCAGCGAAACGTCTGAAGAATTGATTGGTCCATTCTCCTCGAAATGTCTGAACAACCTCCGTCCCCACCACGGAGTGGCCGTTTGGGGGGATTAGGGATTGTTAAGGGGGTAAAGGGGGAAATCGGAATCCCCCTTCCCCCTTAACATATATAATTCGTTCCCTAACTCCCCTCCCTGTTTTTCTATCAGCTTAACCCTCGCAGTACGTCGGCCGCTCGGGTTTATCTTACCCTCACCGGGCGCTGCGCCCGCCACTTCCGCCACTACCGGCGCTCCCTCCACGCCCTCACCGGGCGCGGGCACTATAGATTTCCTACACCACCCGGTGCTCCACCGTCTCCACCGCCTGCCCGCCTTTGGCCTGGGGGCAGGCGGGGTTGCGGCAGTACAGCTCCTGGCAAAGGTACACCCGCGTGGGGGTCTCCGAGCTTTGGTCCCCCTCCACCCGGGTATAGCTTTTACCGATCTTCAGCGCCGTACGGCAGCTGGGGCATAGCTTCATTCTGCATCCCTCCCATACTCGTCATGGCGCTGCGCGCGCGCAGCTTGTCCAATATCTTTCGTCGGTTGCGGATGTACGCGTCCGGCACGTTCTCAAGGTAGGTCTCCGCGTCCTGGATCACGCCCTTTTCAAACAGGTTGTCCAGCGTCTCCACCTGCATCAGTTCCGACCAGTAGGTGGAAGGCCCGATGTCCACCGCCAGGGCGTAGCGCAGCTTGTCCAGGCTGGAAAAGTCGAGCCGCAGCGCCCCGCCCTGCTCTGTGGGCAGCAGGCGCACCCCGTAATGCACCCTTGCCAGGTCTAAAATGATGCGCACCACATCCTCCATAAACTGGTAAAAGCCCATGCGCTGCAGCTCCAGCGGCATGGCGCTGGATTTTTGCACCGCGATGATGGCGCTGGTGTTGTCCGGCCGCACGTTGCCCAGCGCCGCGTCGGTGGCGCCCATGGTCTCCCGGGTGTAGGCGATGGTCTTTTCGATCAGCATCATCACCTGATTCGACATATCTACCGCCGGCAGGGGGCTTGCCACCGCCACCTGCGGGTCTCCCTGCACGGCGATGGCCTCGCCCGCCCGGTTGCTCCACCCCTCGGGCAGCAGCGCCTCGTTAAACACCACCTTGGGGAAGGCCATCTTTTTCACGTGCTCCATCCCCATGGCAAACAGTTTGTTGATGAAGATCTGGTTGGGCACCAGGCCCGTGATGGCCGCCTGCCCGTGGTAGCTGTTTCGCACCTTATCCCAGTTCAGCCAGGCCAGGGGGTAGAGGGTCAACCCCAAATCCACCTCGGGCTTGACCACGCACTCCCGCGTGGTCTTGATGGCGTGTACCCTGCCGTTTTCCTTCCACAGGCGCACCAGCACGGTCACCCGTCCGTCCTCGGCGGATTCGCCCTCCCCGTCGGGCTTGAGGTTTTCGGCCGCCTGGGCAAAGCCGTTTTGCGCCATCTCCGCGCGCACGCTCTCCACCGTGCGCCGCAGCGCCAGCAGGATGTAGGGCTGGCGCTGTGCCTGCGCCACCTGGGGGTTGCCGAAGATCACGCAGGTGTTGTCCACCACCTCACTAACGATAGCCCCGCCGTTTAGCGGGTCGGCCTCCACCTCAAAGCGCAGGTACATCGCCCCGTCCCCGTCCACCGCCGCGTTGCGGATCACGTCCCGGTTCTGGGTCTTGAGCTTGGCCTGCTCCATCACCCTGGCCACCTCGCCAGAGAGCGCCTGCCCCAGCCCCTGGTCCGCCCCGCCGGGGAAGGAGACCTGCACCGCCACGTCGTCGGAAACGATGGTGGCGATAAAGTAGGCCACCACCCGTTTTAAAATGTTGATCACCGGCTTATCCAGGTCCGGCGCGTCCACCCCCTCCCACTGGCGGCCGATGTAGAAGTTCTCGTTCTGCTTCACCGTTTCATACAGCCCGTGCCGGGCGTTATAGGCCCGCCCCCGGGCATATTCCTCCCAGATCGCCTGGGGCTCCAATCGCTTTTTCATCCGCATGCCTCGTCTTTCCCGGGGACAGTGTCCCCTTTATCCGCTCTTATCTTTGCTTATTTCCCTACGTCCGCGTCCCGCCAAGGGCTATCTTGGCCTACCCCGCTCTTTCCTCGCCCCCCCGCCTCCCTCTGACGAGGGAGGTGGCAGGCGCAGCCTGCCGGAGGGAGAGATGCTCCCGCGCTACCGCCTAACCGCTGCTCCCGCTCCCGCACATTTCCATCTCCTCATAGCCCGCCAACAGCCTTGTGAATTACCGCGCTGTCATTCCGAGCAGCGCGAGGAATCTCCTGGCAACCGCCCGGCCTGACATGCACCGCTCCGTTAGGGCAAAGTACCTAATCCGCTCCGCCCGCGCTTTGGGGGAAACCTTCCCCTTAATCGCATTCGCTTTTTCTGTTTGTCCCGCGCTACTGCGCGCAGCAGCTTTTGCAGCCTGCCGCGGCTCCGCCTTCCTTAAGGGAGAATCTCTCCTCTATTCGCTTTCCTCTTTACAGCCCGCTCTGCTCTCCTTGGCCCCCTCCTTTGAGGGGGCTGCCGCCCTTCGGGCGGCTGGGGGAGTTCCCCACCGCGGCGCGCGCCCTATTCCATAGGCGTCTGATCCCGCCCGTCGTAGCGCCACAGGTTCTGCCACTGCTGGGCGATCTGCGAGGCCCGCCGCTCGTACGCAAGCTCCCGTTCCAGCTCCTGCATGCGGCCCAGCATCCGCTCGTTCTCCCTTTGCAGCGCCCGCACCTCCCGCGCCAGGCGCGCCGCTTCAAACAACTTGGCCATTCTCTCACCTCCCCAGGGGGCTAGCGCCCTTTGTTCCGCTCAATGTCTTTGTGGTTTTACCATCATTCACAGCCCGCCAATGGCTTTTCCGGGTGTCCACGCTCTCCTTCCCGGGGGGCTAGCGCCCTTTGTTCCGCTCAATGTCTTTGTGGTTTTACCATCATTCACAGCCCGCCAATGGCTTTTCCGGGTGTCCACGCTCTCCTTCCCGGGGGGCTAGCGCCCTTTGTTCCGCTCAATGTCTTTGTGGTTTTACCATCATTCACAGCCCGCCAAAAGCTTTTCCGGATGTCCACGCTCTCCCTCCCGGGGCTTGCGCCCTTTGTTCCGCTCAAACCGTTATTTGCCCTCGCTCCGTAGGCCCGTCTCCCTCTGTTCGCTTCTTCCGCCACCGTCGGCGCTCGCTCCGTACTCCCGCTAATAGCCTCTCGCCTGTCATTCCGAGCAACGCGAGGAATCTCTTGACAATCACTTGGCTTTGCTCACGCCGGTACGTTCCGGCCCAATACGTCCTTCCCGTTCTCTTAGCCTCCTGCTCAAGCGTTGCCTTCCTATTGGTGCAGGAGATTCTTCGCTCGGCCTTACGGCCTCCCTCTGAATGACAGGGCTTTCGCCCTCTTATCCGCTCTTACGCTTGCACGTTTCCGCGTAGGCCCGTCTCCCTCTGTTCGCTGAGGTTTCGGCCTTCGTGCCACACGGCACTCGCCCTCAACTTACAGACTCTCAAACAACGGCAAAACCAGGCAACTCTCGGTTCGCTGGGGGCTTGGGCTGCGCGGCTTAGCTTATGTACTCGCCCCGGCAACAGCAAAGCCAGGCAACTCTCGGTTCGCTGGGGGTTTGGGCTGCGCGGCTTAACTTATGTGCCCGCCCTAGCAACGGCAAAGCCCGGCAACTCTCGGTTCGCTGGGGGTTTGGGCTTCACGCCTTACGGCGTTCGCCCTCACCTTACGCTCACCGGGTACTGTACTCACTGCTTCGCCCACTGGGCGCGCTCGTTTCGTACCCTCACAGAGTACTGCGTTCGCTTCAAGTTTGGCTCTGCGGGTCGCCTCTGTTCACTGTGGACTCGCGCTTCGCTCCTTACGTCACTCGCGCTTGTCTCACGTTCACAGAAATCATCGTGCCCTTGATCGCCCACTGGGCGCGGGCACTATAGATTTCCACTGGCGGCGCTCGCTCCACGCCCTCACCGGGTACTGCACTCACTGCATAGTCCGTCTCTGGGGTTGCCTCTGTTCGTTACGGGTTCGCCCTGCGCGGCATAAGCCGCTTGTGCTTACCTCGCACTCACAGAAATCATCGTGCCCTTCATCGCCCACCGGACGCGCTCGCTACAGATTTCCGCCGCTCGCTCCTTCCTTCCCTTCATCCCCCATACCGCAGGAAGGCCGCCAGCCCCCGCTCGCCCGGGCGCGATCTTGCCGGGTGCGGCCGGCCGGCCACAAAGTAGCGCAGCGCGTCCGGCGCGTGGGTCAGCTCGTGGGGCTGCCGGGCGCAGTCCTCCGGGTTATCCGGGTCGGCCAGGATGGAGCTTAAGCTCTCGATCAGCTTCACGCACCCGGGGAAGATCAAAAGCCTTGGCCCCGCCTCCCCGGGATGCAGCCACTCCTTCAGCTCATACCAGCCCATCACCCGCCGGTTGTCCGCCTTTGTCAGCCCCACCCCGGCGGCGGCAAACCCCTCCGCCGCGCTGCGCCCGGTATCCTGGCGGCGGTTCCAAAGGTCTGGCGGGGCGAAGGTGGCCCGTATCCGCTCCCCCGCCCCGGTGGCCGTGCGTATCCGCTCCGCGGCCCTGGAGATGATCAGGTCGCTCTCAAAGATCTCCCGGTACACGTACCCCTTCCCCTCCGGCGACAGGGCGATAAAGTAGCAGGCCAGGCAGTCCAGCCCGTAGTCCAGCGTGCGGTAGCGCGTCCAATCCTCCGGTATCGCAAAGGGAGCTACCACGTGCACGCCCCGCTTGAACTCGTCAAAGTACTGGCCTTCAAACAGATCCCAATCCCCATAGAGCAGGGCCTGCCGGTCCCGCTCGCTTAGGTTCTGAAGCCTGCGCAGGTACCCCGGGTCCGCATCCAGCAAAAAGCGGTTGTCCTTCACCCGCGCGGGCAGGTAGATGCGGCTGCCCCCGGCAAATCGTCGCTCCTCCCCCGGCGGCATGGGGGTGATGAACCGGGCCTTGACCCAGGCGTGCCCCACCCCGCCGGGGTTAGTGGCGCTCTTCACCTGTTTGGGATAGGGGTTGGCCCCCCGCAGCCGGCTGAGTAGGTAGGTGTACATCCGCTCGGTAAAGTGGGTCAGCTCGTCAAAGCGGATCACGTCGTACTCCGCGCTCTGGTAGCGGGTCACGTCCCGCTCGCTGTCGCAGTAGCCAAAGTCGATCAGCGACCCGTTGCAGAACTTCCCCATGTGCCGGGCCGCGTTGTAGCGGTAGGCCGCGGCTGGGTAAAGTTCCTCCGCCACCCGGATGAGGGACTTTTCCAGTTCGGGGAAGGTGCGCCGCAAGATCAGCTGCTTGCTGCCCGGGTAGCGCAGCGCGTAGTACAGCGCGTCGATCAGCTGCCCATAGCTCTTGCCGCCCCCCGCCGCCCCGCCGAACAGCACCTCGTCCGCCCCCGCGTCCATAAAGGCCTGCTGCCGCCGCGTCAGCGTGTACACCTGTGCCAAATCCGCTCCTCCTTTTGGGGACTTCGTCCCCTTAACCGCTTATGCTTTTGCGCGTTTCTTTGCGCCTCCGAGCCCGCCAAGGGCCGCTCTGCTGTTCCCCGCGCTTTCGCGTAGGGGGGACTTTGTCCCCCTTAGCCGCTCATGCTTTTGTGCGTTTCTTTGCGCCTTGTGCCCGCCAAGGGCCGCTCCGCTTTTCCCCGCGCTTTCGCGTAGGGGGACTTCGTCTTTTTTAGCCGCTCTTGCCCTTGTGCGTTTCCCCGCGCCTCCGAGCCCGCCAAGGGCCGCTCCGCTTTTCCCCGCGCTTTCGCGTAGGGGACTTCGTCCCCTTAACCGCACATGCCCTTGTGCGTTTCCCCGTAGCTTGTGCCCGCCGAGGGCCGCTCCGCTTTTCCCCGCGCTTTCGCGTAGGGGACTTCATCCCCTTTAACCGCTCATCCTTTGGGGGACCGTCCCCTTAAGTCGCGCATCCTTTTGCGCGCTCTCCCGCGTTTTCGCCTGCCACATGTTGCCGCACTGTCATTCCGAGCCACAGGCGAGGAATCTCCTGACCTCTTGGGCAGCCCCGTCCGCACCGCGTAGCAGAGGGGCCGCCGCTACCGCGCAGGTTCAGCGCAGCTTTCCTGCCTATGCGGAAGATTCTTCACTCCAACTTCGCCTCCGCTCTGGATGACAGGGCTACCGCCCCTTTATCCGCACACCCCCTCTCCTCCCTCTGACGAGGGAGGTGGCAGGCGCAGCCTGCCGGAGGGAGAGATATTCCCGCGCTGCCGTCCAACCGCCGCTCTGCTCTCGCGCGCTCTCCTGCGCAGGCTGCGTGATAAAGTATACTTTCCCACGCGGGTTATCATTTCTCATTCTGTCATTCCGAGCAACGCGAGGAATCTCCTGGCAACCGCTGGGCCCCGGCAAGCACACGCGCCCTTGACTTTACCTACCCCTTGCCTCCCTCTGACTAGGGAGGTGGCAGGCCCTGCCTGCCGGAGGGAGAGATATTCCCACACTACCGCCCAACCGCCGCTCCGCTCTCGCGCGCTCTCCTGCGCAGGCTGCGTGATAAAGTATACTTTCCCACGCGGGTTATCATTTCTCATTCTGTCATTCCGAGCAACGCGAGGAATCTCCTGGCAACCGCTGGGCCCTGGCAAGCACACGCGCCCCTCGGCTTTCCTCTTCCCCTTGCCTCCCTCTGACGAGGGAGGTGGCAGGCGCAGCCTGCCGGAGGGAGAGATATTCCCACACTACCGCCCAACCGCCGCTCCCACTTTTGCGCGTCCCATACACTTTCGCCCACCAACTGCTTATGGGTTACCGCTTTGTCATTCCTATCCTTCTTCGGGTCGCTGTTCCGTCGGCTCTGCTACCCGTATCTCCACCAGCGGGCCGCCGGGCGCCGCCTCTCCGGGAAACTCTCCCCAGTCCGCAAAGAACCGGGCCAACACCTGCGCCGCGCCCTCCCGGCCCTCTTTTTCAAAGAGCAGCCCCTCGGCGTAGGCCTGCACCTGCAGCATGGCCGCGCCCACCGCGCGCCCCCGCTCGCCGCCCTTGCGGGAAGCCGCCTGCATCTGGCGCACGCTGCCAAACCCCAGCGCCCCGGCCAGCCCCGCCGGCGTGGGGGGATGCGCCCCCTGCCGCAGCGGCAGCCCCGTGCGCTTGTCCAAAAGCGGCTGACCGCTCGCCGGGTCGCAGACGGCCCGCCCCGCGCAGTCCTCAAAGTACGCCCGCGCCGCCCGCTCGATCTCCTTTGCGCCCTGCGCCTTCATGCAAACCCTCCCGTCCTGTTCCTGTCCCCATCATAGGGCGCCCCAACGTCCCCCAGGTGCCCCACCTTCAACCGCGCTCGCCCTTGCGTGCCCTCTAAAGGTATGGGTTTGGGTTCAGATGTATCTCTCCCTCCGGCGCACCCAAAGGGTGCGCCACCTCCCTCCTCAGAGGGAAGCAAGAAGGGCGTGCTTTAACGTTTGTTTAATTGTCATTCAGAGCGCGGCGAGGAATCTCTTTACAACTGCTTGGCTTTATTTGGGGCGCGGTGGCTGGGGTGCGGGTTGGGCAAGTGCCAATGCGTCAGATTCTTCGCTCGGCCCTTGGCCTCACTCTGAATGACAGGGCTTGCTGCCCCTAAATCACCTCTCCCCCCACCCGCACCACTACCGCCCCGGCCGCGCCCGTCATATCGAAAAACAATAAATTTTTATTGCATTTCGTCCCCATCCCGCCTATAATAAAGGCAAAGGCAGGTGTATGATATGAAACAACAAGAACTCTCCCGCTGGCTCAGGATGATCGTGCTGCTCACCGCGGCCATCACCGCCATCTTCCTGTGCCTGATCGCCCCCACCATGGGGCAGGACATCGCCGCGGCCAACCCGGAGTTCGCCTTTATGCTGGCCCCGGCGCTGATCTTTCTGGCCGTCAGCGCCATTCCCTTCTACCTGGCGCTCTACCGGGCCTACCGGGTGCTCCAGCAGGTGGGGCGGGATCATTCCTTTTGCGCCGAAAACGCCGCCCACTTAAAGGCCATCTCCCGCCTGGCGCTGATCGATACCCTGTGGTACTTTTTGGGCGCGGTCGCTTTGGTGATTGGCAATGTGGGCCACCCCAGCGTCTTGCTGGCCATGGGGCTTGTGATCTTTATCGGCGTGGCGGCGGCGGTGGCGGCGGCGACTTTAAGCCACCTGGTGCAAAAGGCCGCCGCGCTGCAAAGCGAAAACGAGCTGACCATCTAAAGGAGGGCGCTATGGGAATTCGAGTGAATCTGGATGTGATGCTGGCCCGCCGCAAGATGAGCATGACCACCCTTTCCGACCGGGTGGGGGTGACCATGGCCAACCTGTCCATCCTCAAAAACGGCAAGGCCCGCGCGGTGCGCTTCTCCACGCTGGAGCGCATCTGCGAGGTGCTGGACTGCCAGCCCGGCGACATTCTGGAATATGAAAAGGAGGACTAAGCATGCAGCGTTTGCAGGCCCAGTTGCAGTTTTTAACCGAGATCGACAAGATGAAGGACGTGTTCCGCCGCAACGTCACCATAAAGGCCCGCCGGCAGGAGAACGATGCCGAGCACTCCTGGCACATGGCCCTTTGCGCCCTGGTGCTGGCCGAGTACGCCCCGCCCGGGGCAGACGTGGGGCGCGCCATCGCCATGGCCCTGGTGCACGACCTGGTGGAGGTCTACGCCGGGGATACTTTTTGTTATGACCAGGCGGGCAACGCCACCAAGGCCGCCCGGGAGCAGGCCGCGGCCGACCGCATCTTCGGTATGCTGCCCGAGGATCAGGGCGCAAAGTACCGCGCCCTGTGGGAGGAGTTCGACGCCATGGACACCCCGGACAGCCAGTTCGCCGCCGCGGTGGACCGGCTGCAGCCCTTCATTCTCAACGTCAATACCCAGGGGCACACCTGGCGCTTGGGGCAGATCACCCGCGCCCAGCTGGAAAACCGCCTGGCCCCCATCGCCAAGTGGATGCCCGCCCTCTGGCCCACCGTCAGCGCCATGATCGACGAGGCCGTGCAGCAGGACCTGCTGCCGGGGGGCTAAAGCCCTTTTGACCGCTCCTATGTTGTGCGGAACGCCTCGCGGCATGGGCACGCAAAGGGCGGTGTCTGCTTCCTCCACCCTGCTGCCGGGGGCTAAAGCCCTTTTGGCCGCTCCCAGCTCTTGCGCGTACTTATATGCCCGCGCCCGCCATCGGCTTCCTTCCTCCACCCTGCTGCCGGGGGGCTAACGCCCACTTGACCGCTCCTATGTTGTGCGGAACGCCTCGCGGCACGGGCACGCAAAGGGCTTTACATGCGCTGTCATTCCGAAGCCGCAGGCGAGGAATCTCTTGACACCCTCTTGGCCCCGTCCGCACCACCTCCGCCCAGGTAAAGTGCCCACCCCACCTTACTCCGGCTTTCCCTCCTTCCCTCTCGCCTCCCTCTGATGAGGGAGGTGGCGCGCCAGCGCCGGAGGGAGAGATGCCCACGCCAACCGCTCGACCCCGTCCGCACCGCCTCCGCCCGGGTAAAGTGCCCACCCCGCCTTACCCCGGCTTTTCCTTCCCTCTCGCCTCCCTCTGTCGAGGGAGGTGGCGCCCCAGCGCCGGAGGGAGAGCTTCCCGCACCAACCGCTCGCCCCGTCCGCACCGCCTCCGCCCCGGCAAAGCGCCCACCCCACCTTACCCCGGCTTTCCCTCCTCCCCCCTCGCCTCCCTCTGACCAGGGAGGTGGCGCCCCAGCGTCGGAGTGAGAGGTTCCCACGCCAACCGCTCGGCCCCGTCCGCACCGCCTCCGCCCGAGTAAAGCGCCCACCCCACCTTACCCCGGCTTCCTCCTTCCCCCTCGCCTCCCTCTGACCAGGGAGGTGGCAGGCCCCCGCCTGCCGGAGGGAGAGATTCCCACGGCAACCCCTCGCCCCTGCCCGCACCGCCTCCGCCCGGGTAAAGCGCCCACCCCACCTTACCCCGGCTTCCTCCTCCCCCCTCGCCTCCCTCTGTCGAGGGAGGTGGCGCCCCAGCGCCGGAGGGAGAGATTCCCACGGCAACCGCTCGGCCCGTCCGCACCACAACCGAACCGGTGCCGCTCCCCATAAACCCGACACACTACGACCACCCAACCTGAAAGGAGTACCCCTTATGCAAATGAGAAGAAGCGACCGCCAGATCACCGACCCCGCCGCCATCCAGGCCATCCTCGATGCCTGCACCATCCTGCGCCTGGCGCTGGTGGCCGATGGCAAGCCCTACGTCGTGCCCCTGCACTTTGGCTACACCGGCGCGGGCGAGAGCCTCACCCTGTACTTCCACACCGCCCGGGAGGGCCGCCTGCCCCGTGCCCTGCTGGCCGGCAGCCCCGCCTGTTTTGAGATGGATATCCCCGGCGAGATCATTCGCGGCGAGCTGGCCTGCAACTTCAGCCAGTGTTTCGCCTCCATCATTGGGGAGGGCACGCCCCGCGCCGTCACCGGGGATGCGGAGAAGCGCGCCGCTCTGGACGCGCTCATGGACCACGTGGCCGGCCCAGGCCCCCATATTTATGCGGATGCCGCCCTGCGCGCCACCGCCGTTTGGGCCCTCCCGGTGGATTCCCTCACCGCCAAGCGCCGGGGCTAGCGCCCCTTTAACCGCTCCTACTCTTACACCTTTCCATGCACCCAGCGCCCGCGACGGGCTTATTTCCGTTGCCCTGCTCCGCTCCCGGGGGAGCTAACGCTCCTTTAACCGCTCTTGCTCCTGCGCGTTTTCTCGCGCTTTGTGCCCGCTAACTGCTGCGGTATTTTGTCATTCCGAGTGAAACGAGGAATCTCCTTACGCCCTCTTGCTCCGGCTCTACCGCCTCTGCTCCGGCAAAGTGCTCCCCCTCCGCACCCCGGCATCCCCCTTCCCCCTCGCCTCCCTCTGACGAGGGAGGCGGCAGGCCCCCGCCTGCCGGAGGGAGAGATGCTCCCGGCAACCGCTCGGCTAAGTCTGTACCTCAACCGAACTGGTCAAGCAGCACTCCCTTGTCAACATGCTAGATTCTTCGCTTCAGCTTCGCTTCCGCTCTGAATGACAGGCTTGCACCCCTTAATCGCTCTTGCTCTTGCACCTTTTCATACACCCAGTGCCCGCCATGGGCGCTTTTCCGCTGTCATTCCGAGCGCAGCGCGGAATCTCTTTACAACCGCTTGGCCCGCCCACCCCACCTTACCCCGGCTTCCTCCTTCCCTCTCGCCTCCCTATGTTGAGGGAGGTGGCGCGCACGCGCCGGAGGGAGAGATGCTCCCGGCAACCGCTCGCCCCGTCCGCACCGCCTCCGCCCGGGTAAAGCGCCCACCCCACCTTACTCCGGCTTTCCCTCCTTCCCCCTCGCCTCCCTCTGACGAGGGAGGTGGCAGGCATAGCCTGCCGGAGGGAGAGCTGCCCACGCCAACCTCTCGGCCTACACCGCAACCGGACCGCCGCCGTTCCTCCCCCTTCTCCCCCATATTCTCCACGGCTGCACTTTCACTCATCCCCCAGCCTCCTCATTGCCTGCTCTCGTCCCCCGTATCCTCAGCTCTCTTTCCCCCTCGCGCTTCCCCACTCCCACCGCCTCGCGTTCCTCCTTACCCCACCCCTCCCAAATTGTCCCGGCGCGCTCTAATTCCTCCACACGCCTCCCCTCTCCATTTATCCTGCTCTCCGCGCTCCCCGGCTTGCACTTCTTTCCCCTATCCCGCCGGACCTCTTTTCCCTTCTTTCTGCTCCCGCACACCCCGCTGGTTCCCTCTGCCTCTCCGTCCAAGCTCATCTCCCCGCACGGCTTTTCCCCCTCGCGCTCCCAACGCTCCCAGCGCTCTTCCTCTCCTCCGCGCCTCCCTTCTCTATCCCAACCTCCCCACCGCCTGCTCTCATCCCTCCCCACACCCTTAGCTTCCCCTCGCGCTCCCGCTCGCCCGTCACCCATTCCACCCAGTCCTCCCTCTACCCTCTCCCAACGCTCCTCCTCTCTTGCGCGCCTCCCTTCTTCATCCCTGCCTCCCCACCGCCTGCTCTCATCCCTCCCCGCACGCCTCATCCCCCGGCCCCCACTTGGCCCGGGCCAGAAGGGTGAAAAACCGCCTGCGCATTTCGTAAAACTGGCGTCTGCCGCAGGGCGCCCCCAGCGCCTCAAAGCGCACCCCGTAGCACACGTTCAGCACCAGCGCCTCCCCGGCAGCCTCCCGGGCCAGACGGGCGATCAGCGCCACATCCCTTTCCAGCCGCGCCCGCTCCCATTCCGGCCCGCCCCAGCCCCGCAGGTGGGATAACCGCCGCTTTTTCTCCTCCAGCTGCCGGCAAAAGTGCAGCAATTCCCGGTAGGCCTCCCGGCTGATGCCCGCCTTATCGAGAACCAGCGTCCGCTCCCGCATCCGCCTCACCCCCTTTCAGGGATAACTTTGCCCCCTGCTGCGCCAGCGCCCGCAGCCGCGCCTGTACCTGCGCGGGCAGGCGGATGTTGTTGCGTTCCCGCTCGCGTTCCGCCTCGTAGGTCTTGATAAACTGGGCCCGCAGCACGGCCTGATGATCCAGCTCGCTCAGGCACAGCTCCCGCCAGCCAAAGCGCTGTGCCGCCCGGCGCACCGGCTCGGGCAAAGAGCGCAGCGCCGCCTCCCCCTCGTAAAAGCCGTACCGGGAGATGGCCCGCGCCAGCATCGTCCAGGCCTGGTCGGCCTCGGGCTGACCGCTGGCCTCCTGCAGCCCTTCCGCCGCGCTGCGCCGCACGTCCGCAATGGCGGGCGGGTAGGGGCTGATGGCGATCAACCGCTTGGCCGCCGCCAGCACCAGCGCCTCGGGCAGGTCGCCCAGCATCTCCTGCCAAAGCGCCACGGTGTGCTGGTCCGCCCGTATCTTACTTGCGGGATAGGCTGCCGTCAGCACCGCCAGCAGCCGCGCCGTCTGCGCCGCCGTCATGCCCGCACCCCCTGTCCGTCTCCCCAAAATCGTCTATTTTCCCTTCGCATCTGTTTTTCCTCCTTCTCTTTTCCCGGGGCTATCGCCCCTTGTTCCGCTCTTGTTTCTGCGTGTTTCTATGCGCCAATTCCCGCCAACCACTTCGTCGGATTTCCGCGCTTCCCTTCCCGGGGCTGTCGCCCTTTGTTCCGCTCTTGCTTTCGCGCCATTCCTTGCGCCTTGCGCCCCTTGTTCCGCTCTTACTCTCGCGCCTTTCCTTGCGCCTTGCGCCCGCCATGGGCGCTTTTTGTCATTCCGAGCGCAGCGAGGAATCTCCTTGCAACCTCTTGGTTCCGCTCATACCTCCGCCTTACAGGTCAAGCGCCTCTCCCCTGCCAACGCATTAGATTCTTCGCTCCGGGCTATCGCCCTTTGTTCCCCTCTTACTCCTGCGCGTCTCAGCGCCAACTCCCGCCACCGACTTTATCTCTTCTCCAATCGGCCCTCCGCTCTGAATGACAGGGATGCATCCCCCTTAACCGCTCCTACTCTTACACCTTTCCATACACCCAGCGCCCGCCATGAGCGCTTTCCCTTCCCCCTCGCCTCCCTCTGACGAGGGAGGTGGCGCGCCAGCGCCGGAGGGAGAGATATTCCCACACCACCGCCCAACCACCACTCCCGCTCTCGCGCATTCCCTTATACCTGCACCCGCCAACCACTTCGCGGGTTCCCGCACTTCCCTTCCCGGGGCTGTCGCCCTTTGTTCCGCTCTTGCTTCTGCACCTTTCCTTGCGCTTTGCGCCCGCCATGGGCGCTTTTCCTTCCCCCTCGCCTCTCTCTGATGAGGGAGGTGGCAGGCCTAGCCTGCCGGAGGGAGAGATATTCCCACACCACCGCCCAACCACCGCTCCCGCTCTCGCGCATTTCCTCGTTCCTTGCGCCCGCCAACCACTTCGCCGGATCTCCGCACTTCCCTTCCCGGGGCTGTCGCCCTTTTAACCGCTCTTACTTTCGCGCATTTCCTTGCGCCTTGCGCCCCTTGTTCCGTTCTTACTACGTACGTTTCCATGTCCCCCGCAGCCTGCCGTTGTCCCGTCATTCCGAGCGTGAGCGAGGAATCTCCTTGCAACTTCTTGGTTCCGCTCATACCTCCGCCGCACAGGTCAAGCACCTCTCCTCTGATATCTTCTCACCCCTACCTACCCCTCCTCCGCCCGGGTAAAGCGCCCACCCCACCTTACCCCGGCTTTCCCTCCTCCCTCTCGCCTCCCTCTGATGAGGGAGGTGGCAGGCGTAGCCTGCCGGAGGGAGAGACGCTCACAGCTCGCCATAGGCATTTTCAGCTCCGCAGCCCCCTCGCCCTCCGTTCACCGCGGGGTTGCCCTCCAGGTCACAGCGTGCGCGCTTCAACAACGGCAAAGCCAGACCGCTGGCCAAACCACCCCCCTCTGCCCAGATAAACCGCCGTACCTGTCCTCCCCCCTCACGTCTCCCGCTCCATCTGCTGTGCCAGCGCCAGAAAGCGTTCTACCGTGTCCCCCCGCGCGACGGGCCGGCAGACCCGCTTTTGGGCGTTGCGCAGCCAGCCGTCCACAAACCGGGGCATCATCCCGGCCGGGCGCACCCCTTGCGGATTGGCCCGCAGCCAGCTGTCCATGGCCCGCAGCTCCCCGGCCAGATCCAGTTCCGGGAAGGCCGCCTGCAGCTGGCCGATCTGCGCCGCACCCAGCGCATATTCTCCGTCCCTGGCCGGCAGGGTAAAGACCGCGCCCGCTTCCAGGGCAAAGGGCATCCCGCCGGGCCCATCCGCAAAACCGGCTTTCTCTTCATGGGGGATCGTCCCCGCGCCGCCTTGCTCCTCCGCGTCAGTCCGCGCACAGTCCAGCCCACACGCCCCTTGTCCTCGCTGCCAACCGGCCTCGCCGCACTTCTCGTGCGCCGCCCTCTGACCCAACAACCTGCCGTTCACCGGCGTTTCATTCTCCGCGCGCATCGGCTCACATTCACTTCGCCCTTCATCCGGCCCGTTTTCTTCCTGCCGTTCTTTTGCGCTTTCACCTGCCTTGCACGCCTCATACGCTCCCGCGCCGCCGTCCTCCAGCCGCCCGGTCTCCTTCGCATCAGTTCGCTCACAATCCCCCATATCCAGCCCGCACGCCCCTTGTCCTCGCTGCCAACCGGCCTCGCCGTGCCTCCCGTGCGCCGCCCTCTGACCCAACAACCTGCCGTTCACCGGCGTTTCATTCTCCGCGCGCATCGGCTCACATTCACTTCGCCCTTCATCCGGCCCGCTTTCTTCCCGCCGTTCTTTTGCGCTTCCACCGGCCTTATGCGCCCCCACATACGCCCCCGCGCCGCCGTCCTCCAGCCGCCCGGTCTCCTTCGCATCAGTTCGCTCACAATCCCCCATATCCAGCCCGCACGCCCCTTGTCCTCGCTGCCAACCGGCCTCGCCGTGCCTCCCGTGCGCCGCCCTCTGACCCAACAACCTGCCGTTCACCGGCGTTTCATTCTCCGCGCGCATCGGCTCACATTCACTTCGCCCTTCATCCGGCCCGTTTTCTTCCCGCTGTTCTCTCACGCTTTCACCGGCCTTACGCGCCCCCACATACGCTCCCGCGCCGCCGTCCTCCAGCGTCCTGCGCGCTTGCGCCTCCGCCCGATCCCTTCGCCGCCCCGCGTCCGCCTGCCCCGCACACGCCCCCGCAGGGGGCCCTTCCTGCTCGCGGCCCTTGCCGCGCACCTCCCGCGGAGGAATCCCCCCGAGGGGGTTGGGTTCGGTTGGGTACGGTTCGGTTGGGTTCGGTTCGGTAGGTGCGTCACACTGCGTCACAGCCGCGTCACAACCCGCGTCACCGTGACGCGTCACAGCTGCGTCACCAACTGCGTCACCATCCCCGCCGCCCTGCGATGCCTGCTCCTTTCTCCGCTCCCGGTAGCGCCGCGTCCGCTCCATCGTCTGCGCCCGCTTCCTGGCCCGGGTCTCCATCAAAAGGCTGGTGCGCTCCTCCCAGCCGTGCAGCCGGTAACCTCCGGGCGTCGGCTCAATAAAGCCCGCCTCGCCCCCTTTGGGCGGGGTGCACAGCGCCTGCATCAGCTTTTTCGCCCCGCCAGTAAAGCGCATCACCTCACACAGCGTCTCCCCGTCCTCCAACGCCAATAGGCCGTCCTCCCGGTTGGCCAGGCACCAGGTCCACAGCCTGCACAGCTTGCCCACTACCATGTCCTTGTCCATGTCCAGCGCCCGCGCCACCGCCAGTGTCTTGGGATGGTCGGGCAGGTTGTCGTGTAGTTCGATCCACGCCATCGCCCTTGTTCTCTCCTCCTCTATTTTTATAGGATCCTCTTGTCCCTTTTGTGGACTCCACCCTTTGGTTCGCCCTTTTACATATCGCATTTATAAGTATCTTATTAAAAAGTGAGGTCTAGGGTAAAAAAAAGAGGCCTTTATCTGCTCAAACTCCGCGCGCTTCCCCTCCCGGGGCTAGCGCCCTCTTGACCGCTCTTGCTCCGCGCGTTTCTATGCACCCACTCCCGCCAATGGCTTTACCTCGTACTCCACTCCCGCTCCGGGGCTAGCGCCCTCTTAACCGCTCAAACCCCGCGCGTTTCCATTCGCATTGCGCCCGCCAGCCACCTCGCCGGTTTCCCGCGCTTCCCCTCCCAGGGCTGTCGCCCTTTGTTCCGCCCTGCTCCCGTGTGTTTCCACGTCCCACCCACTCCCGCTACTGGCTTTAGCTCTGCTCCAATCGGCCCTCCGCTCTGAATGACAGGGGCTTGTGCCCCTTTGTTCCGCTCTCGGCTTCTCCTGTCCACCCTGTTTTTCCCCCGCTACCGGCTTTACCTCGTACTCCACTCCCGTTGTCATTCCGAACAATGCGAGGGCGCGGAGCGAGCGCCGCCAGTGGAAATCTATAGTGCCCGCGCCCGGTGGAGTACGCAGTGAGCGCCGCCAGTGGCGGGAGGAGCGAACGCAGTACTCTGTGAGTGCGAGGTAAGCACAAGCGGCTTATGCCGCGCAGGGCGAACCCGTAACGAACAGAGGCTGACGGGCCTACAGAGCCAAAGCGAGCGATGATTTCTGTGAGGGCACGGAACGAGCGCGCCCAGTGGGCGAAAAAGCGAGAGCAGTACCCGGTGAGCGTAAGGCGCGCGCAAGTGGCGTTCGCCGCGCAGCGCAAGCCCCCAGCGAACCGAGAGTTGCTTGGCTTTGCCGTTGCTTGAGATTCTGTAAGTTGAGGGCGAGTGCCCTGTGGCACGAAGGCCGAAACCTCAGCGAACAGAGGCGGCCCCAGAGATGGTCTTGGTAAGCGAACGAAGCGCCCGGTGAGCGTAAGGCGCGCGCAAGCGGCGTTAGCCGCGCAGCGCAAGCCCCCAGCGAACCGAGAGTTGCTTGGCTTTGCCGTCGTTAGGAAGAGCACATAAGCCGTGCTGCGAAGGGCGAATCCGCAGCGAACCCCGAGTTGTCTGGTTCTGCCGTATCGCTCTGGCTCTGTCATTCCGAGCGCAGCGAGGAATCTCCTTACACCCGCTCGCCCCAGCCTGCATCACACCGCACATGTCAAGTGCCTGACCCGCCGCACCCCGGCTTTCCACTTCCCCCTCGCCTCCCTCTGACCAAGGGAGGTGGCAGGCCCAGCCTGCCGGAGGGAGAGATTCCCCCGGCAACCCCTTGCCCGGGCCCATCCCACAACCAAACCGGCGCCGCTCCCCATAGATCCGCCCGCTAAAACCCCAGCGGCCAGGCCGCCAGGCGGTATTCGCTCTCCCGCTCCTGCTCCTGTGCCAGCGCGCTGCGCGCCTCCAGCAGGCGGGCCGCCGCGCCCGCGGCCTCCTCGCCGGCACTCAGGCCATCCTCCCAAAATTCCACGTCCACACCCCCCTTCAGGGTTATTGTACACTTGCATTTTCGCGCCTTGGTTCGCATTTTTCTATTTTTTGGAAATCCTCTCCCCCATTTCCAGCAACTTACCGCTATAATTCGCCGCTGCCGGCGCACACTATCCTTAGCCTGCTTTTTGAGAAAGGAGTGGCTAAATTTGTTGGAAAAAGACGCGCTCCAATTGGAGACCCGGAACCGCAAGCGCCCGGATAACGACCAGGCCTTTTACGATTTGGATAAGGTCGCCTCGTTTACCGAGTGCACGGGGCTGGCGCCCAGCGGGATCATGAGCGATGAGGAGGCCCAGTCCTACGCGGACCTGTACGCCATCCACCCGCCCAGAACCCCCAAGGGTGATTCGCCCAACATGGCGGACACGGCCAAAAACCGCCGCCCCATCTAATGGCTCCCCAACGACCCAACCCCCAAAAGCCGCCCCGCCCGGGCGGTTTTTGGGCTTATCGCCCCTCTTAACCGCTCAAACTTTGTCACCTCCATGCGTCCAACGCCCGCCATTTGATTTACCGCTCTGTCATTCCGAGCGCAGCGAGGAATCTCTTTACAACCTCTCGGCCAGGCCTACACCACATCATCGCGCAAAAGCCCTTGCCTCCCTCTGACGAGGGAGGTGGCAGGCTCAGCCTGCCGGAGGGAGAGATGCTCCCGCACCGCCGCCCTTTTAACCGCTCTCAGCCCTCGCGCATTTCCGCCCCCAACACCCGCAAAAAATTCTACTGGCCTACTCCCACTGTCATTCCGAGCAACGCGAGGAATCTCTTTACAACCTCTTGGCCAGGCCTGCACCACATCATCGCGCAAAAGCCCTTGCCTCCCTCTGACGAGGGAGGTGGCAGGCTCAGCCTGCCGGAGGGAGAGATGCTCCCACACCGCCGCCCTTTTAACCGCTTAATCTTTTTCCTTTTTCACACGCCCGCGCCCGCCAAAGGCTATACCGGCCTATCGCCCCTCTTTCCGCTCTCTCTCCTCGCCTCCCTCTGATGAGGGCGGTGGCAGGCACAGCCTGCCGGAGGGAGAGATGCTCCCGCACTGTCGCCCTTCTAACCGCTCCGGCTCTCGCGCATTTCCGCCCCCAACACCCACCAATGACCATACCGGCCTACTCCGCTCTTCCTCCGCCCCTCTCGCCTCCCTCTGATGAGGGAGGTGGCAGGCTCAGCCTGCCGGAGGGAGAGATGCTCCCGCGCTGTCGCCCTCTTAACCGCCCAAACTTCGCGCATTTCCATGCCTCTCCGCGCTCGTCATTTGCTTTATTCCATTGCTTCTCTCCTCACTCCCGCACCGCCGCCCTTTTAACCGCTCAATCTTTTCCCTTTTTCACACACCCGCCAATGGCCATATTGGTCTGCTCCCGCTCTCGCGCCTCTCCGCGCCGCGCCCCAAGTCCGACTAAATTCGCACCCCGCGCGCCCCGCCCGCGCCCGTATAAATCCCCGGTCCCAAGGCTATGCTAAATTCGGAACACATCAAACGACGGGGGGAATTCCTTTGATTAATAAAGTTGAAATATGCGGCGTGGATACGTCCAAGCTGCCGGTGCTTACCAACGAGGAGATGCGCGCGCTCTTCCCCAAGATCCACGCGGGGGACAACGCCGCCCGGGAGACCTTTATCCGCGGCAACCTGCGCCTGGTGCTCAGCGTCATCCAACGCTTTAATAACCGGGGGGAAAATGTGGACGACCTGTTCCAGGTGGGCTGCATGGGGTTGATCAAGGCCATCGATAATTTTGATACCACCCTGGGCGTGCGCTTTTCCACCTATGCCGTGCCCATGATCATCGGGGAGATCCGCCGTTACCTGCGGGATAACAACGCCATCCGCGTCAGCCGCTCCCTGCGGGATACGGCCTATAAAGCCCTGCAGGCCCGGGAAAAGCTGACCAACGCCTCCGGCAAGGACCCCACCGTGGCAGAGATCGCCAAGGAGATGGACCTGCCCCGGGAGGACGTGGTCTTTGCCCTGGACGCCATTGCCGAGCCGGTCTCCCTGTTTGAGCCCATCTATCACGACGGCGGGGACGCCCTGTACGTCATGGATCAGGTGCAGGGCGACGACAGCGACGAGCAGTGGGTGGAGCAGATCGCCCTGCGCCAGGCCATGAGCCGCTTGAACGACCGGGAGCGCAAGATCCTCACCCTGCGCTTTTTCGAGGGCAAGACCCAGATGGAAGTGGCCGGGGAGATCGGCATCTCCCAGGCCCAGGTCTCCCGCCTGGAAAAGGGCGCCCTGGAGCGCATGAAAAAGCAGATCTAAGGGCTGTTGCCCCTTTAATCGCTCTTGGCTTCTGCGCGTTCCATGCACTTACGCCCGCCAACGGCCTGTCATTCCGAGCGCAGCGAGGAATCTCTTAGCAACCGCTTGGTTTCGCTTGTGCCTCAGCCGTACCGGTCAAGCAACACGCCTCTATCAACGCCTTAGATTCTTCGCTCCAGGGCTGCCGCCCTCTTAACCGCTCTTGGCTTTCGTGCGTTCCATGCACTTACGCCCGCCAGTGGCCCTATATGCCTACCCCTCTCTTTCCTCTCCCCCCTCGCCTCCCTCTGATGAGGGAGGTGGCAGGCCTAGCCTGCCAGAGGGAGAGATGCCCCTAAATTCTTCGCTCCGGGCTAACCGCTCTTGGCTTCTGCGCGTTCCATACACTTACGCCCGCCAACAGCCTGTCATTCCGAGCGCAGCGAGGAATCTCTTGACGACCCCTTAGCTTAGCCTATATCACATCATTGTGCAAAAGCCCCCCCTCCCATTCCCTCCGCGCTCCCCGCTTCTCCCCCCCACGCATACCGCTTTGCCGTAGCCATTTGCCCCTCCCCCTGACTTTCCCCCGCCATCCGCCCCTTCCCGTGCTATAATAAAGAAAAAACCGCCCGGCGGTTTGGAAGGAGCGCTGCAACCATGAAAAATGCCTGCCCACAGGAGCTGGCGCTGCTCGAGCAGCTGAAAGCCTACGACACCCCCTCGGTCACCAACGTGGTGGCCACCTACCCGGAGGACAAGGAGAACTGCCTGGGCCTTTACCACCCCTGGCAGGGCCAGTGGTACACCGACGAGCGCCTGCGCTGCATGTATCCGGAGCTGGGCCGCCGCGCCGGCTTTGCGGTCACCTGCGTGTACGGCCTGCCCGACCCGGGCTTTACCCGCCTCTCCTTTGGGGATCTGCTGCGCGCGGTGGATGCGGCCCCCGGCCCGGCGGTGGTGATCGTCAAACAGAACTTCCCCCAGGAGATCAAGCGCAAAAACGGCCTGCTGGGCGGCAATATGATGACGGCGCTGCGCTCTGCCGGCGCGGTGGGGGTGATCAGCGACGGCCCCTCCCGGGATGTGGACGAGGTGCGCGCGCTGGGGCTGCACTACATGCTCACCGGCGTCGCCCCCGGCCACGGCCCCTTTGCCCTGCAGGCCGTCAACGTGCCGGTGGAGGTGTGCTCCATGGCCGTCTCCCCCGGGGAGATCGTCCACCTGGATGAAAACGGCGCGGTCAAGTTCCCCCGCCAGGCCCTGGGGGATGTGGCCCTGCGCCTGGAGCGCCTGGCCAAGGTCGAGGCGCGCCGCCAGCAAATGCTGCGCGAGACCTCGGATGTGGAGCAGCTTGCCCGCATCATGGCCGGCCTGTACGATTAAAAAGCGTATTTTTCGCCCAAATCCCGTAAAGCCGCCCCTTTCCCTTGCATGAGGACAAGTTGGCCCTACATATGAATTTACAAAATATGTTTTTTATACGGCCCCGCGCTGTATAAGCCCCATTTTATGCGGGAATAGTATATACAAACAAACTGCAAGGGAGATGACGGGAGATGACCTCATTTGAGGCGACGGCGGCAGCCCAGGCCCACGTAGGCTGGACCCAGGCGGAGACCGACCTTTTGCGCGCCCGCGCGGCGCAGATTCTGCAGGAGGGGCGGCCCCTGCGCGAAGTATTTGAAGAGATCGCCCGCAAGACCGGGCGCAAGAGCGGCAGCGTGCGCAATTATTACTATGCGGCTATCCGCCCCCAGCTGCGTCGGGAGATGGCCCTGCCCGGCGGGGCTAACGGCGCCCACGGGCCCTTTGTGCCCTTTACGGGCGAGGAGATACGCGATCTTTTGCGCGCCGTGCTGATGGCGGTGGGCCGGGGCGCATCGGTGCGCCAGGCCACCATGGAGCTGGCCGGCGGGGATAAGACCCGCATGCTGCGCTACCAGAATAAGTATAGAAGTCTTTTGCGCTCTCACCCCGCGCTGGTGGGCGAGGTGGTGGCCGAGCTGCGGGAGCAGGGCGTCCCCGTCAAGGATCCCTTTGCCGGCAAAGCGCCCCTGCCCCAGGCAGAGTCTGCGCCGGACGAGGCGGCCGCCTCCGCGCCCGAGTGGGACGAGGCGGAGCTGGCCAGCGCCCTTTCGCGCATCTTCAGCCTGCTGCGCGGGCAAAACGGCCCCGGGGTGATGGCCCTGGTCATGGGCCTGGAGGATCTGGCCTCCCGCGCCGCCCGGGCGGGTTCCTGGCGCAAGCGCCTGGAGCAGTTTGACGCCCTCTCCGCCCGGCACGACCTGCTGGCCGTGCGCCTGCAACAGACCCAGCAGGAGCTGGAGGCCGCCAACGGCCAGCTAGAGGCCCTGCGCCAGGCCCAGCAAAGCCTCTCGCCCCTGGTGGAGCTGAACCGGGATTTCCTCCAGCAGGGCACCGCAGGGGACCTTAATACCCTCAACGCCTATATGCTGCGCTTAAACCAATGCCTGGAGGGCAGCGGCCTGCTGCAATAGCGCGCCTTTTTCAGTCCTAACCAAAGGCCCGGATGGAATTCCATCCGGGCCTTTTTTATGCTCCCGGGGCTTACGCCCTCTTAGCCGCTCAAACTTCTGCGCATTGCCATGCGTCCACTCCCGCCAATGGCTTTTCTATCCATCCTCACTCCGCTCCGGGGCTATCGCCCCCTTTTCCACTCAAGGGGACAGGTTCGCTGCATACTTTGTTCACCCGCCAACAGCTTTTCTTCTCATTCAAACGAACTTCCCGGGGCTTACGCCCTTTTAACCGCTCAAACTTCTGCGCATTGCCATGCGTCCACTCCCGCCAATAGCTCTATCTCTCTGTCATTCCGAGCGCAGGCGAGGAATCTCCTTACGCCCTCTCGGCCCTGCCCGCACCGCGCTGTCTTTAGTCCAGTCATCCCAACTGCCAACGCCCGAGATTCTTCGCTCCAGCTTCGCTTACGCTCTGAATGACAGGGATTTCGCCCTTTTAACCGCTCATGGGGATAGGTTCGCTGCATACTTTGTTCACCCGCCAACAGCTTTTCTTCTCATTCAAACGAACTTCCCGGGGCTTACGCCCTTTTAACCGCTCATGGGGACAGGCTTTAACCCACACTTCTTCGCCCGCCAATGGCTTCATCTCTATTCCAAATGGGCCTCCGCTCCCGGGCTTGCGCCCTTTTAACCGCTCAAGCTCCTGCGCATTGCCATGCGACCACTCCCGCCAATAGCTTTTCCCTCTGTCATTCCGAGCGCAGCGAGGAATCTCCTTACGCCCTCTCGGCCCTTTCCACACCACGCCGCTTAGGTTAAATGCCCACGCCCTAGCTGCTTTGGTTCTCCTCTTTATCTTGCCTCCCTCTGACGAGGGAGGTGGCGCGCCTTTAGGCGCGCCGGAGGGAGAGATGCCCCCGAACAAAAACCCATAGATTTTTGCTCAGGGGAAGAATTAAGGCTTAATGCGAGGTAGGTAGTGCGTTAGGGAACGAATGGACTAGGTCAAGAGCGCGCGGATAGCCTTGACGCAGCCGTCCAGCCCCAGCAGGCCGCTGTCCAGCATCATGTGGTATTCGCCCGCGTCGTCCCAGCCCCGCCCGGCGTAGTAATGATAGTAGGCCGCCCGGGCCTTATCGTACTTTTTCAAGGTGGATTCCGCCCGTTCCTCGGGCACGCCATACACCCTTACGGCCCGCTCCCGCCGCACGTCCCGCGCCGCGTGGATAAACACCCGCAGCACATCCCGCCGCCCGCGCAAGATGGCGCCTGCCCGCCGGCCGATGATCACGCAGCCGCCCTTATCCCCCAGCCCGCGGATCACCCGTGCCTCGGCGTCCTGCACCTCCTCGCCCCGCAGAGCGTTTTCCAGCCCATAGGCGCTGGCCACCGCCATGCGGACGTAGGTGCGCAGGGTAGGGGGCGCCTCGTCCTGTCCGGCCAGGTTCTCTACCTCCCGGCCCAGTTCCTGGGCTGCCAGCGCCAGCACCTCGCTGCCGTAATAAGGCCAGCCCAGCGCTTCGGCCAGCCGCGCGGCCACCTCCCGGCCGCCGCTGGCATACTCGCGCTCAATCGTCACGCAATTATATCTCATTGATATGACCTTCTTTCCTGGAGGCTTGCGCCCTCTTTGCCGCTCCTACTTCTGCATGTTTCTATGCGTCCACTCCCGCCAATGGCTTTTCTGTCTGTCATTCCGAGCGCAGCGAGGAATCTCCTTACGCCCTCTCGGCCCTTTCCACACCACGCCGCTTAGGTTAAGTGCCCACGCCCTAGCTGCTTTGGTTCTCCTCTTTATCTTGCCTCCCTCTGACGAGGGAGGTGGCAGGCGCAGCCTGACGGTGGGAGAGATTCCACGCCTGCTAAGCAGTGGTGGGCGTTTACCGCCCCACAGCTTAGGGCAAAGCCCTCACGCGGCTGTCCTGCCCGCACCGCCGCAACTTAAGAAAAAGCCCTTCGCGCCCCGCATGTCCGCACCGCATCCTCCACGGTCAAGCGCCCGCTTTCCTTTTTGCCCCGCTACGACACCTTCTCAAACTGGCTCATGTACAGGTCAGCATAGAAGCCGCCCTTGGCGATCAGCTCGTCATGGGTGCCCTGCTCGACGATGTCCCCATCCTTCATGCAAAGGATCAGGTCCGCGTTGCGGATGGTACTAAGCCTGTGGGCGATGATAAAGCTGGTGCGGCCCCGGACCAGATTGTCCATAGCCTTTTGGATCTGCACCTCCGTGCGGGTATCCACCGAGCTTGTCGCCTCGTCCAAGATCAGCACCGGCCGGTCGGCCAGTATCGCCCGGGCGATGGTCAGCAGCTGCTTTTGCCCCTGGGATACGTTGCCCGCCTCCTCGCCCAGCTCCATCTGGTAACCGCCGGGCTGCGTCATAATAAAGTGGTGGGCGTGGGCCGCCTTGGCCGCGGCGATCACCTCTTCATCCGTGGCGTCCAGCCGCCCGTAGCGGATGTTCTCCATGATCGTGCCCTTAAACAGCCAGGTATCCTGCAGCACCATGCCAAAGGCGCCCCGCAGCTCGTGGCGGTCAAAGTCGCGGATGTCGTGCCCGTCTAAGGATATCTTGCCGCCGGTCACGTCGTAGTAGCGCATCAGCAGCTTGACCATGGTGGTCTTGCCCGCGCCGGTGGGGCCTACAATGGCGATCTTCTGCCCGGCGCGCACGTCCGCGTTAAAGTCTTTGACGATGATCTTGTCCGGGTCGTACCCAAAGCGCACGTGGTTAAACTGCACGTTGCCCTGCACGTCCTTCAAGCGCACGGGGTTCTCCGGCGCAGCCGCCTCTTCTTCCTCGTCCAAAAAGGCGAACACCCGCTCGGCTGCCGCCGCCATGGACTGGAGCATGTTGGTGATCTGGGCGATCTGCTGGATGGGGTTGGTAAAGTTGCGCACGTACTGGATAAAGGCCTGAATGTCGCCGATGGTGATGGCCCCCTGGATGGCGAAAAACGCCCCCGAGATGGCCACCGCCACGTACCCCAGGTTGCCCACAAACACCATGATGGGGTGCATCAGCCCGCTTAAAAACTGGCTCTTCCAGGCGCTTTGGTACAGCACTTCGTTGGTCTTGTGGAACTGCTCGCGCACCGCGCCCTCCTGGTTAAACGCCCGCACGATCTCGTGCCCGGCGTACACCTCCTCCACCTGGCCGTTGATGTGGCCCAGGTACTCCTGCTGGGTGCGGAAGTGCTTCTGGCTCTTTTTCACCACCGCGCCGATGAACCCCAAGGAGATGGGGAGGATCACAAGGGTGATCAGCGTCATCAGCGGGCTTATCGTCAGCATCATCACGATCACGCCCAGCATGGTGGCCACCGATGTGATCAGCTGGGTCACGCTCTGGTTTAAGCCGTTGCCCAGGGTGTCCACATCGTTGGTGATGCGGGATAGCACCTCGCCATAGGTGCGGGTCTCAAAGTACTTCATGGGCATCCGGCCGATCTTCTCGGTCAGCTCCCGCCGCAGCCGGTAGCACAGCTTTTGGGTCACCCCGGTCATCACATAGCCCTGCACAAAGCTGAACAGGGCGCTCACCCCGTACAGCCCCAGCACCCAGAGCAGGATGGTGCCGATGGCCCCAAAGTCGATGCCGCCGGTGCCCTGTATCTTGGCCATCAGCCCGTTTGCCAGCTCCGTGGTGGCGTTGCCCATGATCTTGGGGCCGATGATGGAGAATACCGTAGAGCCGATGGCAAACAGCGCCACCACCCCCACCGCGATCTTGTAGCGGCCGATATAGGCCAGCAGTTTTTTGATAGTGCCCTTAAAATCCTTGGCCTTTTCGCCGCTGCCCATGGGGCCGTGGCCGCCCATAGGCCCCCGGGGCCGTCCCGCCGGCCGCCCTTCGGGCGCGTATTGCTTTTTCGTCATGCTTATTCACCCGCCTTTCCGTAATCTTCTCCCAGCTCTTCAGGCGATAGCTGGGATTGGGCGATCTGCCGGTAGGTCTCACAGTTTTTCAGCAGCTCGCCATGCCGCCCCTTGCCTACCAGTCGTCCTTCGTCCAGCACCAGGATCTGGTCGGCATACAAAATCGTGGAGATGCGCTGGGCCACGATCAGCACCGTGGCGTCCTTCACCTTGGGCCCTAAAGCTCTACGCAGCGCGGTATCGGTCTTAAAGTCCAGGGCCGAAAAGCTGTCGTCAAAGATGTACACCTTCGGGTCCTTGGCAATCGCCCGGGCGATGGAGAGCCGCTGGCGCTGCCCGCCGGAAACGTTGCTGCCGCCCTGGGCGATGGGGCTATCGTACCCTTCGGCCTTTTCGGCGATAAAGTCCGTGGCCTGGGCGATGGCCGCCGCCTCCTCCATGGTCCCCTGTCCGGCATCCGGCGCGCCGTAGAGGATGTTGCTCTCAATGGTGCCCGAGAACAGCACGCCCTTTTGGGGCACCAGCCCCACCGCCGCCCGCAACGAGCTTTGGGTGAGCTGGCGCACATCCACCCCGTCCAGGGTGATCTGCCCGTCCGTCACGTCAAAGAAGCGGGGGATCAGGTTAATTAAGGTGGATTTGCCGCTGCCCGTGGAGCCGATGATGGCCGTGGTCTGCCCGGGCTGGGCGGTAAAGTCGATATCCTGCAGGGTGTACCCCTCCGCCCCCGGGTACTTAAAGTCCACATGGTGGAAGGCCACAACGCCCTTGGGGTCTTTTAAGTCCACGGCGTTTTCGCTGTCGTAAATGGAGGGCTTGGTGTTCACCACCTCGTCGATGCGCTCGGCCGCCACCGCCGCCCGGGGCAGCATGATGGAGATCATGCAGATCATCAGGAAGCTCATCACGATCTGCATCGTGTAAGTGATAAACGCCGTCATGGTGCCCACCTCTAAGGTGCCCGCGTCGATGCCGCCCGCCGCCGTCCAGACGATCAGCACGCTGATCCCGTTCATGATCAGCATCATGATCGGCATCATAAAGGTCATCGTCCGGTTGGTGAACAGCATGGTCTTTGTCAGGTTGCGGTTGGCCCCGTCAAAGCGCTCCTCCTCCACCTTTTCCCGTCCAAAGGCGCGGATCACGTTTAGGCCGGTCAAGATCTCCCGGGCCACCAGGTTCACTTTATCCACCAGCACCTGCATCAGCTTGAACTTGGGCATGGCCACCGCCATCAAAAAGGCGACCAGCGCCACGATGGCCAGCACCGCCACGCCGATGATCCATTCCATCCCCGCCCCGGTCCGCAAGACCATAAAGATGCCGCCGATGGCCAGCAACGGCGCGTACAGCACCATCCTAAGGATCATGGTGGAGACCATCTGAATCTGCTGGATGTCGTTGGTGGAGCGGGTGATCAGCGACGCGGTGGAGAACTTGTTGATCTCCGCCGAGCTAAAGCCCACCACGTTGTTGAACACCTTCTCGCGCAGGTCGCGCCCCACGCCCGCGCCCACCCGGCTGGCCAAAAGCCCGGCCAGCACCGCGGCCGCCGCCATCCCCAATGTGATGGCCAGCATCAGTCCGCCCGTGCGCCACAGGTAGCCGCTCTGGATGTCCGCTAAGGAAAGCCCCACGGCCTCGTACTCGGTCTTGGTAAAGTTCACCGCCGTGGAGTGGATCAGGCTCTCGCCCATGGCGGCCATCTGCGCCTCCACCTCCTCGCGGATGGCAGTCAGGTCAAAGCCTTGCGCGCCCTGCGGCGGGGTTTGCCCCGCGTTCGGCATACCGTTTTCCCCGCCGGGCTGGTTCTGCGCGGCGTCCGGGGCCTGCGCGCCCTCTGGCGGAGTTTGCGGCATCTGCCCCGCGCCTTCCCCGGCCTGTGTTCCATCCGGGGCCTGTGCCGGGTTGCCGCCCTGCTGGGCCATGGCCGCCTGCATCTGGGCCAGCTGGCCCTCGTCCATCTGTTCGAGCATCGCGCCCATCAAAATGGGGGTGGTAAACTGCTCGTCTAACGCCTCCATGTCCTTAGCCGCATCCTCGGTCAGGTGGTAGTAGCCGTCCTCCCCCACCGTATAGGATGCCTGCCAGGCCTGCTTTTCATCCTCGGTCATCAGCAGCTGCAGCCCCTCAAAGCTCTCCTGGCGCATCACCGTGGGCGTGGCGTACTCCACGCCGCTGTTCTGTATGCCCACGTCGATGATCTTTGAGGTGTAGTTGGGCAAGCTCAGGTCGCACACCGCTTGCACCAGCAGCAGCACCACAATGGCCACCACCGCCTTCCAGTACGGCTTCATATTCCGCAATATCTTGATCAAACCTTCATCCTCCTTCTTTGGGGGGACTTCGTCCCTCTTAGCCGCTCTATCTGAAGCGTAAAGCCTTCACTTGCAAGGCACGCCAATAGCTTTGCTTTCTCTCCACATCTACGCTCGCGGGGACTTTGTCCCCCTTAGCCGCTCCAAGTATTACAAGGCACCCCAGCCTCCACGCCCGCCAACGGTTTTGCTTTTTCTCCACATCTCCACTTGTAGGGACTTCGCCCCTCTTAGCCGCTCTATCTGAAGCGTAAAGCCTTCACTTGTAAAGCCCGCCATAGGCTTCTTGTTCTCGAGCTTCTCTCTCAGGGGGGACTTTGTCCCCCTTAGCCTCTCTATCTGAAGCGTAAAGCCTTAACTTGTAAAGCCCGCCAGCGGCTTTGCTTTTTTCTCCACATCTCCACTTGTGAGGACTTCGTCCCTCTTAGCCGCTTTATCTAAAGCGTAGCACCCTCACTTGTAAAGCCCGCCAGTAGCTTTGCTTTTTCTCCACATCTACGCTCGCGGGGCTTTCGCCCCCCCTTAGCCGCTCTATCTGAAGCGTAAAGCCTTCACACACCCTCTGTTCACTGTGGGCTCGCGCTTCGTTCCTTCCGTCACTCGCCCTTGCCACACGTTCACAGCGCACTGCACTCGCTGCATCCGCCACTGGCGGCGCTCGCTCCGTGCTCCCGCCAGCAGCTTCACCCTTCAAACCGTCATTCAGAGCGAGGCTTGCCGAGCGAAGAATCTCTTTACACCCTCTTAGCCCAGCCCTACCTTCTCCGCCAGGACAAAGTGCCCTTTTCTCCCCGCTCCGCCCATCCGCTCGCCCCTTGCCTCCCTCGTTTGAGGGAGGTGGCAGGCGCAGCCTGACGGAGGGAGTAGGGGCTTTCGTCCCTCTTAACCGCTCTATCTAAAGCGTAAAGCCTTAACTTGCAAGGCCCGCCATAGGCTTCTTGTTCTCGAGCTTCTCTCTCAGGGGGAGCTTCGCCCCTCTTGGCCGCTCTATCTAAAGCGTAAAGCCTTCACTTGTAAGGCACGCCAGTAGCTTTGCTTTCTCTCCACATCTCCGCCCATCCTCTCGCCCCTTGCCTCCCTCGTTTGAGGGAGGGGGCAGGCGCAGCCTGACGGAGGGAGTAGGGGCTTTCGCCCCTCTTGGCCGCTCTATCTGAAGCGTAAAGCCTTCACTTGCAAGGCACGCCAGTAGCTTCACCCTTCAAACCGTCATTCAGAGCGAGGCTTGCCGAGCGAAGAATCTCCTTACACCCTCTTAGCCCCTGCCCTACCTTCTCCGCCAGGGCAAAGTGCCTTCCGCTCCCCGCTCCGCTCATCCGCTTTCCCCTTGCCTCCCTCGTTTGAGGGAGGTGGCAGGCGCAGCCTGACGGAGGGAGTAGGGGTTTTCGTCCCCTTCAGCCGCTCTATCTGAAGCGTAAAGCCCTCACATACCCTCTGTTCACTGTGGGCTCGCGCTTCGTTCCTTCCGTCACTCGCCCTTGCCACACGTTCACAGAGCACTGCACTCGCTGCATCCGCCACTGGCGGCGCTCGCTCCGTGCTCCCGCCAGCAGCTTCACCCTTCAAACCGTCATTCAGAGCGAGGCTTGCCGAGCGAAGAATCTCTTTACACCCGCTTAGCCCAGCCCTACCTTCTCCGCCAGGGCAAAGTGCCTTCCGCTCCCCGCCCCGCCCATCCTCTCGCCCCTTGCCTCCCTCGTTTGAGGGAGGGGACCGCCGAAAAGGCGGTGGTGGGCGTTCTCATCCCGGCAAAAGCGATCCCCGTTCTTCTCCGCGCGCAGCTTTTGCCATTTTTCTGCGGGGAGGCCACCTGCCTATCCGCGTCCGTGCCGCTCCAACCCCGCCCGGCGCACCCCGTGCCCCGGCCCGGGCCGCATCCGCTCGTCCAGGCCCTGCTCCTGGCGCACCCGCTCCATCTCCTCACAAAAGCCCTGGTACAGCTTTTGGAAGATGCGGTAAAACTCATCCAGCTCCCCGGGTTCCAGGTGGGCCACCGCCCGCTGCATAAATGCCTTGATGCGCGCCAGATCCTGCGCCATGGCCTCGTGCCCCAGCGGGGTGATCTTCAGGTACCCGCCCCGCCGGTCGCGCTCCACAGTCACCGCCTCCAGGTATCCCTTTTCCCGCAGATGCCGTACCGAGCGGCTCACCGCCGGCGGAGAGATCGTCAGCCGCCTGGCAATGCCCGACACGCTGCACCCCTGCTCCCCCTGCTCCTTTTCGATCTCCTTGATGGTCTTTAGCACCATCATCTCCCCTTGGGGGATCAGCCGCAGCGCCTCCGCCAGGTTCAGCTGCCGGAACCGGTGCATGGTCCTGAACCACCTGTCCTCCTGCGTTGGCATGCCTTCGCCTCCTTTAGCGTTTTGCGCTCGTCCTATCGTCCTGCCCTGCAGCCCTTGCCGGGCCCGCCACATTCGCGCCATATTTTAACCATGTTAATTATCAGCATGCTAATAATTAACTATGTTAAATATTCTATGCCCTTCCTCCGCGTTTGTCAACGCGCCGTCTGTGAACAGTTTGTGAATTCTCGGGGCTATCGCCCCCTGTTCCGCTCACGGGTTCCAGGCTCGTCAAGCACTCGCTCCCGCCATGAGCTTATTCACAGGTAGCCGCAGCGCACTCGGCGCTATCGCCCTTATAACCGCTCACAGCCTTCCAAATCAGCCAAACTTCCCCAGCCCGCCAAGGGCCTTATCCGTCTGCCATCCCAAGCAGCGCGAGGAATCTCTTGACAACCGCTTGTCCCTGCCTTGCCCTCTTGCGCAGGTCAAGTGCTCCGCACTTCCCCGCTTTGGCAATTTCGCCTGCTTCCTCGCCTCCCTCTGTCGAGGGAGGTGGCGTCCCTTGGGGGACGCCGGAGGGAGAGTCGCCTACCCTCGCCGTCGCCGGGCAAAGCATGTAAGCTACTCCATCTCACCCGTTTGCGCAACCCGCGCCCAGCCCGTCCAACTGCCAACGCAATAGATTCTTCGCTGCAGCTTCGCTTCCGCTCTGAATGACAGGGGGCTATCGCCCCCCTGTTCCGCTCACAGCCTTCCAAATCAGCCAAGCTTCCCCAACCCGCCAAGGGCCTTATCCGTCTGCCATTCCAAGCAGGGCTGTCGCCCCTTCATCCGCTCACGGCCTTCCAAATTAGCCAAGCTTCCCCAGCCCGCCAATAGCCTTATCCGTCTGCCATTCCCACCAGGGCTGCCACCCTATAACCGCTCACGGCCTTCCAAATCAGCCAAACTTCCCCGGCCCGCCAAGGGACTTGCAAGAACTATCATCCCCGCCCCCTTCATCCGCTCCAACAGCCCGCCTTTATTGGCCGTTTTCGCCCGCCATGGGCTTGACCTATCCCCTCTAGCCGCACGCGCTCCCGTGCGTCCCCTCGCTCCGCACTCCCGCCATAATCTTTACTTTATTATCATCCCCACCAGGGCTTTCCCCCATCCCTCCACTCGCCCGGGCACGCAAAAGCCCCCGCCAAAAATGGCGGGGGCCGCATGCAGGTCTGTTTTTTGTTTACACCTCGGGAATCTGAATTTCCACTTCGTGGCCGGCTTCGGCCGAGTCCTTAATGCCGCAGATGATGGCCTGGTTGTACAGGATCTGGCTGGAGGGTACCGGCGGCTTGCCGTTTGTCTTGATCGCATCCAGGAAGGAGCGGATCTTCTTATCAAACAGGCCCGGGCCCTCGTTTTCGATCACGGGGATAATGGTCTCCACCTGGCTGCCCGCCAGCTCGTAGTACAGCGTCATCGGCCCGCCCACCGTGCCGTTCCAGCACTCGGTGGAGGGGATGCGCAGCGACCCCTTCTTGCCCATGATGATGGTATCCCCCGGGGTATCCAGGTGCATGGCCCAGGCGATGCGGAAGTCTAAAATAATGCCGCCCTCAAGGCGGATAAAGGCCGCCGCAAAGTCGTCCACATTAAAGCGGCTGGCGTTCTCCGGGGCCGAATACTCGTAGCTGGTGCCGAAAAAGTCGGAGGTGTAGCCCGTCACCGTTAGGGGCTTGGGATAGCCGATGGCGTTGAGCACCATGTCCAGCGAGTAGCAGCCAATATCGCCCAACGCGCCGATGCCCGCGGTCTTTTGCTCGATAAACGTGGAGTTGGGGATGCCCCTGCGCCGTCCGCCGCCGGTCTGGATGTAGTACACCTCGCCCAACGCGCCGGATTCCACGATCTTTTTGATCATCTTCATGTTCTCGTCCAGCCGGGGCTGGAAGCCGATGGACAGCAGCTTGCCGCTCTTTTTCTCCGCGCGGATGATGGCCGCCGCCTCCTCCATGGTCACGCACATGGGTTTTTCCAGCAGCACGTTCACCCCGTGCTCCAGCGCGTCAATGGTGCACTCCGCATGGGTGGTGTTGTAGGTACAAACGCTGACCGCGTCCAGCTGCTCGTTTTCCAGCATCTCGTGGTGGTTTTTGTACAGGCGCACGTTTTCCACGCCGTAATCTTTAAAGAAGGCCTCCGCCTTGCCGTCGATCAGGTCCGCGCCCGCCACAATATCCACATCCGGCATGCGCAGGTAACTCTCGATATGGGATTCCGCGATCCAGCCCGTGCCGATGATGCCCACCTTGAGCCTGCGCTCAGGGTCGATCACCTGCTGGGGTTTCTTTTTCTGTTGGAACTGGTTCAATACCTCGTCGCCAATTGCCGCCATCTTCATCTCTCCTTTATCCGGTTGTGCCCCGCCAAAAGGCGGGCCCTTGACCTTTATTATACACCCTTGACACCGTGGAAACTACCCCTATTTCGCCCCGGGATGTAAATTTTCCCTCATACCGCTTCGCCCGCCAGCGGCTTTCCTCTCTCCCCTTGCCTCCCTCTTTGAGGGAGGCGGCAGGCCCTGCCTGCCGGAGGGAGTTTCTCTGAAGCTGGGCTCGCCCCCCCCTCATTCCGCTCCTTGCTCTCGCCATTGCCCCTTCTTCCCTCGCCCGCCAGCGGCTTTACCTCTTTGTCATTCCGAGCGTGAGCGAGGAATCTCGTTACAACCTCTCGCCTGCGGCCTGCATCCTCGCAGTCCTGATAAAGCGCCTCTTTCCAGCTACGCCATCAGATTCTTCACTCCGGCTTCGCCTTCGTTCTGAATGACACACTTGCATATAAAGGTATGGGTTTTCGTTCAGTAGACTCTCTCCCTCCGGCGCACCCTTTGGGCGCGCCACCTCCCTCGTCAGAGGGAGGCGAGAGATATGGATATCGAGCAGTGAAACATAAGCGAAGCGACTGGAAAATATATCTACTTATCTGCATCGGAGAGTTTGAAAAACCTCCGTCCCCTCCACGGAGTGGCCGTTTGGGGGGATTAGGGATTGTTAAGGGGGTAAAGGGGGAAATCGGAATCCCCCTTCCCCCTTAACATATAAAACACGTTCCTTAACTTTTCTCCCTGTTTCGCATGAAGCCTTGGTTCTCTACTGAACGAAAACCCATACTAATTCGTTCACTTTCTGTAAGGTAAGGACGAACGCCGTAAGGCGTGAAGCCCACCCCCCAGCGAACCGAGAGATGCCTGGCATTGCCGTTGTTGGAGCGAGTTCATACGCCACTCTCGCTCCCGCCACTCTGCCAACTGCGCCCCTCGCCGTCCCGGCTTTCCTCTCTCCCCTTGCCTCCCTCTTTGAGGGAGGTGGCAGGCCCTGCCTGCCGGAGGGAGTTTCTCTGAACCAGGGCTCGCGCCCCTCGTTCCGCTCCTTGCTCTCGCCATTGCCTCCGCTTCCCTCGCCCGCCAGCAGCTTTACCTCTTTGTCATTCAGCGTAAGGCTTTCGCCCTCCCATCCGCTCCTTGCTCTCGCCATTGCCCCTGCTTCCCTCGCCCGCCAGCGGCTTTCCTCTCTCCCCTCGCCTCCCTCTTTGAGGGAGGTGGCAGGCTATGCCTGCCGGAGGGAGTTTCTCTGAACCAGGGCTTTCGCCCCCCTCGTCCGCTCCTTGCTCCCAGCACTTCCTACTACTTCGCCCGCCAACAGCTTTTTATCCTTCCCTATTCCACTTATGGGCTTGCGCCCCCCTCGTTCCGCTCCTTGCTCTCGCCATTGCCTCCGCTTCCCTCGCCCACCAGCAGCTTTACCTCTTTGTCATTCAGCGTGAGGCTCGCGCCCTCCCATCCGCTCATTGCTCCCAGCACTTCCTACTACTTCGCCCGCCAGCGGCTTTTTATCCTTCCCTATTCCACTTATGGGCTTGCGCCCCTCATTCCGCTCCTTGCTCTCGCCATTGCCTCCGCTTCCCTCGCCCGCCAGCAGCTTTACCTCTTTGTCATTCAGCGTAAGGCTTGCGCCCCCTCTATCCGCTCCTTACTCTCGCCATTGCCTCCGCTTCCCTCGCCCGCCAGCGGCTTTACCTCTTTGTCATTCCGAGCGTGAGCGAGGAATCTCCTTACGCCCTGTTGGCCTCGCCTGCACCGCGCAGCGCAGATCAAGCGCCTGTCCCTCTCTCCCTACCGCAGCGCGCGCACCCCCGCCTGCAGCAGGGCGATCAGCCGCCGCCCCTCCGGGGGCAGGCTCTCCCGCCGGGGGTAGATCACCACGTCCTTGTTCACCCCCGCGTCCGTGCAGCGCACCTGCACCAGGCCGTGGCGGCTCAGCTCCTCCGGGGGCACCGGGCTGGCCCACAGGTAGGCCCCCGGCACGGTGCGCAGCAGGTCAAACTGGCTGCCCCGGTCGTAAATATAGATGCGCTTTTGCACCTGCTGCACCCGCTGCAGGTTCTCCAGCCGCTCGGGCGGCAGCGCCGGCACCTGAAAATCCCCGTGGACCAGCTGGGGGTATTTCCCCAGCATCAGGTAGGGGATGTTGTGCAGCAGCGAGAGCGGGTGGTCCTTGTGCATCACCAGCCCCATCCGGAAGGACCACAGGTGCTCGTGCTGCAGGTGGTGCTCGGCCAACAGTCCTAAAAAGTGTTCCTCATAGATGTCCTGATAGCGCAGCACCCCCAGCGCGCTGCGCCCGCCCGCCACATCCTCGATCACTTCCATGGAGTGGGTCTCCTTGTACTGCACCTCCAGCGCCTCGTCCCCGGCGGCGTACTCGGCCATGAACCGGGCAAAGGCGGTGGCGATGTAGGTGGCCCGGGGCGCGGATACCTCCAGGCGCTTTTCCCCCTCCTCCCGCGGCGCGTACAGGGATTGCAGCGCGTCCATTTTATCTAATATCTCCCGTGCGTGGCGCAGAAACTGCAGCCCCTCGCCGGTGGGCTCCACCCCCCGGGCGTTGCGCCGGAACAGGCTGATGCCCAGCTCCCCCTCCAGCTCTTTGATGGCCTTGGACAGGTTGGGCTGGCCCATGTACAGGTTCTTTGCGGCCTGGGAGATGCTCTGGGTCCGGGCTACCTCCGCCACGTAGCGCAGCTGCTGAATGTTCACGCGCATCCCTCCTTGATTTTGCAGGACGCCCCTTGCCTTGAGCGCCCCCTCTTTTACCCCCATTATACACGACCCGGGCCAAATTTGCAGGCGCGCGCCGTTGCTCAAGCGGCACGCCCATCCCGCCGCTTCATGGGGACATCGGCTCTCTTCCCCGCCGGTACGCAAAAAAGGCGCCGCACACCCTTTATCCCGGGCGCGCGGCGCGTCTATTTCACAGTGTTCCATCCTCCAACCCTGGCATAGCATGCTTCATGCCAAAGCCCGGCCAGCTGCGCCCCAGCATGTTATTGGATGAATTTCTTCAAAAGCCCCAGCACCTCATCGATGTCGATGGGCTTTGCAATATGGGCGTTCATCCCGTACTGCATGCATTTTTGGATGTCCTCTACAAAAGCGTCGGCCGTCATGGCGATGATGGGGATACCGGCGTCCGGGCGCTCAAGGCTTCTAATGGCCTGCGCAGCTTCGTATCCGTTCATTTCCGGCATGCGGATATCCATCAGTATGGCGTCATACCGCCCCACTGGAGCGCCGGCAAACTTGTCTACGCAGATTTTCCCGTTCTCTGCCCATTCCAGTTCCAGGCCCACATCCTCTAACAGATCCTGGGCGATCTCCCAGTTAAGCTCGTTGTCCTCTGCCACCAGTATGCGCCGGCCCGCCAGCTCTATCGGCGCTTCACCCTCGGGCGCCTGTTCATCGGGCAGATTCGCATAGGCCTTCAACCCATAATAAAGGGTGGACCTGAACAGCGGCTTGGAGATAAACCCGCTTATGCCCGCCGCCCGCGCCTCCTGCTCGATCTCGCTCCAGTCGTAGGCCGAAATCAGCAGGATCGGGATATCCTCGTTCAGCTGGCGGCGGATCTCCCGCGCCGTATCTATGCCGTCCATGCCCGGCAGCTTCCAGTCCAGCAGGATGATATCGTAGTCCTGGCGCGCCTCATGGCGCGCGCACACCAGTTCCACCGCGCTCTCCCCATCCAACGTCCAATCCGCCCGCACGCCGATGGATTGCAATGACGCCGCGGCGCTCTGGCACATCTGCTGGTCGTCGTCTACCACCAGCATGTGCCATTCGGGCAGGATCATCTCCTCTTCCCGCTCGGCGCTCTTTTGCAGGTCCAGCGTAACGTGGAATTCCGTTCCCACGCCCGGCTGGCTCTCCACTTCGATGCTGCCCTTCATCGCGTCCACGATATATTTGGTTATCGCCATGCCCAGGCCGCTTCCCTCGGTCCTCTTGATCCGGTCGTTATCCTCCCGCACAAAGACCTCATAGAGCTTTTCCTGAAATTCCTTGGTCATGCCGATGCCGTTGTCTTTTACCCGCAGGTGTACGCGGATATGGTCCTCTCCAACGGGAGAGGACTCCTCGTACATCGATACATGGATCGTACCGCCCTCGGGCGTGAACTTGATCGCGTTGGACAGCAGGTTGAGCATCACCTGGTTGAGCCGCACGCCGTCCGCGCATACCGTCTCGGCGGTAATATCGTAGATGGAGATATCAAACTGCTGTTTTTTTGCATGCACCTGGGGCTGTACAATGCTGACGATGCCCTCCATCATCTCCCGCAGGGAGAGGCGGTCCATGCTCAGCGTCATCTTTCCGCTCTCGATCTTGGACATGTCCAGCACATCGTTGATCAGGCCCAGCAGGTGCCGGCTGGATAAGGTTATCTTCTTCAGGCAGTTGCGCACCTTCTGGGTATCGTCTATATTGGCCGTGGCGATGGCGGTCATCCCCACAATGGCGTTCATAGGCGTCCGTATATCATGGCTCATGTTGGAGAGGAACTCGCTTTTGGATCTGCTGGCCTGTTCGGCAAGATGCCTGGCGTCCTCCAGCTCCTTTAGCTGCATCCGGTTTAGCTGCATATAGCGCATAAATATCAGCAAAAGCGCCAGCAAAATGACCGCGCAGCTGCCGATCGTCGCCAGCAGCCACTGGCTGCTCATCTGTTCTACCTGCCCATTTAGCGGGCCATAGGGCATCACCGTTATCAGGTACCACTCCGAATAGGGTAAAACGGTGCATTGCAGCTGCCTTTTATCTCCTTGCTTTGCAAGGAACACCGCCGAGTAGTCCTCACCATTACGCATGGCGCTGGCGAGCTCCTCCACATACTGCTCCGCATCTTTGCCATCCAGCCGCTGATACTCCGAGCGGATGCGCTCAAAATAGCTTTCCCGATACGCGTCGTAGCTCCGTATCACAAAGCTGCCGTCCCGGCGTATCACAAAGGAGTAGATCAGCATATCCTCGCTGTACAGGTTCAGCGCATCGCTGATATTGTCAACCGGTACGGCTGCGATAAGGGAGATATGCCCCAGCTTTTCCGCCACACTGTCCCGAAGGGGCACGCCGATCAAAACCTTCTTGTTACCCGACGCGTCCGCGCCCGTTGATATCCTCTTATCCCCCCGCTCTAACGATGCTAAAAACGGTTCCGGATCCAGCGAAGCAAACAGTTCGCCATATATCTTTTCCATCTTTCCCTCTGCCGAGCAAAAGGCCAGGGCCTCAAATCCCTGTGTCTGCCCAGTGGCAGCCAGCGTCTGGTATATTTGCGCTTCATCCATATCCGGCGTGATCGACTCGTCGATCTGCTCGACCGCTTCCATGTAGTTATCAAAGATCAGGCCGAACTGTTTGATGATCTGCCTGTTCATCCCGGACATATAGATTCCGCTTACAGCTTCGATCGTTTCCTCCTGCTTATGGTTCATATAAATCAGCAGAGAGGAGAAAACGCCGATGCACAACAGCGCGCTGGCGAGCAGGCTGATGATCAAAAAGTGGGATATCTTGTTTCTCATCTCGCTTGTGATCCTCCCTCTTCCAGCTTGCCGATGGCGGCTATCGTGCTGGCATAATCTTCCTGCACGCGCTTAAACAGGGCGCCGTCCTCAGGCGCCGTCCCTGCGCGCAGCGCCTCTGTCAGCCTGCTGGCGGATTGGTACAGCCGGCCAAGGCCCAGGTTCTGGCATAGCCCTTTAATGGTATGCGCCGCGCGAAACGCCTCGTCATATTGCCGGCTCTCCATCGCTTGGCATAAATGCGCATAGCTTGGGTCCTCCGGAAACCGGAGCAGAAATTTTCTGATCCGCTCTTCTTTACGCAAATGGGCCAGCACGTCGGCGTAGTCTCCGCCCACCGCTAAGTAACACTGTTCCAATGTCATTGTACGCCTCCCCCTCTCAAATCTGGCGCCTTGTTATCCTGCCCGTCAATGGGCGAAATGGCGGAAAGCGTGTTGCGCATGGTTGCATCGTAATAGCAGTAGCGCCCCTTCCCGGCTTTTTTGGCGCTGTAAAGGGCCTGGTCAGCCGCCTGAAACAATCTGTCATAATCATAACCCACCGTGGCGGTCTGGGCAGCCCCCATGCTGATGGAGATCTTAAACCCGTGGTACGATCCTGTCAGCATATTAAATATCCGGCTGATGATGGCATCCAGGTCCGTATCCTCCGTATATTTGAGAAAGACCAAAAACTCGTCTCCGCCCGCCCGCGCTATGATATCGCTGCCGCGCACAGCCTGGCGCAGCAGCTGTGCCACGTGCTGAAGCATACGGTCCCCAAACAGATGGCCGTTGGTGTCGTTGGCGCGCTTAAACTCGTCCAGATCAAGCAATGCCAGCACAAATTCAGCGTTTTGGTTTTTCGCCAGCCGCTCTTTAATATACCTTTCGGCATAGTATCTGTTTAGAAGGTCTGTCATCATGTCGTAGGAGGCCTGTTTTTCCAGTTCCATCAGCCGCATCAGCGATTCGTGTATATCCACCGCCTTGCCTATAGCCCCTACATATTTGGGGGGCGTGCCCTCCTCCCAGATCGATCTGGCCACGATCTGGTACCACCTGGGCTGGCCGTCATGGTGCAGCTCACATTCATAGCGTACCACCGGGGCCTCCGGCGTGGTGGAACGTATCGCTTTGCTGATGGTATCCAGCTTATCCGCCCCGCCGATCTGCCGGATGGCCTGGTCATGCTTTTGGTCGGCAATGATCTTTTCAAGCCCCAGCTTACGCGCACCCCAATCCGATAAAGTCAGCATCTCCGGCGCCAGCGTATATTCAAATTGGATCTCCCCGCTCATATCGGCGTAGAAATTCGCCTTCATCCGCTCATGGTTCAGCTGCCGTAAGGATCGGTCCGAAATGCTTACATCCTTGTTGCGCAGCGCCTCCTGCATCGTCTTCCACAGCTCATGCTGGTTTTGGGCCGATTCACTCTTTTTGATCGTCTCCTCCAGCCCGTCATCCATCTCCCTGAGGCATTCCATCAGCAGGGGGTTGAAGGTGCCGCATTGCCCTTCCAGGATCATATTGACCGCCGTTTCATGGCTGTACGCTTTTTTATAGCACCGCTCGCTGGTCAGCGCGTCATACACATCGGCCAGGGCCACCACCTGCGCGGCGATCGGGATATCGTCTCCCGCCAATCCATCCGGGTACCCGCGGCCATCATAGCGCTCATGGTGCCAGCGGCAGATCTGGTAGGCTACCTTTAAAAGCGGTTCGTCCGTATAGATCGGCAGATTATCCAACATCTTGGCGCCAAGCAGCGTATGGGTCTTGATGATCTCAAACTCCTCATCGGTCAGCCGCGCCGGTTTGTTCAGTATGCGTTCATCTACGGCGATCTTTCCAATATCGTGCAGCGCGGATGCCATTACGATCAGCGAGATATCCGCCGGCGAGAGGTGGTACCGCTGCGTCTTGCCCGCCAGGTGCTTCAAAAAAAGCTCGGTCAAAACATGGATGCGCAAAATATGCTGCCCGCTTTCTTCGTTGCGGAATTCCACTACGTGGCTGAGTATTTCGATCATCAGGTTGCTGACGCGCTCTTTTTCCCATATCTCCTCCGCCACCAATTCGATGAGCTTTTTCTGGTTGGTATAAAGCAATATCGTATTGACGACCCGCCGGCGGACGATGCGCTCGTCAAAGGGCCGCAAAATAAAGTCCACCACGCCCTTGTCGTAAGCCCGCTGCATCTGTATAACGTCGCTTTCCGCAGAGATCATGATGACCGGGATGCTGTCCATCCAGTGTTCCTGTTCCATCACATCCAGTACTTCAAAGCCATCCATTTCGGGCATGACCATATCCAGCAGCACCAGCGAGATCTCCCCGGATCGTTTTTGCAGGATGGAAACTGCCTCTACGCCATTTTCCGCCTCGATGATCTCATAATCGGCCTCCAGCATATCCGCCAGTATGGCGCGATTCATCTGAGCATCGTCAACGATCAGTATCCTTTCTTTCCTTTCTTCAGCGTTAAAGATGAAGACCACTTCCTTGTCAACAGTTCTTTTGCCGTTTCATGCGTCCGTCCGGGCCTGCCGTCCGGCTTCGGGCGCAACCTTCGCGTCATAGATCAGAGTTCCCCGTCACATTTACTCCGATATGTGATTTTATTATAACAATTATAGCAACAAAAGTGAATGAAAAATGCAGAATTTATAGCAAAAAAGCAATATTTATACAATATAAATCCCTGTGCCAAATTTGCAGGCGCGCCCTTCGGGCATAAAAAAAGGGCCGGAGCCTTCCGCCCCAGCCCTGCTCGTCTGGCGCTATACCAGCACCGTCAGGTAATACTCAGTCACGTCCATCGTACCCAGGCTGGTATTGTATGCAAGGTAATAAAACTTATATTCGCCCGATTCTTGGGGCAGGGTGTTGTACGCATCCAGCGTGGCGTTGTAGATCATAAACCGGTCGTAATGCCCGGTCTCAAAGATGCCCGCATAGCTGTAAGGCAAAAGGCCGACCTGCTCGGTCTTGATGTCGGTAGTCCACCGCTCATCCTCCAGCACCGCCCCGCCCAGTCGGTCCACCTCCGCCTGCTCTTCAAAGATCACGTGGCTGTCCCGCAGCACGTTTACCTTATCATTGGTAGAAAACCGCGTGCCAAAATCCCGGGTGGTGATCCGGCCCTGTTCGGGCATTTCCACGCCCACCGCCTGCCCCACCTGGGCCACGTAACCATAATCATACGTTCCGCTGGGCCCGAAAAACAGGCTGGGTAGCCCCATTCCGCCGATGTAAAGGGCGACGATCGCCCCGGCCACGATATTCTTCGTGCACCGGTAGCCCTTTTTACGGTATACGATGCCCAGCACGATGGAGGCCAGCGGGATGGGCAGCACAAACAGCATCGCCCACATGTAATCGGCCCCCGCCTGCATCATGGGCGAGATGGAGACTACCAGCGCAACCCCCAGAAATATGCTGATCAGCGTCAACACAAACAGCCAGCGCAGCATGCTGTTGATCCGGAACTCCCGCTTGAGCTTGATTTGCAATGCGTTTAGTTCCTTCTTTTCGCGCCTGAACAAATTGAATCCGCCTTTCCGCCGCACCGGGCGCATTTTGCGGGGCGTTCCCCGCCCTTTTATCCTACCACAGGCCCACGCCGGCCGCCACTCCCCTGCGCGTGAGAGGGGGCGGTATGGGGCCATCTTCCCCTTCTATCGCTTCATTTTTATTCATCATCTCCGCTACCCCTCAAACGCCTTCCTCTTTCTTTTTCCGTGCCGGCCCTTCTCCCGGCAAAGGGGCGGTAACACGTCATGCCCGCTCCGGGAATATAATAGTGTAAAATCATCATTAAGGTTGGGATCTTCATGTACTGCTCCTATCCATCCTGCAATAGAAACTGCGCAAACTGCCCCTGCCCGTGCTGCCCCATGTGGATGGGCCCTACTGGCCCCACCGGCGCTACGGGTCCTGCGGGTATCGGCCTGCCTGGCCCCACGGGGCCCACGGGTTCCACCGGTCTGCCTGGCCCTACTGGCCCTACCGGGCCTGCGGGAGCTGCCGGACGCACCGGTGACGAGGGACATATCGGCGAAACCGGCCCCACCGGGCCCACTGGTTCTACCGGTCTGCCCGGCCCTACCGGTGCTACCGGACCTGCGGGTAGCGGCCTGCCTGGCCCCACGGGGCCCACGGGTTCCACCGGTCTGCCCGGCCCTACTGGCTCCGCCGGTCTGCCCGGCCCTACTGGGCCCACTGGCTCCACCGGTCTGCCCGGCCCTACCGACCCCACCGGGCCCGCAGGTGCTGCCGGACGCACCGGCGACGAGGGACATATCGGCGAAACCGGCGCTACCGGGCCTACTGGCCCTACTGGCGCTGCGGGTCTGTCCGGCCCTACTGGCCCCACCGGCCCTACCGGCGCTGCGGGTCTGTCCGGCCCCACCGGCCCTACCGGACCCACCGGTGCTACCGGGCCTACGGGCTCCACCGGTCTGCCCGGGCCTACTGGCCCTACCGGCGCTACCGGCGCTGCGGGTCTGTCCGGCCCTACTGGGCCTACTGGCTCCACCGGTCTGCCCGGCCCTACTGGCTCCACCGGTGCTACCGGGCCTACCGGTGCTACCGGGCCTACCGGCCCTGCCGGCGCTGCGGGTCTGTCCGGCCCCACTGGCGCTACTGGCTCCACCGGTCTGTCCGGGCCGACTGGCCCTACCGGCCCTACCGGCGCTGCGGGTCTGTCCGGCCCTACTGGGCCCACCGGTGCTACCGGGCCTACCGGCCCTGCTGCCGCCCTGCCCGACGATGTTTTCGCGTCCTTTTATAATCCGCAAACCCCGCTTACCGTGGGAGATCAAATATCCCTGCTCCCTTCCGTCACAGACCCGACCGGGCAGATCGCCCTCACCAGCACCACGCAGATCGCCCTGGCCGCGGGGTATTACCTGGTTTCCTACAAGGTATCCGCCCTCTTCCAGTCCCCCAACTACATGCAGATCACGCCTTATTATAATAACGCGCCGCATCTGGAGGCGGGCATCTACTTTGCCACCACCGCCAATGGCTCCAGCGCCACCGGCTCGGCCCATTTTATCCTGTACGCGCCCACCAGCACCACCTTTTCCCTGACCTATTCCGGCTCAGCCAACGCCACCGACGGCGAGGTCAACCTCACCTTTTTAAAGCTGCGCAGACCCCTGTAAACCCATAGCGGCCTCAGGCTCCCGCCAATGATTTTACGCATACCCCAAAAGTCCGCGCCGCATACGCCTTTTTCACACTTTGGATATTGAGGACAACGGCTCCGGCGGTTATCCGTCGGCGAATATTGAGCGGCTGTGAAAAGCAATAGAAGAAATAGATTAGGCTACAAATAGGCTATGTATATGCAGGTGGCTTCCCGAAGTGAAGAAAAGAAAACACCCGCAATCGCTGTATTTTCAGACGATTGCGGGTGTTTCCTTTGGTGGAGATAAGCGGGATCGAACCGCTGACCTCTTGAATGCCATTCAAGCGCTCTCCCAGCTGAGCTATACCCCCACGGGCAGGCCGTTTGTTGGCTGCTCCGTTATTATAGCGCAGCTACCCATTTCTGGTCAAGCCCTTTTTACAATTTTTTCGCTGATTTTTGCCGTCCCGGGCTATAGCCCTTTTTTCCGCTCCGGGCCCTTCGCTGCAGCCCCAGCCCCTCCGCCCGCCATGGGCTTTACTCGCTCCCTCATTCCACGCTGGGCTTCCGCCCTTGTAACCGCTCTAGGCTACCCGCGTCCCCGCGCGCCTTCGCCTCGCCATCCGCATTACTTCACCGTCATTCCAAGCTGGGCTTTCGCCCTTCTTTCCGCTCCGGGCCCTTCGCTGCAGCCCCAGCCCCTCCGCCCGCCCTAGGCCTTACTCATTCTCTGTCATTCCGAGCTGGGCTATCTCCCTTGCAACCGCTCTAGGCTACCCGCGTCCCCGCGTGCCTTCGCCTCGCCATCCGCATTACTTCACCGTCATTCCGAGCCATGCGAGGAATCTCCTGACGCACTCTTGGCCAATCCTGCACCACACCGTCGCGGAAAAGTCCTTGCCTCCCTCTGGCGAGGGAGGTGGCAGGCGCAGCCTGCCGGAGGGAGAGACCTCGAGGCTGGGCTTTCGCCCTTTTTTCCGCTCCGGGCCCTTCGCTGCAGTCCCAGCCCCTCCGCCCGCCATGGGCTTTACTCATCCTCCGTCACTCCAAGCAGGGCTTTCGCCCTTCTTTCCGCTCAACCTTTCGCTTCAAACCCAGCACCTTTCCCCGCCCCTCGGGCTACTTGCTCATCTTATCCAGCAAGCCGACGATCTCCTCCACCTTCACCTCGGCCTGAACCTCGTCCTGCCCGGCCAGGGCCTGCCGCACACAGTGGCCCATATGCGCGCGCAAGATCTCCTTATTGGCCTTGCGCAGCACCGATTCCGCCGCCAGTATCTGGTTGCAGATGTCGATGCAGTACCGGTCCTGGGCCACCATCTTTTCGATCCCGTCGATCTGCCCGCGCGCCGTGCGCAGCAGCCGCAGGATCATCTCCTGGTCCGCCATCATACGCCCCACACCCCTTTTGCTTTATGCGATGCCCGTTACCTCGTAGCCGGCGTCCTCCACCGCGGCCTTGAGCGCCGCATCCTCCACCTCTGCGCTTAAAGTCACGGTGGCCTCGCCCTTTTCCAGATCCACCTTGGCCTGCACGCCCTCCAAAGCGTTCAGCGCCTTTTCCACCCGCGCGCTGCAATGCATGCAGCTCATGCCTTCCACCTTCAATACCTTCGTCATCTTTTCTTCCTCCTTATTTTTTGCAGGGTCTGCCCCCGCTTGCTCGCTTTCCTCCCCGGCAGGGGCCGCCTTTTCGCCGGGATTCTCTTCCAAATCAATGGGACAGGCCCCTTGCCCCACCGGGCAGGCCTCCACCTGCGGCAACTTGGGCTTAAACAGCCGCAGCCGCAGGGCATTGCCCACCACGCACACGCTGGACAGGCTCATGGCAAACGCCGCAAACATGGGGTTGAGCAGCCAGCCAAAGGCCAGGTAAAACACCCCCGCCGCCAGCGGGATGCCGATGGTGTTGTAGATCAGCGCCCAGAAAAGGTTCTCCTTGATGTTGCGCAGCGTGGCCCGGCTGAGCTGTACCGCCGCGGGCACGCCCAAAAGGTCGCCCTTTGTCAGCACGATGTCCGCCGATTCGATGGCTACGTCCGTCCCCGCGCCGATGGCCAGCCCCACGTCCGCCCGGGCCAGGGCGGGCGCATCGTTGATGCCGTCCCCCACCATGGCCACCCGCTTGCCCTGGGCCTGCAACTGGCGCACCTGGGCCTCCTTGTCCTGGGGCATCACGTCGGCGATCACGGTATCCACCCCCGCCTGGCGGGCGATGGCCTGGGCCGTGGCCGCGTTGTCCCCGGTGAGCATGATCACCTCAAGCCCCATCTCCCGCATGGCCTGCACCGCGGCGGCGCTGGTGGGCTTTAAGGTATCGGCCACCGCCAGCACGCACAGCGCCCTTTGCCCATCCGCCAGAAACAGTGGCGTGCGCCCGCTCTGCGCCTGCGCTTCCCCCGCGGCCTTCAGCGCGCCGGCCTCGGCCCCCTGCTCCCCTAATAGTTGCAGGTTGCCCAAATAGTAGCGCTTGCCCGCCACCACGCCGCTTAACCCCCTTCCGGGGATGGCGGTAAAATCCTGCGCGCCGGGCAGCGTCAACCCCCGGGCCTTGGCGGCCTCTAAAATGGCGTTTGCCAGCGGATGCTCGCTCTTTTGCTCCAGCGCCGCGGTAATGCGCAGCGCCTCGTCCTCCTCCACGCCCTCGGCGGGGATGACCTCCACCAGCACCGGCTTGCCGTGCGTCAGGGTGCCGGTCTTATCCAGCACCACCGCGTTCACCCCGTGCAGGGTCTCCAAAGCCTCGGCGGATTTGATGAGAATGCCGTTTTCCGCCCCCTTGCCGGTGCCCACCATAATGGCCGTGGGCGTGGCCAGCCCCAGGGCGCAGGGGCAGGAGATCACCAGCACCGCGATGCCGATGGAAAGCGCAAAGGCCACACTTTGCCCCGCGATCAGCCAGGCCACGGCCGCCACCAGGGCGATGAATATCACCACCGGCACGAAAACCCCGCTGATCTTGTCGGCCATCCGGGCGATGGGGGCCTTGGATGCGCTGGCCTCCTCCACCAGGCGGATGATCTCGCTAAAGGCGGTATCCTCCCCCACCCGGGTGGCGGTAAAGGTAAAGTGCCCGTTGCCGTTGATGGAGGCGCCCACCACCCTGTCCCCAGGGCCCTTTTCCACCGGCAGGCTCTCGCCGGTCAGCGCGCTCTCATCCAGGGCCGAGTAGCCCTCTAAAACCTCGCCGTCCACCGGCACCACCTGGCCGGGGCGCACCACCACGGTGTCCCCCACCCGCACCTGGGCCACCGGCAGCTCGGTCTCCTGCCCGTCCCGCAGCACCACGGCGGTCTTGGGGGCCATCTGCACCAGGCGGGCGATGGCCGCGCTGGTCTTGCCCTTGGCCCGGGCCTCTAAATATTTCCCCACCGAGATCAGCGTTAGGATCATGCCCGCGCTTTCAAAGTACAGGTCCATGGCGGCGTGGTGCACGCTCATCATATCCCCCGCCCCCAGCGCGTAGCCGATGCGGTACAGGGCGATCACCCCGTAGACCAGCGCCGCCCCCGAGCCGATGGCGATCAGGCTGTCCATGGTGGGCGCGCCGTGGAACAGCGATTTAAATCCGTTGATAAAGTAGTGCCGGTTGATGGCCACGATGGGCAGCGTCAGCAAAAACAGGGTGAGCGCAAAGGCCATGGCGTTGGCCTCGCCCAAAAAGAAGCCCGGCACCGGCCAGCCCATCATGTGCCCCATGGATAGGTAAAACAGCGGCACCAAAAAGCAGATGGAGGCGATCAGTCCCTTTTTCTGGCGCTGGGCCTCTCGCGCTGCGCCATCCTGCGCCTGCGCCTTGCCGCCGCTTTTTTCGTCCCCCTTAGGGAAGGCGCCGTACCCGGCATGCTCCACCGCCTGGCAGATCGCGCCCTCATTGGTCGCGTCCGGGTCAAAGGTCACGTTCATGCTGTTGCCCAGCAAGTTCACCTGCACGTCCTGCACGCCCGCCACCTTGCGCACCGCCTTTTCCACGTGCGCGCTGCAGGCCGAGCAGGTCATGCCCGTCACGTCAAACGCTTTTTTTGTCATCTTCCTCTCCCCTTTCGTAGGGTTTTGATAACGGCACTTATACCGGCCTTTGCACCGGTCCGTACCTCGTCGCCTTTGCACCACCCCCACCCCCGGGGGGTATATTCAGCATAGTGCCAAAGCCCGCTTTTGTCAAGCCCAGTATGCCCCCGCGCCTCGCCCGCTATGCGGGGCTGTCGCCCTTTTTACCGCTCGTTACAGGGTGGGCGTTTTAAGACGGTGCCCGCCAGCGGCGTTGCCGTTTTACCCTGCGCTCCACTTAGGGGCTTTCGCCCTTTTATCCGCTCTGGGCTACCCGCGTCCTCACGCGCCCCCGCCCGCCATCTAGCGCGAGATAAAACCCAAGCACCCGATGTACTCCCCCCTCGCCTCCCTCTGACGAGGGAGGTGGCAGGCGCAGCCTGCCGGAGGGAGAGACTTTGTGACAGGGCTGCCGCCCTTTTTTCCGCTCTGGGCTACCCGAGTCCCCACGCGCCCTTGCCCGCCAAAAGTCTTGCTCGTCCCATCATTCCACGCGGGGCTTTCGCCTTTTTTCCGCTCTGGGCTGCCTGCGTCCCCCTGCTCCCCCGCCCGCCGTCTAGCGCGAGATAAAACCCAAGCACCCGATGTGCTCCCCCCTCGCCTCCCTCTGATGAGGGAGGTGGCAGACGCAGCCTGCCGGTGGGAGAGACCTTGTGGCAGGGCTGCCGCCCTTTTTTCCGTTCGTTACAAAGTGGTCATTTCAGAACAGTGCCCGCCAGCAGCGTTGCCGTTTTTACCCTGCGCTCCACTTAGGGGCTGCCGCCCTTTTGCCGCTTTTTTATTAAATGTTTGCTCCGCGGGTCACTCTATTCGCTGTGGGTTCGGCCTACGTACCTTACGGTACTTGTCCTCTCCTCACGCTCACAGGGATCATCGCGCCCTTCTTCGCCCACTGGGCGCGGGCACTATAGATCCCATTCCGAGCAACGCGAGGGCGCGGAACGAGCGCCGCCAGTGGCGGATGCAGCGAGTGCAGCGCCCGGTGAGCGTAAGGTGAGGGCAAACGCCTTAAGGCGTGTAGCCCGAACCCACAGCGAACCGAGAGTTGACTGCCTTTGCCGTTGCTGGGACGAGTTCATACGCCACTCCGCTCCCACCGCTCCGCCGCGGCAAAGCCCCCCTCCCCCTCGCTCCCGTCTATTCGCTCCCCCTCGCTCCCGTCTATTCGCTCCCCCTCGCCTCCCTCTGACGAGGGAGGTGGCAGGCACAGCCTGCCGGTGGGAGAGACCTTGTGGCAGGGCTGCCGCCCTTTTGCCGCTCGTTACAAAGTAATCGTTTCAGAACGGCGCCCGCCAGTGGCGTTGCCGTTTTACCCTGCGCTCCACTTAGGGGCTTTCGCCCTTTTTGCCGCTCCGTCTTTCGCCTCAAGCCCAGCGCCTACTCCCGCCATTTGCTTCACTTCCTCTGTCATTCCGAGCGCTAGCGAGGAATCTCTTGACTCCCTCTTGGCCCCGTCTGCACCACGCCGCACACGTCAAGCGCCCATCCCCCTCGCTCCCGTCTATTCGCTCCCCCTCGCCTCCCTCTGATGAGGGAGGTGGCAGGCGCAGCCTACCGGAGGGAGAGACCCTCCCCTAAACCCCATCTCCCACCCCATCAGGAAACATATGGACAATTTTCCGCAACCTGCGGCCCTCGCCCCCTCCCCCGGCCAGCGGGTATCATAAAGGTGATCCAATGCGGTCGCGCGCATGCCCTTATTGCGGCTGGCACATTCCCGCCGCCCCGGCGGGCTGCTACCTCGCAACACCTACTAACCCACGTGCGGCTCAAGGGGACCTTGTCTCCAAACCGCTCAAGAACGGCCACCCGCCCCGGCGGGCGCTGCCTCGCAAAACCCACCGACCCGCATGCGGTTCAAGGGGACCCTGTCCCCAAATCGCTCAAGAACGACCACCCACCCCGCCTCTGGCGGGCTGCAACCAATGACATCCACCAACCCACGTGCGGTTCAAGGGGACCTTGTCCCCAAACGAAATATGAAGGGGGAATTCCTTATGACCAAGATCACCTTTATGGGCGCGGGCAGCACCATCTTCGCCCGCAATGTACTGGGGGACAGCATGTGCACCCCTGCCCTGCGCGAGAGCGAGATCGCCCTGTACGATATCGACGCCCAGCGCCTGCGCGAGAGCGAGATCATCATCCGCGCCATTAACGAGAACGTGAACGCCGGCCGCGCCCGCATCACCACCCATCTGGGGGTGGAAAACCGCCGCGCCGCCCTGCAAGGCGCCTCTTTCGTGGTCAACGCCATCCAGGTGGGAGGCTACGAGCCCTGCACCGTCATCGATTTTGAGATCCCCAAAAAGTACGGCCTGCGCCAGACCATTGCCGATACCCTGGGCATCGGCGGCATCATGCGGGCGCTGCGCACCATCCCCGTCATGCAGGATTTTGCCGATGATATGGCCGCCGTCTGCCCGGACGCCTGGCTGCTCAACTACACCAACCCCATGGCCATGCTCACCGGCTACATGCTGCGCTACACGCCCATCAAAACCGTGGGGCTGTGCCACAGCGTGCAGGTGTGCTCGGAAAAACTGCTCCAGACCCTGGATATGGCCGATAAGCTCCCCGGCCGGCGGGAGAAGATTGCCGGCATCAACCATATGGGCTGGCTGCTGGAGATTTGCGACCGGGAGGGCAACGACCTGTACCCGGAGATCCGCCGGCGCGCCGCAGCCAAAAATGCCGCCGGGAAACATGACGACATGGTGCGCTTTGAGTACATCCGCCATCTGGGCTATTACTGTACCGAGTCCAGCGAGCATAATGCCGAGTACAATCCCTTCTATATTAAATCCAGATATCCCGAGCTGATCGACCGCTACAACATCCCCTTAGACGAATATCCCCGCCGCTGCATCAATCAGATCGCCGGCTGGGAGAAAGAGCGGGACGAAATTCTGGCCGACGGGAAGATCACCCACACCCGAAGCAACGAGTACGCCAGCTACATCATGGAGGCCATGGTCACAAACGCGCCCTATAAGATCGGGGGCAACGTGCTCAACTGCGGCCATCTCATCGAGAATCTGCCCGCCGATGCCTGCGTGGAAGTGCCCTGCCTGGTGGATGGCAGCGGGGTGACCCCCTGCCGGGTGGGGGCCCTGCCCCCGGTGCTGGCCGCCATGAACATGACCAACGTCAACGTCCAGCTGCTGACCATTGAGGCCGCCCGCACCCGATGCAAGGAGGACATCTACCGCGCCGCCATGCTGGACCCGCATACCGCCGCCGAGCTGTCCATCGACGATATTATCGCCATGTGCGACGAGCTGATTGAGGCTCATGGCCCCTACATGGCCATGTACCGCTAAGAGGGGCTTGCGCCCTTTCAACCGCACAAACTATAAATCAAAGCCTGGCTCCAGTCCCGGAGCTGGGCTTTTCCTTTTTCTATCTTCCCTGGGCTGCCGCCCTCTTAACCGCGCAAACCACAAATTAAAGCCTGGCTCCTTTCCCGGAGCCGTGCTTTTCCTCTCTCTATTCTCCCTGGGCCGCCGCCCCTTTAGCCGCTTTCAACACCACACTTCCCCCTTCACCTGCGCCCGCCATAAGGGTTGTGTGTGTTGGCTCTTCCAACGGGCTTGCGCCCCCTTTCCGCTCATACGTCGCACATTGTCCTGCGCTCCCGCCCGCCCTCTATTTCCCCTCTGTCATTCCGAGCCGCAGGCGAGGAATCTCTGGGTATCCTCTTGGCCCTGTCAGCACCACGCTGCACAGCCCAAGCGCTGCTCACTGCCAATGCATGAGATTCTTCGCTCGGCCTTTCGGCCTCTCTCTGAATGACAGGGCGCGTCTGCCCATCCGCTCTCCCCCTTGCCTCCCTCTGATGAGGGAGGTGGCGCACCCTTTGGGTGCGTCGGAGGGAGAGAACTTGAGACAGGGCTTGCGCCCCCTTTCCGCTCATACATCGCATATTGTCCTGCGCTTCCGCCCGCCAGTGGCTTCTCCCTTTCTGTCATTCCGAGCCGCAGGCGAGGAATCTCTGGGTATCCTCTTGGCCCTGCTTCCACCACATTGTACAGGCTAAGCATTGCTCACTGCCAATGCAACAGATTCTTCGCTCGGCCTTTCGGCCTCTCTCTGAATGACAGGGCGCGTCTGCCCATCCGCTCTCAACATCGCATTTCCCAATTCGCCTGTGCCCGCCATAAGGGTTTGTTTGTTGACTCTCGCTGCAGGGCTATCGTCCTCTTAATCGCACAAACCACAAATTAAAGCCGGGCCCCCAGTCCCGAAGCCGGGCTCTTTCCTTTTTCTATATTCTCTGGGCTGTCGCCCTTTTAACCGCTCCTATTTTCTGTGTACTCGTACGGCTTCGCACTCCAAGCGCTTTATCTCTTTGTCTTTCCCAGCAGGCTACCCCCCTTATCCACGCCCCTTCATTTTTCCTCTCTGCCTACACCTCGCCCGCCTCCAATACCCCCCTAAAGAGAGAAGGGCGGGCTCCTTTCGGAGCCCGCCCTTCTCTCTTTAGGGGTCACACGCCAAGCGATACGTGTCATGTAATGCTTATATTGCCTACTGGTCCTGTTCAGCTACCAGCTCTTCCAAATCGCTCTGGAGTTTAGCCAGGGTATCCTTCCAGCCGTTCTCATCCATGGTCAGCGCCGCCTGGGTAAACACCTGGTCGAACATCTGCCCCTCAACAGAAGAAGCGCTGGGCGGACAGGCCTCAAGCGGATAAACCATCGGCACAACATTGGGGATAACGTCTTTGATAATCATCTGCTGGTTAGGCTTGGTGCACTTTTCATAAAAACTGGTGCGCGCCGGCAGCGGGTTCATATCCCCCTTCGCGAAGCACTCGCCCGTGTTTTCGCTGTACCACTTGAGCACGCGCAGGGTAATGTCCTTGTGCTGCCCCTGCTCAAACATCATAAAGCCGTTGGTGCAGTTCTGGTATTTTTTAATGCCGCCGTCATAGGTCTCCATCGGCGGGATAACCGCTACATCCAGGCCCTGGCTCATCGCGCCTCGCAGCTCCTCGCAGCCGCCGTTGATAATGCCCACCTTTTCGGCCAGGAAAAGCTTGCGCGCGTCCTCCGACTGGTAGCCCTCAATCCCCTCGGGCAAAATGCCAGCATCCTTCATGTCGCGGATAAACTGCATCAGGCTCAGGTTTGCCTCCGTATCCACGTTGGCGTTGCCGTCCGCGTCGTACCAGGCGCCGCCGTTCATGGTGCCGTAGTTACCGACGATGCCGCCGTTGACCACGCCAAAGGCAACGCCGTAGATGTCGCTGCCCCGGCTGCGGAAGGCTTTGCCCACCTCGATCATCTCTTTCCAGCTCCCGGGCATCGAAAGGCCCATTTCATCCAGCCAATCCTTGCGAATCACGGTCATCCGCGGGTCAAAATTCCAGGGAATGCCCACTTGCTTGCCCTTGTACGTCCAGTACTCCAGCGCCCCTTCGGGGAAGTCGGTGTCCGTTCCCTCTTTCTTCCACTCATTCACAATCCAGCTCAGGTCCGCCACCTCGCCCGACACCGCGAACTGGAAGGGCATGTACCCGCCGCCGGTGGCAAAATCCGGCGCGGCGTTTGCGGCCACCGCCGTGGAGAAGGCCTCAAACCAGCCGCTCCAGGGCAGGTTGGTGTAGCTGAAGGTTACGTTGGGGTCTACCTCTTCGGTGTAGCGGTTCAGCGTCGTCTCGGCGATGGCCGGGTAGCTCTCCGCCGCGCCCCAGGCCATGTCCCAGAATACGATCTGGGTGGGTTCAGTGGCCATTCCTTCGCCGCCTTGCCCTTGGGCGCTGGTCGTAGCCGCCTCCTTCTCCGCCTCCGGCGCGCTGCAGCCCACCATCGTCAGTGCCATGGCTGCAGCCAGCATCAGGCTGACTACCAAAGTCCATCTCTTTTTCATGTGTACATTCCTCCTTCAATCTTTGGATTCGTCCGCTTTGCGTGACATAACCCCAAGACCTCTCCCCCCTTAAGAAGAAATCTTGTACTTTTTGTTGTTTTTTATATGGTTGTGTGTGGATGACTTAAAAGCTGATCTTTAGAACGCTGTGCGGTGGCATGCACAGGCTGCCGCTGCCCGCCTGCTCCAATAGATTTGTCTCTGAAAAGAAGGACGGCGGCAGTACATTGTCGCTGGAATAGAGCACGGCTTCCCTGCAGGCGCCATACTTGGAAAAGTTCACTGTTTTACACTGCCGGTAAGAAGCGTTGATCAGGGTAACTGTCACCCTTCCCTCCCGGTCCATTGTGGCCACGGCCTCCTGTGAGGCAAAGCACAGGTGGTTACCCGCGTGGCACCGCATTAAGGCGAATATCTGCCCCTGGGCGGACATGCGCACGCCGTCGGGTTCTACGCAGAGCATACCTTCGTTTACCGCCTGAAAGTGGCAGGCGATGGCGATGCCGCTCTTTTCGGCCTCTTCAATCAAAAGGTGCATGGCCAGCGCGGCGTAAATGCCGTCCGTCACGCTGGAAGGCCTGTACCAGGCGTACCACACGTTCCACTCGTCCAGAGAAATCCGCATATTGGGGCTGAGCATCTGGTGCGTCTGACGGATCAGGCAGCGCATGCGAGCAATCGAGGCCAGACACCGGTTGTATTCCTGCTCCACGGCCATCAGGTCCGTAAAGCAGGGCGCGTACCCATAGTAATGCTGCGAGATCATCTGCGCCATGCCGGAAAGGGGGCGTGCCGAAAGCTCCGCCCATTCCCGGTTGGGATAGGGGCCGGAAGAGCACAGGCTGAGGTTGGGCGATACCTCCAGCATTTTCTTGCCGTGCTCCTGCACGGTTTTGCAGTACCCGCCCGGGGTATTGTCCCCCTCCATGTGCCCGTAGCCAAATTCATTCCCCAACGACCAGAGCTGGACGCGGTAGGGTTCCACATACCCGCGGGCCGCACGCAGCCCGCCGTAGTGCGTGGCGCTGTCCCCATTGCAGTATTCTACCCATGCCGCGTTTTCTTCCGGCGTATTCCAACAGGGGTTGATGGTGATAAACGGCTCAGCGCCGATTTCGCGGCACAGGGCGATAAAATCATCGGTGTTCATTTCGTTAAAGTCGTAGCCCATGGTGTGCGGCTGGGTTTCCAGCCCTAAATAGGATTGGAAGGGCGCGCGCATATCCGCCGGAAGCAGGCCGTCCATCCAGTTGTATTCCCCCGCAAAATTTCCGCCCGGCCAGCGCAGCACGCCTATGCCCAGCGCCGCCATGGCCTGCACCACGTCGCGGCGCATGCCCCGAAAATGATCCTTGGGCAAAAGCGAAAGCGCCCCAAAGCAAACGCTGCCCGCCTCCTCCCAGGTAATGCGCAGGTCCGCGTCCGCGTCGCCTTTGCCGGGGGTCAGCTCGATTTCATACCGGGTCCAGTCCTCGGCCTGCGCCGCAACGGTATGCCGGGCGTATACGCGTTCCTCCGTCCGGTCCGTCAGCGCTATGGAAACCGCGATTGGGCCCCGGGTTTTAACCACCATGGCAAAAAGGTAGGGCCGCTCCGCCTGAATGGAGACGCCGTGCTGCCCCAACCCGGCCGCCGCTCCGGCGCGGGGGTTCAAGATGTGCAGCGCGTTGCACTCCGCCATGCGCTGCATATGGTAGCCCTCTCCATGCCGCGTGTAGGGGTCGTCAAAGGTAAAAATCGCCTGTTTGCCGATGGGGTACCACGCCATCGCGCATCCCATCCCAGCCGTGGGCTTGCCCACAAACTTCCGGTTGCGCAGCATCTGCGCCGACAGGCCGCTGTACAGGCAGGAGCGGGTGTGCTCCAAATTGCTGCCGAACAGATAAGGAGAAACCAAAAGGTCGCCGGCGTCAACAGGTTCGAGCACCAGCGTTTCCCCCTGGCCCGCTGCCTCATGGATCGTGCGTCCGTCCTCGTCCGGCGCGCGACACTCATCCAGATTACTGCTGCGCGCCACATGGCGGGATTCGCCGCTCAATATCTCCACCACACTGGTGCGCAGTTCGGCCGCCAGCCGGCTTAGCAGGGCCACATCCGGTATGCTTTTTCCGCGTTCCCATTTGGATACCGCTTTATCGGTAATGTCCAGCCGCTCGGCAAGCTCCGCCTGCGTCAGCCCCAGGGCGGCTCTCCGCTGTGCGATAAAACGGCCGATTTGTGTGATATTCATGCGTTTATCCTCCTGAATTAAATCCAGTATAAAAGAAAAGGTGCTCCGGCACAATCGACCGTTGGTTTACCACCTGTTTAGGGGGCCTGCGCTCCTGCGCACTGTTCTTCCCTGTCCCTTCGAGTAGGGCTGCCGCCCTTTTAACCGCACAAACCATAAATTAAAGCCTGGCTCCCAGTCCCGGGGCCGGGCTTTTCCTTTTTTCTCTCTTCCCTGGGCTATCGCCCTCTTAACCGCACAAACCATAAATTAAAGCCTGGCTCCCAGTCCCGGGGCCGGGCTTTTTCCTTTCTCTATCCTCCCAGGGCCGCCGCCCTTTTAACCGCTCTAACAGCCTGACCGTATCGCTTATTTCCGCCCGCCATTTATTTACCTCGCTCTCCTTACCATCTGCGGGCTGCCGCCCTTTTAGCCGCTCTAACAGCCTGATCGTATCGCCTATTTTCGCACGCCATTAACGTTACTCAAGCGCTGCCTGACATCAGGCGGCGCTTTTCATTTTTCTTCGAACTCATACGTCCTCACCCGCCGTCCACTTTACCTCCCTGTCATTCCGAGCACGGCCGTCGCTCCCTTATCCGCTCTTACTTCTCCGCGTTCCCCTGCGCCCTCATTCGCCCTCTACTTCTCCCTGTCATTCCGAGCGTAGCCGAGGAATCTCTTGGCACCCTCTTGGCCCTTCTGCCACCGCGCCGCACAGGTCAAGCGCCACCCTCTGCCGACGCATAAGATTCTTCGCTCGGCCTTTCGGCCTCTCTCTGAATGACAGGGCGCGTCTGCCCATCCGCTCCGCCCCTTGCCTCCCTCTGATGAGGGAGGTGGCGCACCCTTTGGGTGCGTCGGAGGGAGAGAACTGGCTGCCGCCCTTCTAACCGCTCTCAACACCGCATTTCCCAATTCGCCTGTGCCCGCCATAAGGGTTTGTTTGTTGACTCTCGTTGCAGGGCTATCGTCCTCTTTGCCGTTTCCCATATTCGTCTAGCCCTGTCATTCCGAGCGTAGCCGAGGGCGTGAAGCCTCGCCTGCCCTTCCATCGCACAAAATCCAATCCATCCGCTTTACCCGCACCCCGTCCATCGTATAAAATAAGGTATATTCTTTAGGATGGTGAAAGGATGAACTACAGCCTGTACGCCTGCGCGCTGGTCCACCGCTATGGCCGGGAGATCCTTGCCTCCCCGGGCATGCAGCAAACCAGGCTTTATCTCCAGCACGGCCATGTCAGCGTATACAGCCACTCCCTCGCCGTGGCGCTGGCCTGCGTGGCCATCGCCGCCCGCCTGCATATCCGGGCCGATCAGCGCGCACTGGTGCGCGGCGCCCTGCTGCACGACTATTTTCTCTACGATTGGCACCATAAGGATGCCAGCCACCGCTGGCACGGGGTGCACCACGCCGCCCGTGCGCTGCAAAACGCCCAGCGGGACTTTGCCCTGCGCCCTGTCGAGCGGGATATGATCCTGCGGCACATGTTCCCTTTAAATCTGCACCCGCCCCGCACGCGGGAAGGCGTCCTCCTCTGCCTGGCCGATAAGCTGTGCGCCACGCGCGAGGTGGTCTCCGGCCGCCTGCCCGGGCGCAGCCCCCGCACAGGGTAAGCGCGGCCGCTTTTCCCCTGCTCTCCGTCCTGCGCTTCTTTGTCCCCACCCTTCCCTCTGCTCCTTTAGCCGCCCCTTCCCCGCAACTCTCCATAACCACAAACGGCAGGGGCCGGACAAAACTGCCCGGCCCCTGCCGCGGGGAACAACGGACGCCTGCATAGGGTCAGGGCGCCCGCTTCACAAAAGCCGCCGGGATGGTTTACCGGCCGCTTAAGGACTTGGGTTCTGCCCTCCACGCCAAAAGGGGCGCGCCTTACGCGGCTTGGCCCCTTCTGGCCACGAGGGCGGTATGGGGAACGGTTCCGCTTATAATCTCTCCTGCCGCTATTTGTCGTTGGCGGCGATCAGCTCCTCCAGGTCTTTTTGCACCTTGCCCAGGGTCTCCTTCATGCCCGCCTCGTCCTGGGTCAGGGCGCTTTGCAGCAGCGTCATCGCCAGCTTTTGCCCCTCGATAGAGGAGGTGGAGGGCCGTGCGCTGGTCAGCGGGTAGCACAGCGGCGCCAGCTCAGGCAGCACGTCCTTGATCATGATCTGCTGGTACTCGCTGGTGCACTGCTCGTAAAAGCTGGTGCGCGCCGGCAGCGGGTTCATATCGCCCTTGGCAAATACCTCGCCGGTGTTTTCGCTGTACCATTTCAGCGCCTTCATCGCCACATCCTTGTGCTTGCTCTGCTCAAACACCATAAAGCCGTTAATGCAGTTTTGCCCTTTCATAATGCCGCCGTCATAGGTCTTCAGCGGCGGGATTACCGCCACATCCAGCCCGGCCGCCAGGGGCTCGCGCAGCTGGGCGGTGCCGCCCATCAGGATGCCGGCCTTGCCCGCGATAAACAGCTTTTTGCCGTCCTCGCCCTGGTAGCCTTCTATGCCGTCGTTCAGCACGCCGGCCTTTTTCATATCGCTAAAGAACTTCATGGTGCTCAGCGTGCTGGGCTTATTCACATTGCCGCTGCCATCCTCGTTGTAGTACAGCCCGCCGTTCATGGTGCCAAAGTGGTTGAAGCACGCGCTGTCGTTCACCACGCCAAAGGTGACGCCGTAAATATCGTCCCCCCGCTGGTCAAACACCTTGGCCACGTCGATCAGTTCTTTCCAGCTGGTGGGCATGGCAAGCCCGGCCTCGTCCAGCCAGTCCTTGCGGATCACCGAGAGCCGCGGGTCAAAGTTCCAGGGGATGCCCACCTGTTTGTCCTTATAGCGCCAGTAGTCCAGCGCCCCTTCGGGGAAATCGGTATCCGTGCCCTCTTTCTTCCACTCGTCTACGATCCATTGCAGGTCCGCCGCTTCGCCCGTCACTGCGAACTGGAAGGGCATGAACCCGCCCCCGGTGGAAAAGTCCGGGGCTGAGTTGGAGGCCACCGCCGTAGAGAAGGTCTCAAACCAGTTGCTCCAGGGCAGGTTGGTGTAGTTAAAGGTCACGTTGGGGTCCACCTCTTGGGTATAGCGCTTGATGGTGGCCTCCGCCAGCGGCGGATAGGTCTCCGCGCCGCCCCAGGCCATGTCCCAAAAGACCAGTTCCACCGGCTCGGTGGCCATGCCGGCCCCGCTCCCCGCGCTGCCCGAGGCCCCGCCGCTGCTCCCTGCGCCGCCGGCGTCCGGCGCGCCTCCACAGCCCGCTATGCCCAGGCCCATGGCCGCCGCCAGCCCCAGGCTCAAGAGCATCGTCCATCCTCGTTTCATAGTATCCCTCCTTCTTCTCGCCTTACCGGGCCGCGGCCCGGCACGCGCCTATCGTACGGATTTTTTTACGTCGCATCCGTCTTTAGTTCACATTTATTTCACAATCTTTCACTTTAATTTCATATTATACGCTAATTTTACCTCCGTCAAGCCCCTCACAGACTTTCTTTCCACCATTTTCCAAGGCGGCAATTGCAGCCCGCCCTGCGCATCCAGGCCCGCTTTGCGGCCCCGCCTCTCGCTCTGCGCTCCCTTTGCAATACGCCTGCCAGTTGTCTTTCCACCCTGTACCGCAGGATGCACTTTTCTGTGTCCTCCTATTGGGTCAGCGTTTCCCTCTCCGCCATCCCCCAATACCCTTAATCGCTTTGTCTGTCCCCCCGCTTCCATCCGCCGCCGGACGTCCTCCTCGCCAGCGGGCCAACCCGCTTTTGCCCATCCTTGCCTGCCCGGGCGCAGCCCCCGCACAGGGTAAGCGCGGCCCATGTCCAGCCCCTTTCTCGGGCTACCCGCCAAAACCTCACCGCAAACAGCGCCGTCCATGCAACTCAAAAGGGGGCCGGGCCATATGCCCAGCCCCCTTCTGAGGGGTTTACACGTCAAGCGAAGCGTATTTTTCTCATCTTTATTTCATTACTGGTCCAGGTCGTTTACCAGGCCCTCCAGCTGGGTCTGCAGCTTGGCCACGGTATCCTTCCAGCCGTTCTCGTCCATGGTCAGCGCGCTCTGGGTCAGTTCCATCGCAAAGCGCTGGCCCTCGACGGAGGAGGCGCTGGGCGGGCAGGCGGTCAGCGGGTAGCACAGCGGCACCGCGTTGGGGATGACCTCTTTGATGATCATCTGCTGGTACTGCTGGTCGCACTGTTCAAAGAAGCTGGTACGCGCCGGCAGCGGGTTCATCTCGCCCTTCTGGAAGCACTCGCCGGTGTTCTCGCTGTACCATTTGAGCACCTTCATGGCGATGTCTTTGTGCTGGCTCTGCTCAAATACCATAAAGCCGTTGATGCAGTTCTGGTACTTCATAATGCCGCCCTCGTAGGTCTCAAGCGGCGGGACGATGGCCACATCAAAGCCCGCGGCCAGGGATTCGCGCAGTTCCGAGCAACCGCCGATCAGGATACCGGCCTTCTCGGCCAGGAACAGCTTCTTGGCATCCTCGCCCTGGTAGCCTTCAATGCCCTCGGGCAGCACACCGGCTTTTTTCATGTCGTTGATCCACTTCATCACGCCGTAGGTTTCCTGTTTATCCAGGTCGGCGTTGCCGTCCTTATCGTAGTAGATGCCGCCGTTCATGGTGCCGTAGATGGTCGCCACCTTTCCGTCAGCCGCTACGCCGAAGGAAACGCCGTACACATCGTCCCCCCGCTGACGGAACACCTTGGCCACGTCGATAAACTCGGTGAAGGTGGTGGGCATCGAAAGCCCAGCCTCATCCAGCCAGTCCTGGCGGATCACGGTCATCCGGGGGTCAAAGTTCCAGGGAATGCCCACCTGTTTGTCTTTGTACACCCAGTAATCCAGCGTCCCTTCGGGGAAGTCGGTGTCCGTGCCCTCTTTCTTCCACTCGTCTACGATCCAGCTTAGATCTGCCGCCTCGCCGTTGACCGCGAACTGGAAGGGCATAAAGCCGCCGCCAGTGGCAAAGTCGGGCGCCGAGTTGGAGGCTACCGCCGTGGAGAAGGTCTCAAACCAGTTGCTCCAGGGCAGGTTGGTGTAGTTGAAGGTCACATTGGGGTCCACTTCGGTGGTGTAGCGGTTCAGCGTCTCCTCAGCCAGGGGAGGATAGGCTTCCGCCCCGCCCCAGGCCATATCCCAGAAGACGATCTCCGTAGGTTCCGTGGCCATGCCGGCACCGCCGCCGCTGGCGCCAGATGAGGCCTCCCCGCCGGTTGACGCGCTGCTGTCCGGCGCGCCGCCGCAGCCCACCAGCGTCAGCCCCATGGCTACCACCAGGATCAGGCTCAGTGCAAGAGTCCATCTCTTTTTCATGTGTCCACTCCTCCTTCAATCTTTGGGTCGTCCGCTTTGCGTGGTATACCCTTAGATCTCTCCCCCCTTAAGAAGAAATCTAATTGACAAGTAAGTAAGGGCACTTTTCCCCTGGGTCATCGTCATTTATGCCTATGGAATTGTCTGCTGTCGCGTCCTGTATTTTTCTTGGCCCGAGCGGGCCGCTTCAGATGCCTTTACGGCAGAGTCCTGGTTCGATCCGTCTTTTTTAAATGTGCTATTTATGATATCTTATGCCTGATTTGTTTTCTTTGTTCATATTGTATTCACATTATGCCGGTTATCCGCGCAAAAATCAACCCCTTTTTGCTTAAAATTGATTCCTATTTTTTTACTTATCAGTTTGCTTTTTTCCATCGGTCTTTTGGCGCGGCTAACAAATCGCGCCATTTTGTCTTTATCTGCCGCTCCCTCCCCGCCTAAGCCATCCTCTCCCCACCTGCCTTCCTCCTTGAGGGAGGTGGCAGGCGCAGCCTGACGGAGGGAGTAATCCCCTCTCTCATTCTCTGCACACCACGTTGCACCCCTTTATCCTTATCTGCCACGCCATTCATCTTACAAGTAACGCCCCCTGCCAACGAACGAGATTCTTCGCTCGGCCTTACGGCCTCCCTCTGAATGACGGGGTTTCACCCCCTTGGCCCCTCCCCGCCCTCGCAATTTTCTTCACTTTCTTGCCGCCATCCGCTTTCCCCCTTTGTCATTCCGAGCAGGGCGAGGAATCTCCTTACAACCTCTCTCGTCCCGTCTGCACGATCGGCCTCACGGTAAAGCGTCCCTTCTTCCCCTCCCGGTCATTCCATCTCCCCACTTGCCTCCCTCCTTGAGGGAGGTGGCAGGCCCTGCCTGACGGAGGAGTAATCCCCCCCTCCCCGCCCTCGCAATTTCCTTCACTTTCTTGCCGCCTTCTATTTTACCTCTTTGTCATTCCGAGCAGGGCGAGGAATCTCCTTACCACCTTCCCCGCCCTGTCTGCACGACCGGCCTCACGGCAAAGCGGCCCCCTCTCACCGTCTAAGCCATCCTCTCCCCACCTGCCTCCCTCCTTGAGGGAGGTGGCAGGCGCAGCCTGCCGGAGGGAGTAATCCCCGCTCACCGCCCCGTCGTTCCCTCCGCTTTCCTACCAGCCAAGTGCTTTCCCTCTTTATCATTCTAGTCAGGGCTACCGCCCTTTGTTCCGCTCCTGCCCTTGCGCGTTGCTTCGCGCTTTTTCACCCGCCATCCGCTTTCCCCCTTTGTCATTCCTCGCGGCCTATCGCCCCCTGATCGCTCATACGTTGTGCGTCCCCGCATGCCTTCGCCCGCCATTTGCCTTACCTCTTTGTCATTCCGAGCAGGGCTGCCGCCCTTTGTTCCGCTCCTGCCCTTGCGTGTTGCTTCGCGCTTTTCCACCCGCCAAGTGCTTTCCCTCTTTGTCATTCCGAGCAGGGCGAGGAATCTCCTTACCCCCTCCCCCGCCCCGTCTGCACGATCGGCCTCACGGCAAAGCGTCCTCACCTCCCCATCCAGGCCATCCTCTCCCCACTTGCCTCCCTCCTTGAGGGAGGTGGCAGGCCCTGCCTGACGGAGGGAGTAATCCCCGCTCCCCGCCCTCGCCGTTCCCTCCGCTTTCCTACCCGTCCTCCCTTCGCTCCTTTGCGCAGCCCGGCCACGCAAAAAGGGCCGGTCTCCCGGCCCCTTCTGCTTTTCAGGGGAACGAACATTAAGCGAACGCGATTAGTCTATTTTTCTTATAACAAGCCGCCTTTACTGGTCGTTGGCCGCGATCAGATCCTCCAGATCCTTTTGCAGCTTGGCGATGGTCTGCTTTTGCGCAGCTTCATCCTGCGTCAGCGCGCTCTGGACGATCTGCATCGAGAAGCGCTGTCCCTCAACAGAGGAGGCGCTAGGCGGAGAGGCGGGCAGCGGGTAGCACATGGGCACTACGTTGGGCAGCACGTCCTTGATTACCATCTGCTGGAACTCGCTCTCGCACTTGTCAAAGAAGCTGGAACGGGTGGGCAGCGGGTTCATATCGCCCTTGGCAAAGCACTCGCTGGTGTTCTCGCTGTACCACTTGAGCACCTTCATCGCCACGTCTTTATGCTTGCTCTGCTCGAACACCATAAAGCCGTTGATGCAGTTCTGTCCCTTCATGATGCCGCCGTCATAGGTCTTCAGCGGCGGGACCACCGCCACATCCAGCCCAGCCGCCAGGGGCTCGCGCAGCTCGGCCGTGCCGCCGACGATGATGCCGGCCTTCTCGGCCATGAACAGCTTCTTGGCGTCCTCGCCTTGGTAACCTTCGATGCCCTCGGGGATCACGCCCTCGTCCTTCATGTCGCGGATCCACTTCATCAGGCTGTAGGTCTCTTTCTTATCCAGGTTGGCCTTGCCGTCCTTGTCATAGTACAGTCCGCCGTTGGCCGTGCCGTAAATGTTGGCGATCTTGCCGTCGGCCGCTACGCCAAAGGAGATGCCGTACACATCGCTGCCCCGTTTGCGGAACACCTTGGCCACGTCGATCATCTCTTCCCAGCTGGTGGGCATGGCAAGCCCGGCCTCGTCCAGCCAATCCTGGCGGATGACGGTGATGCGCGGGTCAAAGTTCCAGGGGATGCCGATCTGCTTGCCCTTATAGGTCCAATATTCCAGGGCCCCCTCGGGGAAGTCGGTATCCGTGCCCTCTTTCTTCCACTCGTCTACGATCCATTGCAGGTCCGCCGCTTCGCCCGTCACCGCGAACTGGAAGGGCATGAACCCGCCGCCGGTGGAAAAGTCCGGGGCCGAGTTGGAGGCCACCGCCGTAGAGAAGGTCTCAAACCAGTTGCTCCAGGGCAGGTTGGTGTAGTTAAAGGTCACGTTGGGGTCCACCTCTTCGGTGTAACGCTTGATGGTCTCCTCAGCGATGGCGGGATACTTCTCCGCCGCGCCCCATGCCATGTCCCAAAAGACGATCTCCACCGGCTCGGCGGCCATGCCTGTGCCGCCGCTGGCGCTGGAAGACGCGTCCCCGCCCGTGGTCGCGGCGCCGCCGGCGTCCGGCGCACCCCCGCAGCCTACCATGCTTAGGCCCATGGCCGCCACCAAAAGCAGGCTCATGATCAGGGTCAGTCCTTTTTTCATTGCTGTGTGTCCCTCCTTCAATTTTGGGTCGTTCGCTTCAAGCCCTTACCCTTAGACCTCTCCCCCCTCCTGCCCTTTTGCGAAGAGGTCTTGCTTGCCTTTTTGCCGGCCTGCCCGTAAAATGGGTACAAAAAATACGCCCCTGCGCTTACCTGTAAGCGCAAAGCCCACCCCGGCCGCTATGTTGTTTACCGCCTGTTGTAGAAAGATGGGCGCCCCTGCCGCCCGGGCCCTTTTGGAATAGATCAGCTTGGAACAAGAGTATATTGCCTAGAATTACGTCGAATTATGGTTTTATTTCACGTTTTAGCCATATTTAATTCATATTCTTCACTTTATATTCACATTATGCCTGCTGCGCTTCTAAAAAGCAACCCCTAAAGTAAAAATAGTTTTACAAATTTTGTCGTTTTGCTTTTTGATCTGTCCCGGCCCCTCCCGCGCAATTTCCTCCGCTTTTCCAACCATCATTTGCCTTGCCCCCGCGTTATTCCTCCTGGGGCCATGGCCCCTCTTGTTCCGCTCCTGCCCTTGCGCACTGCCTTGCGCTTTTTCGCACGCCATATGCTTTCCCTCTCTGTCATTCCCCGCGGGCTATCGCCCTCTGATCGCTCATACGTTGTGCGTCCCCACATGCTCTCGCCCGCCAGCAGCTTTCTTTCTCTCTATCATTCCAGCCAGGGCTATCGCCCCTTTAGCCGCTCCCTGCCCTTACAGTTTTCTCCGTCCCTTTCGCCCGCAATTTACTTTCCCTCTCTGTCATCCCTCGCAGGGCTGTCGCCCCCTTAGCCGCTCCCCGCCCTTACAATTTTCTCCGTCCCTCTTGCCCGCCATTTGCTTTCTTTCTCTCTATCATTCCAGCCAAGGTTGCCGCCCCCTTAGCCGCTCCCCGCCCTTACAATTTTCTCCGTCCCTTTCGCCCGCCATTTACTTTCCCTCTCTGTCATTCCGAGCGGGCTATCGCCCCCTTAACCGCTCCCCGCCCTTACAATTTTCTCCGTCCCTCTTGCCCGCCATTTGCTTTCCCCCTCTGTCATTCCGAGCGCAGCGAGGAATCTCTTGACAACCGCTTGACCCTGCACGCGCCACTTCCTTTAAGTTAAAGTGCCCTCATCTCCCCATCCAAGCCATCCTCTCCCCACTTGCCTCCCTCTTTGAGGGAGGTGGCAGGCCCCTGCCTGCCGGAGGGAGTAATCTCCTCTCTCATTCTCTGCACACCACGCTATCTCCTTACCACCTTCTCCACCCGGTCTGCACTGCTAACCACACGCCAAAGTGCCCTCACCTCCCCACCCAGGCCATCCTCTCCCCACTTGCCTCCCTCTTTGAGGGAGGTGGCAGGCCCTGCCTGCCGGAGGGAGTAATCTCCTCTCTCATTCTCTGCACACCGCGTTATCTCCTTACCGCCTTCTCTACCCAGCCTGCACAACCCGCCTCACGGCAAAGTCCCCTCGCCTCCCCACCCAGGCCATCCTCTCCCCACTTGCCTCCCTCTTTGAGGGAGGTGGCAGGCCCCTGCCTGCCGGAGGGAGAGTCCCCCTTCCCTCCCCCTCGTTTTTCCTTGCCCGCCGCCGGGTGCGGCATCCCCTCTCTCCCCCAATACAAAAAGGCCCCCGCCTATATATAGGCGGGGGCCTCGATCTTCAGCTTGTCCTCTAGCGCTGGCCGCGCTTTTTCAGCAGCGCCTCGATCTTCTGGTGCGGGTCGATAATGGTGGAGACCGAGATATCGTGGTTCAGCGCCGCGATAAAGTAGGCGATGTACTTGGATACATCCACCTCGAAGAACCACTCCTTCTTGCGCAGCTCCTCGGGCACATAGGTCAAGTTGCTGCCCAGCACGCCCGAGATCACGCCCTCCTCGTAGGCCTTGTCAAAGGCGGCGAACCCGCCGGTGAAAATGCCGTAGGTGGCGTAGGCAAAAATGCGGCCCACCTTCTGCTTTTGCAGGCTGTAGGCGATATCCAGCATGCTCTCGCCCGAGGAGATGATGTCGTCGGCGATGAACACATCCTTGCCCTCCACGGAGCTGCCCAGGTACTCGTGGGCCACGATGGGGTTGCGGCCGTTGACCACGCGGGAGTAATCCCGGCGCTTGTAGAACATGCCCAGGTCCACCCCCAGCACGGAGGCGTAGTACATGTTGCGGTTCATGGCCCCCTCGTCGGGGCTGACGATCATAAAGTGCTCCCGGTCGATATTGATGTCCGGCACGTGCTTAAACAGGGTCTTTAGCACCTGGTAGCTGGGCATCACGTTGTCAAAGCCCATCAGCGGCACGGCGTTTTGCACCCGGGCGTCGTGCGCGTCAAAGGTGACTACGTTGCTCACCCCCATGTGCTGGAGCTCCTGGAGCATCACCGCGCAGTCCAGGCTCTCCCGGTAGCTGCGCCGGTGCTGGCGGCCGCCGTAAAGCAGCGGCATGATCACGCTGATGCGCTTGGCCTTGCCGCTGGCCGCCTGGATCAGGCGCTTTAAGTCCTGGAAATGGTCGTCGGGAGACATGGAGTTCTGCTGGCCGAACATGTTGTATTTGCAGGAGTAGTTGCCTACGTCGATGATGAAGTACAGGTCATCCCCCCGGACGGTGGATTTGATGATGCCCTTGCCGTCTCCCGAGGAGAAGCGGGGGCACTCGCTCTCTACGATAAAGGTCTCATGGTCGCGTCCGGCCTCCTTGGCCCAGTTAAGCAGGTGGTTGTTGATCTTATCCCCCAGCTCCCTTGCGCCCTCTAAGGGGATAATGCCCAGCGGTCCTACGCAGTCCGCCTCGTCGAAAAACAATTGCACTTCCACATTCTCCGTCTGCCTCTGGTTGTCCATTTCCAAACTCCTTTTATTCTATTTGCCGGCCCGCATGGCCGGTACATTTCCTGTCGGCGTAATTATAATAGCACATTCCCAAAGGATTCTCCACCGCGCGTGGCGTTTTTTGTTAACTTTTTTAGATTTTTTCACCTCCGCGCCCCTTTACCGGCGGATTACCCCGCCGCCAAACGTGGTACAATAGGGATAGACCGCATGGCGGCGCGCCGATGGGGCAAAAACCCCGGCAGCGCAGAAGGCCCCCCTTCTCGCCGCCCTCCTTGAGGGAGGTGGCAGGCCCCGCCTGCCGGCGGGCGTTGCTCCCCATGCGCAGGCCATTTGCCCCTGTCATTCCGAGCAGGGCTATCGCCCCCCTGACCGCTCATACGTTGTACGTTCCCGCAGGCTTTCGCTCGCCAAACGCTTTCCCTCTCTGTTATTCCGAGCGCAAGCGAGGAATCTCACGGCTACCTCGAAAGCCCCGCCTGTACCGCGCTGTTTAGGTACAACGTCCTGCCGCCCGGCAGCGCATGGGTAACGCACCCCCTTCTCGCCTCCCTCTTTGAGGGAGGTGGCAGGCCCCGCCTGCCGGAGGGAGTTGCTCCCCAGCTGCGCGCAGGCCTCAACAAACGTCCAAAATCCACCAAACGAAAGGATGGTATTTTCATTATGCTAGACCCACGCATCAAAGAATTGGCCCACAACCTCATCACCTATTCGGTGGACCTTCAGCCCGGCGAGCGGGTGCTTATCGAGGCCATCGGCATCGATAACGCCCTTACCTGCGCCCTGGTGCAGGAGGCCTACAAGGCCGGCGGGCTGCCCTTTGTGCAGCTGCAAAACAACACCGTGCTGCGCGCGCTGCAAATGGGCTGTACTGACGAGCAGCTTTCCCTCATGGCCCGTCTGGAGGGCGAGCGCATGGCCAACATGCAGGCCTACATCGGCGTGCGCGGCGGGGATAATATGAGCGAGCTGTCCGACGTGCCCCCTTCCCAGCAGGAGCGCTACCAGCGCCTTTACTGGGAGCCGGTGCACGGGCGCATCCGCGTGCCCCGCACCAAATGGGTGGTGCTGCGCTACCCCAACCCCGCCATGGCCCAGCTGGCGGGCACCAGCACCGAGCAGTTTGAGGATTACTATTTTGCCGTTTGCAACCTCAACTACGCCAAAATGTCCGCCGCCATGGACGCACTGGTGGCCCTGATGGAGCGCACCGACCGGGTGCGCCTCACCGGCAGGGATACCGACCTGCGCTTTTCCATCAAAGGCATCCCCGCCATCAAGTGCGACGGGCGCATGAACATCCCCGACGGCGAGGTCTTTACCGCCCCGGTGAAAGATTCGGTGGAGGGCCATATCGCCTTTAACACCCCTTCGCTGGAGGCGGGCTTCACCTTCCAGGATATTCGGCTGGAGTTCCAAAAGGGCAAGATCGTGCGCGCCACCGCCAACGACGAAAAGCGCATCAACAGCCTTTTGGATACCGACGCGGGCGCCCGGTACGTGGGCGAGTTCGCCATCGGCGTCAACCCCTACATCACCCGCCCCATGCGCGATACCCTGTTTGACGAGAAGATCGCCGGCTCCTTCCACTTTACCCCCGGCGCCTGCTACGATGAGGCGCCCAACGGCAACGCCTCCGCCCTGCACTGGGACCTGGTGTTCATCCAGACCCCGGAATACGGCGGCGGCGAGATGTATTTTGACGATGTGCTGGTGCGCAAGGACGGCATTTTCGTCCTGCCTGAGCTTGAGCCCCTCAACCCCGAAAACCTCAAATAACTCCGCCGCCAGGATAAACAAAAGCGCCCTGCAATGCGCAGGGCGCTTTTGCTATGCCCGCTCTTTCCTCTAAAAGGCCCGCACCGCGCCGCAAGGGGAAAGTATGAGTTTTTGTTCAGATGTATCTCTCCCTCCGGCGCGCCCTGCCTGCTGGAGGGCGTTTGTCCCAGCCCGGCGCGTCCGCCCCGCCTGGGTTCTCTCCTTTACGCCCAGCGCGCCACACAGTACGCCGCGCCTTTAAGCCCGGCTGCCAGCGCCAGGATGGCGGCCGCCGTGTAAAACGCCGTCATATCGTAAAGCGCCGCCGTCAGCGTAATGGCCAAAAGCGCCACCAGCAAAATATCCATCACCCGCCCGCCGCTCTTATCGTGCAGATAGCATTTTCGTTCGTCCCTGCGCTCCAGCGCCTGCGCCCTGCGGGCCTGCCGGTCCCGCAGCAGCCTTTTGTTGCGGTGGATGCACACAAAGATGTAAATCAGCCCGCCGAAAAAGATCACCCGGCTGGCCGCGTCCGCAAACCCGGTCATCACCCGCGAATCTCCCCCGCCGGTCTCCCCGACCAATACCATGTAGCCCAACATCAGCGCCACCGCCGCCCAAAGCAAGCGTATCCGCCATTGGATCTGCTGAACATAGGTTAAGGCTTTAAATCTTTTCATACGCCAGTTCCTCCGCTTCTAAATTCTCCTTTAGGCAGCAAAGCTCTTCCACCGTGGTGCCAAATACCTGCGCCAACCGGTAAGCCAGCATCAGCGAGGGGTTATACTGCTCCTTTTCGATGGAGATCACCGTTCTGGCGGAAACCCGCACCGCCTGGGCCAGCTGCTGCTGGGTCATCCCCGCGGCCAAACGCGCCTGGCGCACCCTGGTCTTCACGCCCCATCGCCTCCTAAATACGAAGTTTACTTCACATGAAGCTACCTTCATATTATGCGATCGAAAGCAAAAAGTCAATCCCTTCCCCTTTATTTTTCCACGCAAAACGCCCCCGGCAACCGGAGGCGTTCTCGCATCTTAAAGGGTCTATATGATGTTTTCGATCAGCGGGGCCGTGCGCACCGGCATGTGCTCGATCATGGCCGCCAGCGCCGCCAGTTCCGCGCCCAATTCGTCTAAGGATTGGTCGCTCTTGGCCATGGCCGCGGCCCGGGCAAAGCTCCCCGTGATCGTGTCCAGCTCTCCGTGGTCGCACGTCAGCTCCCAACCGTGGCGTATCTCCTGCCAGCGGGCCTGCGCCTCGTCGATCCTGGCCTTAGCGCTGGCGTGGTCTCCCCCGTCAATGGCGGTGATCGCCCCATCCACCAGGCCCAGCAGCTCGTCCGCGTCGCTTTTGATGCCCAGGTAGGAAAACAGGCTCAGCCCCAAAAACAGCACCAGCGCCACCGCAATGCAGATCTCCTTGGTCTTCATACCGCACCCCTCCTTTTGCGCTTGCCCTTTTCCCGGGCCTGAAACTGCATCTGCCCGCTGGTGTTATCCAACAGCAGGTACAGCACGTCCTCCGGCCCGTGCAGGCCCTGGGCGCGCACCTTCTCGGTCAGCCACTTTTCATCCTTGCCCGCCTTTTGCAGGTTCATCCGGTTGACTTTTCCATCCAAAATCAGCGTGTAGGGCAGGGATGCGGGCTGGACGGCGATGTTCAGGTCGCTGGGCGTGGCCGGCCGCTTGTCGGCCGATTGCAGCACGCTGAGCATGCCGCTGGGCTCCAGCACCGCCGCGTCCACCTCGCTGATGTCGGTCACGCCGTTTTGGCGCAGCTGCTCGAGCAGGTCGTTCAGCGTGCAGGTCTGGCGGCTGAGCTCCCGCTCGTCGATCTTGCCGTGGTAGATCAATATGGCGGGCCGCCCGCAGATCAGCGCGCGGGCCTTCTCGCTCTTTAAAAGGATAAAACTGATGACCTGGTGGATGACCAGCAGCGCCAGTATGGGCGCCAGTCCGTAAATCAGGGGGATGTCCACATCGCTCATGGGCGTGGCGGCCAGGTCGGCCAGCAGCAGGGCCAGCACCAGTTCAAAGGGCTGCAGCTGCCCCAGCTGGCGCTTGCCCATCACGCGGATGACCACGATCAGCGCCACATACAGGATCAGGGCGCGTATAAATACGGTAAGCATGGCTTTTCCTTCCTTCCATTAGGCATTCGTTTTTTATTGTTGACCGCCGCCCCGCAAAACATACCTGTCCGCTCGTCCAAACAATGTTTTAAAAGTTAATTGACGAACGCGCACTGCCATGCTATGCTGTGCCTGTGGCCCTGTTTAGGCACATATCAGGGGGGATCAATCGCCCTGTATGCCTGTCATTCCGAGCGTAGCGAAGAATCTCGCGCGCCAGCAGTCGGCCAAGGCAGCACCACCTGCGCACCGCCGCCCAGCACACCTTCTCGCCTCCCTCTGATGAGGGAGGTGGCGCTCGCAGCCTGCCGGAGGGAGAGATTCCCTCAACCGCCCGCTGCCCACTGTCATTCAGCGCGAGGCCGCAGGCCGAGCGAAGAACCTCGTGCGCCAGTAGTCGGCCTCGCTTTACCGTACCCACCCGCGCAAAGAACCTCGCGCGCCAGCAGTCGGCTTCGCCTTACCGTGTCCGCCAACGCGAACAACCTCTAGCGTGAGCAATCGGCCAAGGCAGCACCACCCGCGCACCGCCGCCCAGCACACCTTCTCGCCTCCCTCTACCAAGGGAGGTGGCGCTCGCAGCCTGCCGGAGGGAGAGATTCTCTCAACCGCCCGCCGCGCCCTGTCATTCAGCGCGAGGCCGCAGGCCGAGCGAGGAATCTCACGCGCCGGCTGTTGGCCAAAGCAGAACCGGCAGCACCACCCGCACCCTGCCGCCCAGCTAACCTTCTCGCCTCCCTCTGATGAGGGAGGTGGCGGGCGCAGCCTGCCGAAGGGAGAGATTCCCTCAACCGCCCGCCGCGCCCTGTCATTCAGCGCGAGGCCGCAGGCCGAGCAAAGAACCTCCCGCGCCAGCTGTCGGCCAAGGCAGCACCACCCGCGCACCGCCGCCCAGCTAACCTTCTCGCCTCCCTCTGACGAGGGAGGTGGCGGGCGCAGCCTGCCGGAGGGAGAGATTCCCTCAACCGCCCGCTGCCCCCTGTCATTCAGCGCGAGGCCGCAGGCCGAGCGAAGAACCTCCCGCGCCAGCTGTCGGCCTCGCCTTACCGTTCCCGCCGTACCGAAGAACCTCACGCGCAAGCTGTTGGCCAAGGCAGCACCACCCGCGCACTGCCCGCGCGGCCATTCCCAACACCGGTAAAGCGCCTTCCAGCGCTTTTCACCCATACAATACCCATCAGACTTAAATTTAAAAGGGGGAAAATTTTATGCAAAAAGATATGTTAGCCGCCTATACCGTGGATAACCGCCAGATGGAGCTGCGCCGCATCCCCGTGCCCCAGCCCGGCCCGGGCGAGCTGCTCATCCGCATCCGCCACGTGGGGGTTTGCGGCAGCGACCTGCACGCCTTCATGGCCGAGGGCGCGCGCTACAAGGCCCTGCCCCAGGGCGGGTTCATCCTGGGCCACGAGGGCGCGGGTGAGGTGGTCGCCTTAGGCGAAGGGGTGCAGGGCTTTGCCGTGGGGGACAAGGTGGCCCTGGAGCCGGGCAGCACCTGCGGCAAGTGCGAGTTTTGCAAGCGCGGCCTTTATAACCTGTGCCCCGACGTGCAGTTCCTCTCGGTCTGCGGCCAGCGCGACGGGGTGCTGCGCGAGTACGCCAGCCACCCGGTGGACCTGTGCTTTAAGCTGCCCGAGAATATGGATACCCTCCAGGGCGCGCTGATCGAGCCGGTGGCCGTGGGCATGCACGCCGCCTCCCTGTCCGGGGCGGGCCTGGGGATGGACGCGGTGATCTTCGGCGCCGGCTGCATTGGGCTTATGACCCTGCTGGCCTTAAAGGCCCGGGGCGTGGGGCGCATCGCCGTGTGCGACGTGGCCGACATCCGCCTGCAAAAGGCCAAAGAGCTGGGCGCGGCGCTGACCATCAACTCCGCCCGGGAGGATGCGGTTTCCGCCATCCAAGACTTTACCGCCGGCCGGGGCGCGGACGTGGTGTTTGACGCCTCGGGCAACCCCGCCGCCATCGGGCTGACCCAAAAGGCGGCCAAGAGCGCGGGCACCATCGTGCTGGTAGGCAATCCCTCCGGCGCCATGCCCGACAGCTTCGACCTGCAGGATTTCGTCAACCGCGAGCTCACCCTTCGCGGCGTGTTCCGCTACCGCAACATCTACCCCACCGCCATCGCGGCGGTCGCAGCGGGCATCCTGCCGGTGCAAAAGGTGGCCGACCGTATCTATCCCTTTGCCCAGACCCAGCAGGCCTTTGACGAGAGCATCGACAACAAGGCCGCCATCGTCAAGGCCGTCATCGCCCTGTAAGCTTTTTACCCGCGCCCCATCCGCGCGGCGCGTTCCATTGCATGATGAGGAGGAAGAATATGGAACTGGGATTTTTCAGCCCCGAAATTTCCGGCCAGAACGTCGAAGAAGTCTTTGCCAAAGCCCGCGCCCTGGGCTTTACCCAGGTGCAGTACGATTTTGATACCTCCCACGGCGAGGAGATGCCCGCCGGCTTTGGCCCCGGCGAGCTTGCGCGGGTGGCCCAGGCCGCCCGCGATAACGGCATCTCCATTGCAGCCGTCAACGGCACCTTTAATATGGTGGATAGCGACCCGGAACGCCTGGAGGCCTACATCCGCCGCTTTACCGTCATCGCGCAGGCCTGCGCCTATTTCGGCTGCAAAATCGTCACCCTTTGCACCGGCTCCAAAAGCCCGGAGGGCATGTGGCGCTATTCGCCCGCCACCGCCGAGGAGCCGGTATTTCAGCAGCTGCTCGCCACCACCCGGCGCATCCTGCCCGTGGCCGAAAGCTACGGCCTCACCCTGGGCGTGGAGACCGAGGCCAGCAACGTGGTGTTTACCGCCCGGCGCACCCGCCGGTATTTGGATGAGATCGCCAGCCCCCATCTTAAGGTGATTATGGATTGCGCCAACCTCTTCCCCGCCGGCACCGCCCGCCGGGAGAACGTGGCCGCCACCATCGGCGAGGCCTTCTCCCTGCTGGGCGGGGACATCGTGCTGGCCCACGGCAAGGACGTGGCCGAGGGGGACGCGGTGCACTTTGCCTCGCCCGGCATGGGCATTGTGGATTACGACCTGTACTTTGACCTGCTCAAGAAGATCGGCTACGCCGGCCCGCTCATCCTGCACGGCGTGCACGACCCGGCGGATTTCGCCCCGTCGATCGCCATCATGCGGGAAAAACTGCTGGCCGCCGGCCTGTAAGAAAAGGAGGATCAGCCCATGTATACGGTATTTGACCCGGGCCACTGCGGCGTTTCCGCCAGCGTGTACGAGATCGCGCCGCTGGCCGTAAAGTACGGCATCGGCGGGGTAGCCGTGCCCCAGAACCTGCTGGAGGACCCCAAAGCCGGCGTGGCGGCGGCGGACTTTATCTTTGACCATGGCCTGCGCTGGAGCCTGCTGCCCACCCCGGCCGACTTTTTTACCGAGAGCGTGACCGATGCGGCGTTTGATTCCGCCCTGGAGCACTTCAAGCGCTGGGCAGACGCGGGCGAGAAGATGGGCGTGCGCTACTGCTATAACCACGTGTGGAACGGCAGCAACGCCCGCAAGTCCGAGGCCCAGTTTGAGTGGGTGCTGCGCCGCCTGCGCCGCATTTGGAAGGTGGCCGACGACCACGGCCTACACTACGGCATGGAGTTTTTAGGGCCCTGCCCGCTGCAGCGCAGCTTCCGCTACCCGTTTTTTAACAGCCTCTCGGGCATTTTGGCCCTGGCGGACGCGGTCAGCCCCCGCTGTGGCTTTCTGTTTGATACCTACCACTGGTACACCGGCAGCTATCAGCGCGTGGACGAGGCCTATCTGGCCGCCGCCCAGGTGGATCGCATGGTCAACTTCCACCTAAACGACGGGGTGCCCGGCCGCACCCGCACCCAGCAGGAGGATCTGGAGCGCCAGCTGCCGCTCACCTCCGGCATCATCGACGCGGCCCTGCCCTACCGCCTCTTTGAGCGGGCGGGCTACGCCGGCCCCGTATTGTGCGAGCCGCTGCGCCCCTGGCAGCAAAACGCCGAGGGCCGCTCGCTGGAGCAGACCATGGCCCAGGTAGCCGCCGCCTATGAGCGGGTGCGCCAAGCCGCCCAAACGCCCCCCGCCCAGGCCGCGCGCTAAGGCCAAACATTCAAGGGACGCCCTGCCAGGGCGTCCTTTTTTACGCTGCCCCTCTAAGGGACTATCGCCCCTTTAACCGCTCTTGACTTTCGCGTCTCCCGGCCTTTTCGCCCCCATCCGCTCCTTCTCTGTCATTCCGAGGGGCTATCGCCCCCTTATCCGCTCCTATTTTTCTGCGTTCTCTGTCTCCCCCGCCCGCCATCCGCTTTCCCCCCTTGTCACTCCGCGGGCTGCCGCCCTTTAACCGCTCTTGGCTTTCGCGTCTCCCGGCCTTTTCGCCCACCATCTGCTTCTCCTCCCTGCCCCGCCAAGGAGCTGCCGCCTCTTTAACCGCTCTAACCTGCCCTCACCTGTCCCGTCTCTCTGCCTACCACCTACTTTTTCTCCTGTCATTCCGAGCGGCGCGAGGAATCTCTTTACAACCACTTGCCCCTGCTTTACACCTCTTGCATAGTTCAAGTGCCCCGCACCTCCCCACCTTGGCAATTCCGCCCTCACCGCCTCCCCTTCCGCCTGTCCTGGCGTCTTTGTGAACATGCGCCGCTTTCCTGCCGTCACAAGAGATTCTTCGCTCCAGCTTCGCTTCCGCTCTGAATGACAAAAGCTGCACTATCTTCGTCCAACCTTTGCGGTCTGCCCTCCCCGCCTCGCCTTCCATATTCTCAAACGCCCCCGCCCCCCCATCCGCTCCTTCTCTGTCATTCCGAGCAGCGCGAGGAATCTCTTTGCAACCGCTTGCCCCTGCCTTGCCCTCTTGCATAGGTCAAGTGCCCCGCACCTCCCCACCTTAACAATTCCTCCTGCGTTCTCGCCTCCCTCATTCGAGGGAGTCCCCGCCCCGGGGCTGTCGCCCTTTTATCCGCTCTAACCTATCCACATTGCCAAACGTTCCCGCCCGCCATCCGCTTCCCCCCCCTTGTCACTCCGCGGGCTGCCGCCCTTTAACCGCTCTTGGCTTTCGCGTCTCTCGGCCTTTTCCCCCGCCATCCGCTCCTTCTCTGTCATTCCGAGCAGCGCGAGGAATCTCTTGACAACCGCTTACCCCTGCCTTGCCCTCTTGCGCAGGTCAAGTGCCCACACCTCCCTACCTTGGCAATTCCGCCTGCGTTCTCGCCTCCCTCGAATGAGGGAGGTGGCGCACCCACCGGGTGCGCCGGAGGGAGTCCCCGCCCCGGGGCTATCGCTCCTTAAACGTTTTAATCTGCTCATGTTGCCAAAACTCCTTCCGCCCGCCATCCGCTTTCCCCCTTGTCACTCCGCGGGCTATCGCCCCCTTATCCGCTCCTATTTTTCTGCGTTCTCCGTCTCCCCCACCCGCCCTCCTGCGCGCGCCTCTCCACAGAAAAAGGCAGGGCCTCAAAGCCCTGCCTTTATCCTGTCCTTCTCGCCTATCCCTTTTTCTACATCATCCCAAACCGCAAAAACGCCCCGATGTCGTAGCGGTTCATGTACAAAAACCACGCGACGCCCGCCAGCCCAGCGATCAGCGCCAGCGCGCCCACCACCCGCACCAGTTTAAAGTGCGCCTCGGGCGGCTTGGCGGGCGGGTAGAACCGCCAGCTGGAAGCCAGCCCCCACATCAAACGGGGCCGCAGCAGCATCACAAACCCCAAAAGCACCATCGGTCCGCCGATCAGCAGCATCATAAACCCGCCCTCCTTTTCGTCCTCTTTAGCTTTAGTATAGCGCCCCGCCCTGCGCATTGAAAGCCCTTTGGGCGACATTTGGGGCAAAAGGTCACCCTTTTTTATTTTTCCGCCTCGGACAGCGCCTCAAATTCCTCCCGGGTGATGCGCCAGGCATCGTGAGGCATGTCGGTATTGTAATAATGCTTGATAAAACGCCGCACCGGCGCCATGCCGTTGCGCCGGGCCACCGCCTGGGAGGCCAGGTTGCTGTCCCGGATGATGGAATAAACCGCCCCCGCCCCCAGCGTCTCAAAGGCATACGCCCGCAAAGCCCTGGCCGCCTCGGTGGCATAGCCCTTGTGCCAGTGCCGCCGGCAGAAAAGGTAGCCGATCTCCAGCACCCTGTCCGCCTCCACGCTCTGCCAGGTCAGCCCCGCCTGGCCCAGAAACGCGCCGCTTTTCCTGTCTAGCACCGCCAGCAGCCCCAGCCCGCCCTCCTCCCGGTAGCGCCGCAGCTGGTTGCGCAGCCAGGCCTGCACCTCCTCCTCGGTGAAGGCGTGCTCATAGGCGGTCATCGCCACCGGGTCCTGCAAAATCTCCCGCAGCCCCGGCAGATCCCCCTCCTCCAGTGGACGCATGCGCGTGCGCGCGGTAATCAGTTCCATTGATGATCCTCTCCTTTGCCGTTTTTATGCCGTACTCTCCCTGGCATCCGCCGCCCCGCGAGCGCATAAGCATAGCATTGGGGGCCTCTCCCCCCGGGCCGATGTCCCCCATCTCTTCTAGGAAAGGAAGGATCATCCATGCCGCGAACCTATCCCTTCGCCCCGCAAATGCTGCCCTATCCCTGCTATGGGCTGACCCCCGGCCTGCAGGCCGATGGCGTATATCTGCACCACAGCGTCCTTTACAGCGGGGATGTAACCGCCCTCAACGCCCTGCTGGCCCAATACCCGGACGCGCAGGGCCTAACGCTGGCCGCCCTTTTGACCGATCCGCTGCCCTCTGTGCGCACGGTAGACCGCGCCCGCATCCGCCACCTGGCCGGCAGCCTTTTTAGCCACGAGCTGTACTTTGCCGGCCTCTGCCCCCAGGGCGCCGCCTCCCCCCAGGGGGCGCTGCGCGCGGCCATCCTCGCCCGGTACGGCAGCCTGGAGGCCTTTAAGTCCCTGGTGCGTCAGGCCGCTGGGGATATTCTGGGCGTGGGCTTTGTCTGGCTCAATACCGATGCCGCCGGCAACATCCACCTGGCCATCACCAACGATTACCGCACCCCGCAGCTGAATCTCTTTACCCCCGTGCTGGTGCTGGATGCCTGGGAGCACGCCTACTTCTCCCCCTATTATACAGGGCTGGATGCCTATGTGGAAAGCTGGTTTTCCCTGCTCAACTGGCGCGAGGCCGAGCGGCGCTATAACGCCGCCACCGCGGGCGGGCGCCCCTCCGGCGGGTCTTAACAATTTCTTCACGAATTGCATAAAATTTTTTAACAAAAAAGATGTATCCCGTTCATCATCTTTGGGTATTCTAACATTGCGACAGAGAAGCAAAGAGATACGAATGAACGACAGATAACTTTTTACAACCTACATACCCCTCTCTCAAGTTCGAAGGCCCCCGTCCCCCGGGGGCCTTTGGCATGGGGTTGGAAGCCCCTTCTCCCGCTCTGCGCCTTTTCTCGTTACCTCACCCGTCTCCGTCAGCGGCTTTTGCGCGCTTTATATCTTCTTATTCAGGGCTCACGCCCTTTTTTCCGCTCCACACGTTTTGATTATCTAACCTCCCGCCCCCGCCAACTGCTTTTGCACGGCTCTCAACTTCTCATTCAGGGCTCACGCCCTTTTTTCCGCTCCACACGTTTTGATTATCTAGCCTCCCGCCCCCGCCAGCTGCTTTTGCACGGCTCTCAACTTCTCATTCAGGGCTTGCTTCCTTTTCCTCCGCCCCGCGCGAGCATCTCATCCTTGTCATTCCGAGCGCAGCGCCCGGTGAGCGTAAGGCGCGCGCAAGTGGCGTTAGCCGCGCAGCGCAAGCCCCCAGCGAACCGAGAGTTGCCGGGCCTTTGCTGTTGTTAGAACGAGTACCAAGGCCGTGCCGCCTAACGCCGCGCCAAATAGGTCAAGTTCAGCTTCCTACTAACGCATAAGATTCTTCGCTCGGCCTTTCGGCCTCCCTCTGAATGACAGAGGGGCTAAAGCCCCTTGTTCCGCTTCATACTTCTTATCATCACCCAACTCACCGCGCCCGCCATGTGCTTGACCTCCCTGTCATTCCGAGCGCAGCGAGGAATCTCTTGAAAACCGCTCGGCTTTGCCTGCCCCGCTTCATCCTCGCTCTAGCGCCGCTCCTTGCCCTCGCGGCAAAATGCCTTACTCCGGGGCTTTTCCCCCCCTCTCTACCGTTCTTCCCTTCTTCCCATCCTCCAACCTACTACGCCCGCCAGCGGCTTTTCACCCATCTTTTCTTTCGGCCTTACACGCTTGTGGCGTTTGCGCTTTACGCTACCTTAGCGCCCGTCCGCATCTACTAGCCCTTTTTGTCCCGCACAAGCTCGATGGCCGCCTTGCCGCTCAGGTGCTCCACCCGCATCTCCAGCATGCAAAGGGGCGCGTACTCCCGCTCGATGGCGCGCTGCCGCCCCTGTGCGCTATCCTGCGGCGCGTACTTACGGGCCAATAGGTCGATAGCCGCCCGCTTTTCCGCCTCGTCCTCCAAAATCCGCACCCGTCCAAAGGCAATGGCGCTTGTAAAGTAGGTGGTATATTCCTCCATCTTCACCGCGTCCTGGCCGATCACGCAAAAGGAGGCCTTATCGCACCGGCGGATCGCGTCCAGCTTATGCCCGGCCTTTGCGCAGTGGAAGTACAGCCTGCCCTGCGCATATACGTAGCTGATCGGCAGCGCGTAGGGGTAGCCCCCGTCCCCCAGCAGCGCCAGCACGCCCGAGCTGCCCTGCAGCAGGATCGCCTCGCTCTCTTCCCGGCTAAGGGCCTGGCGCGCCCTTCTCATCGGTCTGAATTCCAAATGTTATCCTCTCCTCTCACCGGTTCACCCGGGCCGCGTTTTCCCCCTCTATCATAACATATCCGCGCCCCTTTGCGGCAGCTCAACCCGCTTCCCTTATAGGCCCGTACACAGCAAGCTGTATATCCGTCCTGTCCGCTCCGTTTACGTTGCGCGCATCGTTCTTTCCCGTACACCCCATTTTCTCCCCGTCATTCCTGCCGCAGCGCGGGATCTCTTTACTCCCTCTCGCTCTGGTCTGAATCCCCCGGCCCCACATCCCCTAAGTTTCCCTTTCCGGGTACGAAAAAGGCGCCGGATCTCTCCGGCGCCATCCCAATATTCATGCGGTTATTGATCCTTTTTCTGACCATTCACCGTTTCGCGCAGGTGTTTGAGCGATGCGTCGATCTTCTCATACCGCGCATCCGGCAGGCCGCCTTCGCGCAAGTCCCCGTCGGCCATGCGCTTGACCAGATCCTTGCGCTGGCCCTCGCTCAGCGTCCGGTAAAATTTCAGCATCAGCGCCTCCTCGGCTGTCAGCTCTTCCTTTTCCAGCTTCGGCCCCGCGCCGTTTCCGTTTTTCTCCATGGCCCTTCCCTCCCTTGGCGGTATCGTGCTTGCCCTTATTATACCTCCGCGCCGCCGGTTATGGAAAGACTATTGTAATATTTTGGTATTACATTTTCTGGAAAGCTACTGCTGCTCCAGCGCCTGGCGGCCCTGGTCGGTCACCGGCATCAGCCAGGCCCGGCTTCTAAAGCGCCGCAGGCACAGCAGCACCTTGGGCAGATCCTCGGCTAATAACATCACCAGGTATACGGTGGTAAGCGGCCACTTGAATACCAGCGCGCCCAGGCAGCTTAGGGGCAGGGCCAGCAGCCATACGCACAGAATATCGTACTTGAGCCCCGTGCGGGTATCCCCGCCCGCGCGGAACACCCCCACGATCAAAATATAGGGGATATTGCGCAGCCACAGCTCCAGTCCATAGCACAGCATAATGGTGTGGGCCGCGGCGTTCACCGTGGCGCTGACGTTGAAGGCCAGCATGATCACGTCCCGCAGGGCGATCACCCCGCCGCCCACCAGCAGCGAGAAGGCGATGGCCACAAAGGTAAATCGCCGCCCGTCGTCCACAGCCTCGCGCATCAGCCCGCTGCCCACCTTTTTGCCCACCAGCACCGCGCAGGCGTGGCACAGCCCCACAAAGAATACAAAGCCGATGTTCTCGATGGAGCGGAAGATGGTCAGCGCCGCGTAGAATTGGGTATCCACATTGCCGTACAGGATATTGTAGCCCACCGTACCCACCGCCCAGAGCGATTCGTTCAGCAGCACTGGCAGGGATATCCGCAAAAACTGGCCGATAAACTCCCCCGTCCAGTGGAACAGCCGCTTGGCCGGGGCGATCATGATATTCCGGGTCTTGAGCGCTACGATAAACAGCACCAGCGGGCTGATCCAGGCCGAGATGGCCGTGGCCAGCGCCGCGCCGCGCACCCCCATCCCCAGCCCGAAGATGAAGACCGCGTTGAGCGCCGCGTTGGCCGCCACCGAGACGGCGGTGACGTACATGGGCAGCTTCACCTGCTCGGTGGAGCGCAAAAGCGTGGTAAAGGTCTGGTTCAGGGCGATGGCCGGGAAGCTCAGCGCCGCCAGCTGCAGGTAGCTTACCCCTTCGGCCGCCACCGGCGCTTCCTGCGTGAACAGCCCCAGCACCCAGCCCGGCGCGCACAGCCCCACACCCATAAAGATCAGCCCGCCCGCGGCCGCGCACACCAGCAGCAGCCCATAGGTGCGCTGGATGCCCGGCATGTCCTTCGTGCCCCAGTATTGGGCGATAAAGACCGACGCGCCGCTCATAAACCCAAACAGCACGATGTTCAGCAGCCAGCTCCACTGCCCGGCCATGCCCACCGCGGCCAGCGGCACCTCCCCCAGCTGGCCGATCATGATGGTATCCACCAGCGTAAACGAGCTGGTCAACAGGTTCTGGAAGGCGATGGGGATCGCCAGCCGCAGCACCGCGTTCCAAAAATCCCGTCCCCCAAAATACTTTTCAAGCATCCGTTCTCTCCCCTTCGGGGGTGTTACCCCTTTTTTTTCCGCTCTCATCCTTCGCGAGTTTATCGGCACCCTGCCCGCCATGGGCTTTCTGTGCTTTACAGTTCGCCTCTGTCCGGGGGTATTACCCCTTTTTTCCGCTCTTATCTTTCGCGCTTCTATCGGCACCCAGCCCGCCATGAGCTTTTGGACTTTTTCCGTCCGCTCCATTCGGGGGTGTTACCCCTTTTCTCCGCTCTTATCCTTCGCGAGTTTATCGGCACCCTGCCCGCAAAATTCATGCAGCCTTAGGCCCATTCCGGGCAACAAAGCTTTCGCCTTTTTCCGCTCTTATCCTTCGCGGGTTTACCGGCGTCCCGCGCCCGCCATAGGCTTTCTGTGCTTTACGGTTCGCCTCTGTCCGGGGGTGTTACCCCTTTTTTCCGCTCTAATCTTTCGCGCTTCTATCGGCGTCCCGCGCCCGCCATAGGCTTTTGGACTTTTTCCGTCCGCTCCATTCGGGGGTGTTACCCCTTTTTTCCGCTCTGATCTTCTGCTGGTTTACCGGCACCCGCGCCCGCCGTGCGCACGCTTCTGCCGCTTTTCTCACTGTCATCCCGAGCGCAGGCGAGGGATCTCAGGCATTCTCTCTTTCTCCCGCTTATGCGAAACCCGGGGCAGGCCTATCTCAATCCCCACACTTTGCGGCCCAGCGCCGCCCACTGCGCACGCAGCAGATTCTTCGCTCCGGCTTCGCCTTCACTCTGAATGACAGGGCTTTCGCCTTTCTCCGTTCTCATCCTTCGCGGGTTTACCGGCACCCAGCCCGCCATGCGCCCGCTTCTGCCGCTTTTCTCACTGTCATCCCGAGCGCAGGCGAGGGATCTCAGGCATTCTCTCTTTCTCCCGCTTATGCGAAACCCGGGGCAGGCCTATCTCAATCCCCACACTTTGCGGCCCAGCGCCGCCCACTGCGCACGCAATAGATTCTTCGCTCCGGCTTCGCCTTCACTCTGAATGACAGGGCTTTCGCCTTTTTCCGCTCTTATCCTTCGCGGGTTCATCGGCGTCCCCATGCCCGCAAAATTCATGCAGCCTTAGGCCCTCTCCGGACAGCAGCGCTGCCGCCTTTTTCCGCTCTTATCTTTCGCGGGTTTACCGGCACCCAGCCCGCCATGCGCCCGCTTCTGCCGCTTTTCTCACTGTCATCCCGAGCGCAGGCGAGGGATCTCAGGCATTCTCTCTTTCTCCCGCTTATGCGAAACCCGGGGCAGGCCTATCTCAATCCCCACACTTTGCGGCCCAGCGCCGCCCACTGCGCACGCAATAGATTCTTCGCTCCGGCTTCGCCTTCACTCTGAATGACAGGGCTTTCGCCTTTCTCCGCTCTCATCCTTCGCGGGTTTACCGGCACCCTGCCCGCAAAATTCATGCAGCCTTAGGCCCACTCCGGGCAACAAAGCTTTCGCCTTTCTCCACTCTCATCCTTTGCGAGTTTATCGGCGTCCCCGGCCCGCCATGAGCTTTTGGACTTTTTCCGTCCGCTCCATTCGGGGGTGTTACCCCTTTTCTCCGTTCTCATCCTTCGCGGGTTTACCGGCACCCGCGCCCGCCGTGCGCACGCTTCTGCCCGTTTCTCCCCATTCCGGCCGCTTTATCTTCGCTGGCCACCCTGTCCCCCATTCCAGCCCAGGCCTTTTCCCTAACAAAAAAGCGGCAGGCAAGCCCCGCGCTTTCCCGCGCAGGGCCGGCCATACCGCTTTGCCCTTCTCCTTTATACAGGCCTAGCCCGCTACCGCGCGGCGGGCCAAAAGCAAGGCCCCTGCCACGCCGCTGTTGATCCCCAGCCCAGGCGGTACGATATAGCCGTCCATTCCCTCCAGCACAGCCTCGTGCTGTACATAATTGCCCAGCAGCCGCCCCGTCTCCTTGCGGATCATGGGGAACAGGTGCTCCTGCGCCATTACGCCCCCGCCCAGAATGATCTTCTCAGGCGACAGGCAGACTACCGCGTTGGCGCACATCTGCGCCAGATACCCCGCCTCAATGCTCCAGGCGATGTGATCCTTGGGCAGTTCCTTGGCGCTTACGCCCCAGCGCTTCTCAATGGCCGGGCCGCAGGCCAGCCCCTCCAGGCACCCCGTGTGGAAGGGGCAGATCCCCTCCGGCATAATGTCCTCCGGGATGGGCCGCATCAGCATATGTCCAAACTCCGGATGCAGCAGCCCGTGTACCAGATTGTTCTCGATCACCAGCCCCCCGCCGATGCCGGTGCCCACCGTCACATACAAGCAGCTGCCCATCCCCTTGGCCGCGCCCCAGGTGTACTCGGCCAGCGCCGCCGCGTTCACATCGGTGTCGATCTCGCAGGGCACGCCCAGCGCGTCCCGCAGTTGGGGCAGCAGCGGGTGGTTCTGCCAGGCCAGTTTGGGGGTCGTGGTGATATACCCATAGCTGGGGGATTCCTTTTTCAGATCCACCGGGCCAAAGGTGCCGATGCCCAGCGCCTCAATCCCCTTATCCTTAAAAAAGCCGATCAGCAGCGGCATGGTCTCTTCCGGCGTGGTGGTGGGGAAGCTCTCCCGCTCCAGCACGTCCCCGTTCTCGTTGCCCAGCGAGCAGACCATCTTCGTGCCGCCCGCTTCCAGTGCGCCTAATCTCATCTGTCTTCCTCCTCGCTTTACGGCCGCTGGGCCTCTCCCCCGCAGGGCGCCCCGGCCACCCAAAAGCTATTTTATCACACCCGCCCGGGGCTGTCGCCCTTTAATCGCATTTTCTCTTTAGGTTTTCTTTGCACTTCTTCCCGGGGCCGGGCTTCTCCGCTTTTTCACGCACCTGCGGCTGTCGCCCCTTAACCGCATTTTCTCTTTAGGTTTTCTTTGCGTGCTATGCCCTTTGATTTAACCCATACTTGCCTCCCTCTGACGAGGGAGGTGGCGCACCTTTAGGTGCGCCGGAGGGAGAGATTACCTTAAACTAAAACCCACATCTTTAAGGGGCACGCAAACAGCCCCTCAAACAACCTCTGCCCTAAGCCGCCTCGTGGGGCTCGTTCTTCGCCCCGTGCTCGTGGACGATGGCCTTGCCCCGCCAGGTACCCCGCTTGTAAAACACCGTGGTGATGGCCGCGCCCAGCACCCAGGCCACCAGCAGGGATACGAACAGCGAATCCGGGCTGCCCGCCGGCTGCGCCGCGCTCTTGGTAAAGTACGCCATCGCGTAGGCGATAGGCACGCGGATCACCACCGTGGTCACCAGGGAGATCCACATGGGGGTCATGGTGTCCCCCGCGCCCCGCATCACGCCCGAGAGGATCTGCGTCACCGCCATGGCCACATACCCCACAGCCAGGATGCGCAGCATCCGCACGCCCAGGTCGATCACCGTGTCGGTGGTGGTAAACATGCGCATCAGCGCCTCGCCGAAGATCAGGATCAGCCCCACCAGCACCGCCGAGGTCAAAAGCCCCATCTTCATGCCGTCGCGGGTGCCCTGGTCCACCCGGTCCATCCGCCCCGCGCCCACGTTCTGCCCGGCAAAGGTGGTCATGGCCGTGCCAAAGGTGAAGTTGGGCATCATGGCAAAGCCGTCCACCCGCATCACCACCGTGGATACGGCGATCACGCTGGTGCCAAAGCTGTTGGTCAGCGATTGCACCACGATGGCCGCCGCCGAGAATACCGCCTGGGTCAGCCCCGCAGGCAGGCCCAGCTTGACCAGTTGCACCACCAGCTTTTTATTCAGTTTCATGGTATGCAGGTTCACATCCAGCGTCTCGCGCATGCGGCACAGCCGCCACAGGCACAACGCCGCCGAGATCGCCTGGGCGATGATGGTGGCCCAGGCCGCGCCGGCTACCCCCATGCCCGAGGAAACAAACCATATATCCAGCACGATGTTCAGCCCGCAGGCCACCAGCAGAAATACCAGCGGCATCAGCGAGTCGCCCATCCCGCGCAGAATACCGGCCACGATGTTGTAAAACGCCAACCCCGCGCAGCCGATAAAGATGATGTTCAGATAATCGCAGGCCATGGCGTAGATGTCCGGTGGGGTATCCTGCAGGGTCATCAGCGGCCCGGTTAAAAGCGGCCCGGCGATCATGATCACCAGAGAGGCCAGCAACGTCAGCGTCAGGGTGCAGCCCACGGTCTTGCTGAGTTGCTCGCGCTGCTTGGCCCCAAAGTATTGGGATACCATGATGCCCGCGCCCGTAGCCACGCCGATGAACAGCACCAGCACCAGGTTAAAGATCGGCCCGCTGGCCCCCACCGCGGCCAGCGCCGTATCCCCCACGTACTGGCCCACCACGATGGAGTCCACCGTGTTGTACAGCTGCTGGGCCAGGTTGCCGATCAGCAGCGGCACGGAAAACTGGACTAAATTCAGCCAGGGGTGCCCCTTTGTCATATCCTGCGCGCCAAAGAATTTTGAGAGTTTCCCCGCCATATTGCCTCCTCGCAGTTTCTCCCCTTCCCATGCGTTGCAGGGCTAGCGTTCTCCTAATTTGCAGTTGAAAGAGAAAGAAAGCCGCCTTTTGGCGGTCGCTGGGTGTAGAGAAGAATCTTCTTTAAAAGATTAAGATTGTATAAACGTATTGGAATATCATATCGCGTTCTATTTTTATAGTCAAGGGGGTATTTGCAAGTTTTCCCGCATTTTGGTAAAACGTTCGGTTCAACCGTGTCATTCAGCGGATGGTTGTGCCCGCACGGGCCAATGTGGTAAGCTAATGGCGGGCCGGTGGCGCGGCAATGTATGCCCCCGCCGCCCGGAGCCGTTAAAAGGGCGGCAGCCAGGTATGGTTTTTTATCCAGTAGAGAACCAAAGTTCATGCGAAACAGGGAGAAAAGATTTCCCCAAACAGCCACTGAAGTGGCAGGGACGGAGGTTGTTCATATTCTCCGATGCTGATAAACCAATTCCTTTTTCAGCCGTTTCGCTTATGCTATGCTCTTTGATTTAACTCACACTCGCCTCCCTCTGATGAGGGAGGTGGCGCGCCTTTAGGTGTGCCGGAGGGAGAGATGCCGTTGAACAAAAACCTATAGGTTTTTGTTCAGTAGAAAACCAAGGCTTGATGCGAAACAGGGAGAAAAGCTAAAGAACGAATTTACTAGGTTAAGGGGGAAGGGGGAAGGGGGATTCCGATTTCCCCCTTAGGCTAAAGCCCCTCTGTTCGTAACGGGTTCGCCCTGCGCGCCCAAAGGCGCTGGGGCTTACCACGCACTCACAGAAATCATCGCACCCTTGATCCGCCACTGGCGGCGGGCGCTATAGATTTCCCTTAACAATCCCTAATCCCCCCAAACGGCCACTCCGTGGTGGGGACGGAGGTTTTTCAAGCTCTCCGATGCTGATAAAAAGACATATTCTCCAACCGTTTCGCTTGTGCTTCGCTGCTTGTTTTCCATTTCTCTTGCCTCCCTCTGACGAGGGAGGTGGCGCACCTTTAGGTGTGCCGGAGGGAGAGATGCCGTTGAACGAAAACCTATACTTCAGCACTCGCCCCGTTGTCATTCAGAGCAGAATAACGCTCGTGACGGGCGGTAGACGGTTGAAAACACTCAAAAACCAGGAGCGGCTAAAAGGGCGATAGCCCTGTCATTCAGAGGGAGGCCGCAAGGCCGAGCGAAGAATCTCGTGCATGGGTAGGTCAGCTGCGCTTGACCTGCCTGCTCCATTGAATCCACAATATATAAAGGAGGAATCCTCTATGCGATCCCGTTTTCGCCGCCCCGCCGCGCTGGCGGCCCTTTGCCTGGCGGTCTGCCTGTGCCTGGCCGGTTGCAGCCTGTCCTCGGGCGCCGGCCTGCCTTACGCGTCCGCATCATCCTCCCCGTCCAGCGCCGCGTCCTCCCCTGCCCCCGTACCGGCGGCCGAGGGCGCGCTTACCCTGCACTTTTTTGACGTGGGCCAGGGCGATGCCACCCTGGTCACCACCCCGGCCGGGGAGAACATCCTTATCGACGGGGGGCCGCGGGCCAGCGGCCAGGCCCTTTGCGGCTATCTGGACGCGCTGGGCATACGCCGCCTGGACCGGGTGATCGCCACCCATCCCCACGAGGATCACATCGGCGGCTTGGTCGCGGTCATCCCCCGCTACGAGATCGGGGAGGTGGTCATGCCCTACTACCCGGCCACCACCAAGGTCTATCGGGACCTGCTCACCGCCATCGACCAAAAGGGGCTGAGCATCACCCCCGCCGCCCAGGGCATGGCATTGGGGCTGGACAGTCAAAGCGCCTGGCAGGTGCTTTGGCCCCCGGAGGACGCCGAATCTGCCGCCGGGGATAACCCCAATAACGCCAGCGTGGTGCTGCGCATCACCTTTGGGCAGGACGCCGTGCTGCTCACCGGCGATGCGGAAAAGGAGGTGGAGGCTCAGCTGCCCGGCGAGCTTGCCAGCGGCCTGCTTAAAGTGGGGCACCACGGCAGTTCCACCTCCACCAGCGCGGCCTTCCTTAAAAAGGTGGCCCCGGGTTTTGCCGTCATCATGGTGGGGCAGGATAACAGCTATAACCACCCCAACGCCAAGGTGGTGCAGCGCCTTACGCAGGCCGGCGCGCAGGTGCTGCGCACCGATGAGGCGGGCACCATCACCCTGCAAAGCCAAGGCCAGGGTTGGCAACGGATAGAGGATTAAGGAGGATCGGCCCATGCAATACGCCATTATCGACCGTTTTGAAGGGGACATGGCTGTCCTTGAGATGCCGGACGGCGCTATGCGCGACCTGCCCCGGGCGGCCCTGCCCCAGGGCGCCCGGGCCGGGGACGCCCTGCGCCTGGATGAGGCGGGCAACCCTATAGCCCTGGATCCCGAGGAGACCCGCCGCCGCCAGGCCGAGGTGCGCGCCCTGATGGACAAGCTCTTCCGCCGGGGCTAAAGCCCTTTTAATCGCATAGACGTTATGAATTGAAGCCCAGCTCCCAGTCCCGGAGCCGGGCTTTCTTCTTCCCCTTGCCTCTCCTCCCGGGGCTAAAGCCCTTTTAACCGCACAGGCATTATTATTTGAAGCCCAGCTCCCATTCCCGAAGCTGGGCTTTCTTCTTCCCCTTGCCTCTTCTCCCGGGGCTATCGCCCACCTAACCGCACACACGTTTTTATCGAAGCCCAGCTCCCACTCCCAGCGCCGGGCTTTCTCCTTTTCCCCCTTGCCTCCCTCGGCGGAGGGAGGTGGCAGGCGCAGCCTGACGGAGGGAGCGCCGTCCCCCTCCCATTGCATAAGTTTCATATAAAATTCAGCCCACATCAGCCCGTCATTCAGCGCCCGGCCCGTGGTCGGGCGAAAAATCTCTCGCCCACCTCTCGCCAACGCCTATCCACTCCCCCGGGGTTATCACCCTTTTAACCGCACACACGTTTTTTATCAAAGCCCAGCTCCCACTCCCAGAGCCGGACTTCCTCTTCCCCTTGCCTCCCTCGGCGCAGGGAGGTGGCAGGCGCAGCCTGACGGAGGGAGCGTTGTCCCGCCCCATCCGCATAGGCTACGTTATAAAATTCAGCCCACGCCAGCCTATCATTCTTCGCCCGGCCCGTGGTCGGGCGCAAAATCTCTCGCCAACGCCTATCCACTCCCCGGGGCTAAAGCCCTCTTAATCGCATAGACGTTATGAATTGAAGCCCAGCTCACATTCCTGAAGCCGGGCTTTCTCTTCCCCCTTGCCTCCCTCGGCGGAGGGAGGTGGCAGGCGCAGTCTGACGGAGGGAGCGTTGTCCCGCCCCATCCGCATAGGCTACGTTATAAAAATTCGCCTCGTGCTAGCCTGTCATTCAGAGCGTGGCACACCGCGCGAAGAATCTATTGCTTCCCTCCCGCTCGTGCCTTTCCACACCCCCGGGGTTATCACCCTTTTAACCGCACACACGTTTTTTATCAAAGCCCAGCTCCCACTCCCAGCGCCGGGCTTTCTCCTTCCCCTTGCCTCCCTCGGCGCAGGGAGGTGGCAGGCGCAGCCTGACGGAGGGAGCGCCGTCCCCCTCCCATTGCATAAGTTTCATATAAAATTTAGCCCACTTCGGCCCGTCATTCAGCGCCCGCCACCGTTCAAACACGTCCCCGGCGGGCGCAAGCATATAAATGCGCACAAAAGTGGGCGCGGCAGGGTGGGCGGCCAGCCCCGCGCGAAAAATCTCCCGTTTTCCTGCCCGGCCGCGCCTGCGCCACCCGCCTCCCAAATCCACTTTTCCTTCGCGCCCCGGTGCTTTCCACGCCGCCGCTTTCCCGCCCCCATGTTCCTCCCCTCTTTTGCCCCGCAACGGAAAGCGCGCCCAGCCCATCTGCCATTCCAGATGTGCCGGGCGCGTTTCCCTCACTGCTTTCGCTTCAAAAGTGTGTTCCCCTGGCGGCGCTTCCCCCTTTGCGCGCCGCCCTATGGCATTAACAGCCGAACCGGATGTTCTGCAACCGGGCCCGGCCGCTGGCCACCGTCAATTTCACCTGTACTGCTTCCCCTTCGGGGATGGTGCCCAATTCTATCCGCTGGGGTTTATCCGTCGAGGGCGCCAGCAGCACCGCCCGCTCCGGGCAGCCCGGTATCTCCACCAGCAGCTCCGCCTCCTCATCGGCGTAATAGTCCAGCGCCAGCGGGCAGGGCTGCGCCACATCTCTTATGGTGTAGCAGGCAAAGCTGCCGTCCCTAAGCCCCAGCAGCAGGCGGCTGCGCCAGGGGGCGCGGTGATCCCGCCCGGGCTTCTTTTTCATAAACTGCGTCCAGTGCGGCTTATCCGGCGCCACATACCCCGGCTCCGGCATGATGTGCATGCCGTCGGCCAGGCGGAAATCAAACAGGTTGCCGTAGGCGTATCCCCCGTCAAAGGAGAGGCCGCGCCCGGGCACCGGGTCGTAACTCACCGCCGGGATGGCGATGCCCGGCCGGCGCAGGATGTGCTTATCGCTCTCCAGGTCGATGCGGCGGCAGTTCTCCAGCTTGACGTTTTCCAGCAGCTGGTCAAAGATGGCCTGGCTCTTCTCAAAACTGGGCTTGGTGCCGCCCTCGCAGTAATCCCGCACTAGCGCCCAGTCCTCGGGCAGGGGGAACCCGTACCCGTGGTGGGAGATCCCGGGCTGGTCTGCCACCTTAAAGCACCACATGTTAAAGCCGATGTGGTACTGCACGTGCATCTCAAAGAAGGTGGCCATCCAGTCGTTGGAGCCGTTGGTCTCCCCCAGCCAGACCGGCACGTTCAGCTCGGCGGATTTGGCCAGGTAGCCCATCATGCTGCCCGGCTCGGGCGAGGCGCCGTAGCAGTGCACGTGGATGCACCAGTTGTGGCACTCCGGGTCCATATCCTGGTCGAAGATCTCCAGGCGGCTGGAAAAGCGGTGCCCCTCGATGGAGAGCATGTGCCGCCGGTCGATCTTGCGGATGCGGGCGATCAGCTCGTCGTAAAACCGGGAGAGCTGGGGCAGCAGGTAATCCCACTGGGGCGGGGAGAGCGGCTCGTTGAGCAGGTCGTACCCGCCTACGATCCAGCGGTCCTTATAGCGGCTGGCTAGCTCCTCCCAAAGGCGGATGGTGCGCTCGTAATTCTCAGCCTCAAACATGTGGGGCACGTTGTCCAGCCCGTCGTCGCAGGCGATGCCGCTCTGCCCGCCCGGGGCGGCGTGCAGGTCCAGGATGGCGTAGATGCGGTACTGCTCGCACCAGTCCAAGATCTGGTCCAGCATGGCAAAGGAATCCTCGTTCCAGTTGTAGCCCGGCTCCTCGGGCAAAAAGGCCCAGGCGCAAAGCGGCAGGCGGATGGAGTTGTACCCATCCTCCGCCACCTGGGCGATATCTTTTTCACCTAAATAGTTGCGGTACCACCGGGGCCAGAACCCGTCCCGGTAAGCGCTGCCGCACAGCTCGGCGATGGTGGCACTCATGGAGCGGGCGCGGTCCATCCGCCCGGGCAGGCGGAAGTCCTCCCCCCAGTCCTGCAGGCCGTTGGTGCCCCCCACCATGAAGCCCTCGGGGTTGTTCCAGTTGCCCATGCCCCAGCCCCGCAGGATGACCTCCTCGCCCTTTCCGTTGACCATGATGCGCCCCTGGGTGTGGAGAAAGCCCTCCACCCGCTGGCGGCTAAAACAGTTTGCCATGGTTTAATCCCCCTTCATTGGCGTGGCGGCAAAGGGCGGGGCCTTGCGCTCTCTCGCTCTTTACGCGCTGTTAATCTTTCTCCATTATAAGGGCGCGCGCAACGGGGAAACAAGGCCGGTTTTTTTACCTCTATAGGGGGCATTTTTTGGGGATGGCCCCCCTGCCGGGCCGATCCCACGCGTTCTACCATCTCTTTCCAGACGGAAAACGGGTTGACAGGGTGTTGCGCGGCGCGTAGAATGGGGGTCGAAAGTATTATATAAAATGTAGTACTTCATAACAAAATATCGTCGGCAAACCGGCCGAAAGGCTGGGACGCAAAGCTAGAGGGCCTTCACCGCCACAATGGGGTATGGCAGCCAGTTGCACCTTTTCCGCGCCTTTTATGGGGCGGCCTTCTTGCAATGCAATGGGGGCCGTCCCTTTTGCGTGTTTCCCCTTTTGGGTCTTGCCGGCGGATCAGAGAGGATGAAAGACAAATGAAGCATCATGTAAAGGCGTTTTTGGCGCTGGCGCTGGCGGTCTGCCTGCTGCCCCTGCCCGCTACGGGGCTGGCCGCGGGCGAGGAAGTCACCGGCATCGAAAGCCTGGAGCAGCTGGGGCAGATCACTGCCTCGGGCAGCTACCGGCTGGATGCCGACATCACCGTGCCGGACGGGGTCATGCTGACCGTGCCGGCGGAGCTGACCATCACCCTGGATTTAAACGGCCATAAGGTGGAAAAGCCCCAGGGCAACGGCCGTATCTTGGATAACTACGGCACCATGGTCATTAACGATTCCAAGGGCACCGGCGTGGTGGACGCCTACCGCAACGCCGTGGGCAACTTCGGCCATATGACCGTCAACGGCGGCACCTTTATCACCCACTCGACCGAGGGCGGCACCGCTATTTTGAACGAGGCCGGCGGCACCATGGTCTTTAACGACGTGACGGTCAACGCCTCCAACTTTGCCCACGTCAACGAGGGGACCTGCACCATCAACGCCGGGGCGTTCCACTCCACCTCCTCCAACCGCAACCCCAGCTTTGCCTACTGCGTGCGCAATTCCAATATCATGACGGTGAATAACGCCACCATCACCGGCATCCAGGGCGCGCTGGCCTCCAATGCCGGCACGCTGACGGTAAAGGGCGGCAATTTCTCTACCGATTGGAATGATTCCGCCTCTTTCTACGCGCTCTACATCGCCGGCGAGGCGGATGTGGTGCAGGGCTTTGTGTACGGGGGCAACTTCTCCAGCCCCAAACACGCCATCCACATCGGCAACGATAATACGAACGGCGACGGCGGCATCAATGCCGACGCCACCACGACGATTTACGGCGGCACCTTTAACGGCGGCATTTCGGCCATCTACGGCGCCCAGGTCACCGGCAACCCCTATGTGGAGGGCGGCACCTACCTTAAAAACGGCGCGCCCGACCCGGTGGTAAAAAGCTACCTGGCAAACGGCTTCATCTTTGAGGAGAGCACCGGCAAGGTGAAGGACGCGCGCATCAGCGCCGTAACGCTGGATCGCGGCAGCGCTACCCTTAACCCCGGGGATACCCTGCTTTTGAATGCCACTGTCACCGGCGGCGAGGCGGCGGATAAGACCGTGGCCTTTGCCAGCAGCGACGCATCTGTCGCCGCCGTGGACGCCCAGGGCAACGTAACCGCCCGGGCCGCCGGCAGCGCCGAGATCACCGCCACAGCGGGGGATAAGCGCGCCACGTGCACCGTTATCGTGGTAGAAAAGGCCCAGCCTCCGCAGGTGGACCCGGATGAACCCGTGGATACCGTCACCCCCGGCCTGCCCCAGCAGGCGGCCGACGCGGTGAATCATCAGCTTAAAGACGTGGTGGATCAGATCGTGACCGGCGGCACGCCGGATGCGGTCAGCCCCCAGACCCAGGCTGCCATCGCCCAGGCTGCCGAACAGGGCAGCGCCATCGCCCTGCAGGTGCAGGCCGCCCCGGTGACCCCCCAGGCGGCGGGCGCGGATGCGGAAAAAGCCCAGACCCTGGCCGGTGAAAACGGGCAGATCGCCCAGTATCTGGATATCCGCCTGGTGATCACGGCCGACGGGCAGCCCATCGGCACGTTGGATAAGCTCGACGCGCCCATCAAAGTGCAGGTGCTGGTGCCCGAGGCGCTGCTCAAAGAGGGCCGCAGCTTCTATGTCATCCGGGTGCACGAGGGCGTGGCCCAAAAGCTGCCCCTGACCCTGAACGGCGCACTGGGCGAGTTTGAGACCGATGCGTTCTCCACCTACGCCCTGGCCTATGAGGATGAGCAGCCTGCCCAGGGCGGCGGCGAGGCCGTGCTGCCCACGCCGCAGCCCGCTGCCCCGGCCACGCCTACCCCGGCCCCCACGCAGTCTGCCGGCAGCACGCCGGATACCGGCGAGTCCGGCTCCCTGCTCCCCTATGTGATGCTGGCGCTGCTGGCCCTTGCGGCCATCATCTGCACGCTGGGCTATAAGCTGCGCGCGCATAGGGCCAAATAAACTAAGGTTTTTGTTGCGAAAAAGGATCTGCGGGCACAACCCCGTAGATCCTTTTTTTGCCCCCATGCGCAAAACCCATACTTTAACGTTCGCATCCTATTGTCATTCAGAGCGCAGGCGAAGCCGGAGCGAAGAATCTGATGCGTTGGCAAAGAAGTGACTCTTGAACTGTAGGGCTGGAGGACATGCGCAGCCAAGAAAGCGTCAAGAGATTCCTCGCCTGCGGCTTCGGAATGACAGGTATGGCAAGGGTCGGGCTTCTACGCGCCTAAAACCAAAAACCACCTAAGCGGTAAGACGGGCGACAGCCCCTTCATTAAAGTATGGTTTTTTGTTCAGTAGAAAACCAAGGCTTCATGCGAAACAGGGAGAAAAGTTAGGGAACGTGTTTTATATGTTAAGGGAGCGCGGAACGAACGCCGCTAGTGGAAATCTATAGTGCCCGCGCCCGGTGGGCGATGAAGGGCACGATGATTTCTGTGAGCGTAAGTTGAGGGCAAGTGCCCTTTGGCACGAAGGCCGAAACCTCAGCGAACAGAGGTGGCCCCAGAGATGGTCCCGGTAAGTGAGTGCAGCGCTCTGTGAGCATGAGACAAAGGCGAGCGGCCAACGTGCCGCGAAGTCTGCGTCCATAGCGAACAGAGGGGGCGCAAGCAGGGGGATTCCGATTTCCCCCTTTACCCCCTTAACAATCCCTAAACCTAAAGGTCCTCTGTTCACTGTGGGTTCGCCCGTCGCGGCACTGCCGGCGCTCGTTCCGTACCCTCACAGAAATCATCGCTCGCTTTGCGGGTCCGTCAGCCTCTGTTCGTTACGGGTTCGCCCTGCGCGGCTTTCGCCCCTTGGGCTTACCTCGTACTCACAGAGTACTGCGTTCGCTGCATCCGGCACTGCCGGCGCTCACTCCGTACTCCACTGGCGGCGGGTGCTATAGATTTCCCCAAACGGCCACTGAAGTGGAGGGGACGGAGGTTTTTCAAGCTCTCCGATGCTGATAAAAAGACATATTCTCCAATCGTTTCGCTTATGCTCCGCTGCTTGTTTTCCCTTTCTCTTGCCTCCCTCTGACGAGGGAGGTGGCGCACCCTTTGGGTGCGCCGGAGGGAGAGATTCCGTTGAACGAAACCCCATACTTATCCATTCACTTCTCAGGCATGCCAAGTGCCATTCCGGGCCCTAGGCGAAGAATCGAACCGAGCGGCGTATGGCCCAATGCGAGAACTTCGGTGCAGGTAAGGTGCGTGCGCTAGCGCGTGGACCTGCACCGACTTGGGGCGGGGAATGTTTTTGGTACATGCAGACGATCGCGCTGCCGGGCGCGGGAGGCTGTAAACCGGCGTGCGCCGGGGCGGCATGCACAATATAAACCATATGCGCAAAAGGGCGAACCTTTGCTTGCAAATGGGTGAGGATATGCAGTACAATGTTTTTGGCAAACGTTTATTTTGAAAGTTAATAATCCAAGATGTGAAAGGAGCCAGAATCGTGAAAAGCTTTGATTTTTATTCTCCTACCGAGGTCGTCTTTGGTAAGGGCGGCGAACAGCAGGTGGGCGCGCTGGTCAAAAAATGGGGCGGCAAAAAGGTGCTGCTGCATTACGGCGGCAAGAGCGCTGAAAAATCCGGCCTGCTGGATCGCGTCAAAGCCTCCCTTAAGGCGGAAGGGATCCCGTTCGTCAGCCTGGGCGGCGTGCAGCCCAACCCGCGCTTGAGCCTGATCTACGAGGGGATCGAACTGTGCAAGGCCGAGGGGGTAGACTTTATCCTCGCGGTGGGCGGCGGATCGACCATCGACTCGGCCAAGGCCATCGGCGTGGGGCTGGGGCATCCGGACGAGGACGTGTGGGAATTTTATTTCGGCAAGCAGGTCCAAAAAATGGCGCCGGTGGGCGTGGTGCTGACCATCGCCGCCGCGGGCTCCGAGACCTCGAACTCCTCCGTAGTCACCAAGGTGGAAGAGGATGGCACGCACGTTAAGCGCTCCATCGATCAGGACGCCATCCGCCCCAAATTTGCGGTGATGAACCCCGAACTGATCTACACGCTGCCTAAATACCAGATCGGCTGCGGCATTGCGGACATTATCATGCACACGCTGGAGCGCTATTTCTCCGCTGCCGAAACGCTGGGCAACGATTTGACCGACCGGATCGCCGAGTCCGTCTTAAAGACCATGATCCAGTACGGGCCGCAGTATCTGGCCACGCCTGACGATTACAAGGCGGCCTCCGAGGTGATGTGGGCCGGTTCCATCTCCCACAACAACATGACCGGCTGCGGCAACGGCGGCGATTTTGCCACCCACCTGATCGGCCACGAGCTCAGCGCGCGCTACGATGCGGCGCACGGCGCGACCCTGACCGCGGTTTGGGGCGCCTGGGCGCGGTATGTGATGAGCGAAAATGTGCTGCGCTTTGCGCAGTACGCCGTTAACGTTTGGGGCTGCGACTTTGATTCGGCCGATCCCGAGCGCACGGCGCTTGCGGGTATCGCCTGCACGGAGAAATTCTTCGCCTCCATCGGCATGCCCATCAACATCCCCCAGATCCAGAGCGGCGTGACCGAGGAGGATATGGCGGCGATGGCGGACATGTGCGTGTCCCGCGGGCGTACGGCCATTGGCGGGTTTAAAAAGCTGAGCCGGGATGATGTGTACAACATCTACGTGGCGGCCAACCGCTAAGGGATAAAAGAGAAGTAAGGGAAAAGAGCCGGAAGGTAGACCGGGCGGCGGGCGCAGCGCCTTTGCCGCCCGCCCCCGCAGCTCTTTTTTAATGATCCCAACCGGGCGTGAAAAAGCCGCCCCCCGTTTTTGGGGGACGGCTTTTGTCTTGCGGAAAAGCTATACGCCCGGTGCGCTTTACAGCGCCTCCACCTGGTCGGCCGCGGCGTCCAGATAATCGCCGTTATACAGCTCGATCAGCCCGCCGTCGCAGGCGGCAGCCAGGTGCGGATCCACGGGCAGCTTGCCCAGCACCTTCAGGCCGTACTTTTCGGCGATCTCGTCGATATGGCTCTCGCCAAAGGCCTTGATCTGCTTGCCGCAGTCCGGGCAGACCACATAGCTCATATTCTCCACCAGGCCCAGGATGGGAATATTCATCATATTGGCCATGTTGACCGCCTTTTCCACGATCATCCCCACCAGTTCCTGCGGGGAGGCCACGATGATGATCCCGTCCAGGGGAATGGACTGGAAGACGGTCAGCGGCACATCGCCGGTTCCCGGAGGCATGTCCACAAACATATAGTCCACGTCGTTCCAGATCACGTCCGTCCAGAACTGCTTGACCGTACCCGCCAGAATTGGTCCGCGCCAGACCACAGGATCGGTATCGTTTTCCAGCAGCAGGTTGATGCTCATCACGTCGATCCCGGTCTTGGTGCGCACGGGATAGATGCCATCCTCGCTGCCCGTGGCCTTTTCCTTAATGCCAAAGGCCTTGGGGATGGAGGGGCCGGTGATATCCGCATCCAGGATCGCCGCGTGTTTGCCGCGCCGCTGCAGGCCCACGGCCATCAGCGAGGTGACCAGGGACTTGCCCACGCCGCCCTTGCCGCTGACCACGCCCACCACCTTTTTAATGCTGCTGAGCTGATGGGGCTTCTCCAAAAAATCCTGCGGGGCCATGCGGGAGGGGCAATCCTCTCCACAAGTCTCGCAATTGTGCGTGCAATTTTCAGCTTCCGCCATGTGTTCCACTCCTTCACATACAAAGCATAAGCCCCTAAGTATTGGGCATATGTCTAAAATTAAGCATACTGCCCAAGCGCCGGTTTGTCAAGAGGGGGGCTAGCGCCCTTTTAGCCGCTCCTATCGTTTACGGGTTTAGGTGCGCAGAGGCCCGCCAAAGACAAGGGAAGGCGGCCCGTCTTTTGAGGGGGGCTAGCGCCCTTTTAGCCGCTCCTATCGTTTACGGGTTTAGGTGCGCAGAGGCCCGCCAAAGACAAGGGAAGGCGGCCCGTCTTTTGAGGGGGGCTAGCGCCCGTCTGACCGCTCCCACCGTTTACGGGTTTCGGTGCGCAGAGGCCCGCCAAAGACAAGGGAAAGGGGCCCGTCTTTTGAGGGGGCTAGCGCCCTTTTAGCCACTCCCACCGTTTGCGGGTTTAGGTGCGCAGAGGCCCGCCAAAGACAAGGGAAAGGGGCCCGTCTTTTGAGGGGGGCTAACGCCCGCTTGACCGCGCGTTGCGCTTGTGGTTTTCGGCGGGCAGAAGCCTGGCCATTGCCATACCTGTCATTCCGAAGCCGCAGGCGAGGAATCTTTTGACAACTGGTTTGCCTTTCTTACCTCTGTACAGCGGCGATCAAGCGCTGCCCAGTATCGACGCGTGAGATTCTTCGCTGCGGGGCTGCCGCCGCTGAACCGCGCTCTACCTTGTCCGCACCCCGACGCCACCGCCCGCCATCAGCTTTGCTTTTTTCCGCCCTCCGCTCTGAATGACAGGGCTAGCGCCCTTTTAGCCGCTCCCACCGTTTGCGGGTTTCGGTGCGCAAAGGCCTGGCCATTGCCATACCTGTCATTCCGAAGCCGCAGGCGAGGAATCTTTTGACAACTGGTTTGCCTTTCTTACCTCTGTACAGCGGCGATCAAGCGCTGCCCAGTATCGATGTACGAGATTCCTTTTGCCCTCGCTCACCTGCCCCGCAACGGCCCCTCTACCGCGCCCGGCTCCGCCTGCTGCAAACGCCCTCAACCCCGGCGCGCTACCCGCGCGGCAGGTTGCGGGCCATCCGGGCCATGCGCGGGTAGGCGTACGCAAAAAACTCCCGGTAGCTCTCGCAAAAGCGGTTGGGCCCCAGCGCGCCCCGTTCCTGCTCCCGGTGGCGGCGGCAGCCGCCCCGGCACAGGGCGCGCCACCGGCAATCCTGGCAAGCCGCCTCATGGCTGCGGCCCTCCTGCAAAAAACGGGCCAGCACCGGGCTCTTCATCAGCCGCGTCAGGGATTGTTCTTTCAGGTTGCCCATGCGCCACTCATCCAGCACGTAAAAGTCGCAGGGGTACACGCCCCCGTCGCTCTCCACCAGCAGATAGCCCCCGCATTCGCCCCGCATGTCGCAGGCCTCGGGCGGGCGGCCGGCCAGCATGCCCACATAGTTGTCAAACAGCCGGATCGATACGTATTTCCCCGCGTAAAACGCCCGCTCGTATTCATCAAAACAGCCCTTGAGGAACCCCGCGTAATCCTCCGCCGTCAGCGAGTAGTCCGCCCCCGCCCCGCCAAAGTCGTCCAGGCAGGGGATGAACTGCAAAAAGCCGTAGGGCGCCAGCGCACGGAAAACCGCCTTGGGCGCTCTGGCCACCGGGCCCGAGACCACGCACAGGATGTTAAAGGCCACCTTGTATTGCTCCAGCAGATGCGCGGCCCCCTGTACCCGCGCATAGCTGCCCGCCCCGTCCGCGCCGGGGCGCAGACTGTCGTGCAGGGCCTGCGGCCCATCCATGGACAGGCCCACTAAAAACCCGTGCTGCGCCAGGAAGGCCGCAAACGCCTCGTCCAGCGCGTATCCGTTGGTCTGCAGGGCGTAATGCACCGCAAGGCCCCGGGTGTTATACTCCCGCACCAGGGCCACAAAGTTCTGGAAATAGTCCAGCCCCGCCAGGGTAGGCTCGCCCCCCTGGAAGCCAAAGGTCACCGCCCCATCGGCATATTGGAAGGCGCGGCGCACCACCGCCCGGGCGGTCTCCCCGTCCATCACCCCGTAGGATTTCACCGCCCGCCTGTCGGATACGTCCGCATAAAAGCAGTAGCGGCAGCGCATATTGCACAGGCTGGACGCGGGTTTGATCAGCAACGTCAGCGGCGGCATAGCGCCCCTCCTTTCCTCTTCTCTTGTAACCGTATCTTCCGGGCCTTTAGGCGGCTGCGCGCCCTTTCCCCCGCGCTGCGGCTTTTGTCCGCCCTCTTATCCACTCTTATAGTTCTGCGCTTCCACGCGTTCGCCTTTTCCCTGTCATTCCGAGCCGCAGGCGAGGAATCTCTTGACGACCGCTTGGCCTTGCCCGTGCTCCGCCGCGTGGGTAAAGCGCCTTGGCGCCCTCTAATCTACGCCCGCACCGCCACATCCCCGGCAAATGCCCTTGCCTCCCTCCTTGGAGGGAGGTGGCAGGCCCGCCTGCCGGAGGGAGTCGCGTCCTCGGCCCGCACACGAGATTCTTCGCGCCAGCTTCGCTTCCGCTCTGAATGACAGACGCTATGCTTTACCTGTTCAATCCCTGCTCCACCCGCAGCCCTTGCTTTCCCCGTCATTCCGAGCCGCAGGCGAGGAATCTCTTGACAACCGCTTGGCCCTACCCATGCCCCGCCGTGCGGGTAAAGCGCCTTGGCGCCCTCTAATCTACGCCCGCATCGCCACAGCCCCGGCAAATGCCCTCGCCGCCCTCCTTGGAGGGAGGTGGCAGGCCCCGCCTGCCGAAGGGAGTTGCGCCTCAGCCCGCGCTTTGCTCCGCAGCCCTTGCTTTCCCCGTCATTCCGAGCCTCGCGAGGAATCTCTTGACAACCACTTCGCCCTGCCCACACCTCGCCAGGCCGGCAAAGCGCCCTGCAATCTACGCCCCCGCCGCCACAGCCCCGGCAAATGCCCTTGCCTCCCTCCTGAGAGGGAGGTGGCAGGCCACGCCTGCCGGAGGGAGTCGCGTCCTCTCACACCGTGCCAAGATGGCAGAGCGTCTCCCCATGCTGTCTTATGCCGGGCCGTGCCCCGCTCATTCCCTTAAATCGCGCGGTTCAGACGCCGCACTCCCGCCCGCGCACAAGATTCTTCGCGCCAGCTTCGCTTCCGCTCTGAATGACAGACGCTATGCTTTACCCATTCAATGCCTGCTCCACCCGCATCCCTTGCTTTCCCCGTCATTCCGAGCCGCAGCGAGGCATTTCTTTACAACCACTTCACCTTGTCTGCACCTTACCAGGCTGGCAAAGCGCCCTCGAGGCCTTTGTCTCCGCGCGGGCCTTAATCCAGCACCTGGTCGATCACACCGCCCCCCAGGCAGACCTCCCCATCGTAGAGCACCACGCTCTGCCCCGGGGTCACCGCCCGCTGGCGCGTTTCAAAGTCCACCCGCATCTCGTCCGGCCCGGTACGGGTAACCCGCACCCCCTGGTCGCCCTGGCGGTAGCGGAATTTGGCCGTGCAGCTGAACTGCTCCCGCGCCTCGTCCGGGTCAAAAAAGTGCAGCCCGTGGGCGATCAGCCCGCCCGAGTACAGCTCGGGCGCATCCTCTCCCTGGGCCACATAGAGGACGTTGCGCTCCAAATCCTTGCGGATCACGAACCACCGCCGCCCATCGCCCTGGGCGTCCCCGCCGATGCCCAGGCCCCGCCGCTGGCCCAGCGTGTAGTACATCAGGCCCATGTGCTGGCCCACCACCCGGCCGGTGTGATAATCTAGCATCTGCCCGGGCTGGGCCGGCAGGTACTGGGAGAGGAACTGGCGAAAGTTCCGCTCGCCGATAAAGCAGATGCCGGTCGAATCCCGCTTGCCCGCGGTGGCCAGCCCCTCCTGGGCGGCCAGCGCCCGCACCTGTGCCTTGGTCATCCCCCCCACCGGGAAGAGCGCCCTTCCCAGCGCCGCGGCCGGCACCTCGTATAAAAAGTAGCTCTGGTCCTTGCCCGGGTCCACCCCCCGCAGCAGGCGGGGCTTGCCCTGGGGCGCATCGCTGCGCACAAAGTGCCCGGTGGCGATCTTGTCCGCCCCTATGGAGAGGGCGAACTCCAAAAACGCCTTAAACTTGATCTCCCGGTTGCACAAAATATCCGGGTTGGGGGTGCGCCCCCGCTTATATTCCTCCAAGAAATGGGTAAACACCCGGTCCCAGTACTCCCGGGCAAAATCCACCGTATAATAGGGGATGTCGATCACCTCGCACACCCGGCGCACGTCCGCAAAGTCCGCGTCCGAGGTACAGGCCCCCTCCTCGTCTTTTTCCTCCCAGTTTTTCATAAACACGCCGATGACCTCGTACCCCTGCCTTTTGAGCAGCAGAGCCGCCACCGAGGAATCCACTCCGCCCGAGAGGCCTACCACCACGCGCTGCGCCATTTGACCACGCCCCGTTTCCTTAGGAATTTTGCCTTCATCCGCCCGCGCCCCGCCGGCCCGGGCGTTTCTTTCATTATAGCTTGCGCCAGCCGCCAAAAGCAATGGGGCTGTCGCCCCTCTTACCGCTCATTTCTTAACTATCCCCCCCATCGTTCGCACCCGCCATGCGCTTTCCCTTTCGCCCCAGGCCTCCATGTGCGCATCGCCCGCTGTGAGCCATTCTCTTGTCATTCCGAGCGCAGCGCGGAATCTCCTGGCAATTCCCTAGCCCCGTCTGCACCGAGCCTTTAAAGTGTTATCCTCACCCTCGTTCGCCACGAGCTTTCCCTATTCATTCCTTCTTTGCATACTGGGCTTACGCCTCTTTTTCCACTCATTTCTTATCTGTCCCCCAATCGTTCGCGCCCGCCATGGGCTTTCTTCTTTATTCCTCCTTTCGCATATCGGGCTTACGTCCCTCTTACCGCTCATTTCTTAACTGTCCCCCAATCGTTCGCGCCTGCCATGGGCTTTCCCTTTCGCCCAGGCCTCCATGTGCGCATCGCCCGCCGTGAGCCGTTCTCTTGTCATTCCGAGCGCAGCGCGGAATCTCCTGGAAATTCCCTAGCCCCGTCTGCACCGAGCCTTTAAAGTGTTATCCCCACCCTCGCTCGCCACGAGCTTTCCCTATTCATTCCTTCTTGGCATATCGGGCTGTCGCCCCTCTTACCGCTCATTTCTTATCTGTCCCCTCATCATTCGCTCCCGCCATGCGCTTTCTTCTTTATTCCTCCTTCGCATGACGGGCTTACGCCCCTCTTACCGCTCATTTCTTATCTACCCCCCATTCGTTCGTGCCCGCCATGCGCTTTCTTCTTTATCCCCCTTTCGCATGACGGGCTTACGCCCCTCTTACCGCTCATTTCTTAACTATCCCCCATTCGTTCGCGCCCGCCACGGGCTTTCCCTTTCGCCCCAGGCCTCCATGTGCGCATCGCCCGCCGTGAGCCACTCTCTTGTCATTCCGAGCGCAGCGCGGAATCTCTTGACAACCTATTGGCCCTGCCCGCGCCCGCAGGCAAAGTGACCGCCTGTACCGTCTGATTTGACCCTATACCGCCCACAGCTCCGCCAATGCCCTTGCCTCCCTCTTGGGAGGGAGGTGGCAGGCCCCGCCTGCCGGAGGAAGTCGCGCCTCACACCGCAAAACGTCTCCCCATGCTGTCTTACGCTGTGCCGCGCCCTTACTCGTCCCCCTAAACCGCGCGGTTCAAACGCCGCGCCCCCGCCCACGCACGAGATTCTTCGCGCAAGCTTCGCTTCCGCTCTGAATGACAGGTATTGCGTCGTCTAATTTAAGCCTACACCGCCCACAGCTCCGCCAATGCCCTTGCCTCCCTCCTGGGAGGGAGGTGGCAGGCCCCGCCTGCCGGAGGGAGTTGCGCCCCGCACCGTGCCAAGATGGCAAAACGTCTCCCCACGCTGTCTTACGCTGTGCCGCGCCCTTACTCGTCCCCCTAAACCGCGCGGTTCAAACGCCGCGCCCCCGCCCGCGCACGAGGTTCTTCGCGCAAGCTTCGCTTCCGCTCTGAACGACAGGTGTTGCGTCGTCTAATTTAAGCCTACACCGCCCACAGCTCCGCCAATGCCCTTGCCTCCCTCCTGGGAGGGAGGTGGCAGGCCCCGCCTGCCGGAGGGAGTTGCGGTCCCGCCCGTTTGCTTTCCCCGTCATTCCAAGCGCAGCGCGGAATCTCTCGGCAATCCCTTGGCCCCGTCTGCACCGAGCCTCAAAAATTATCCTCGCCCGTACCCGCCAGCTGCCGTTCTACTTACTCTCACATTCATCCCTTTTACCGCTCCGCGCATTTCCTCCCGCCAAACGCCTGCGCCCGGGCACAGCCTTATCCTTTTTATCCCGCCCAGGCAAAGGATAAGGCCGCAGGGCAATCCCTGCGGCCTTGGTTTGGCTCGGCAAATTTAATCTAAAACCTAGCCGTCGCCCAGGCGAACCACGGTCAACGCCGCTTCCTGGAAGCTGAAGCCATCCTGGTTGACCACCATCTCCAGGTTCGAAGGCGTGCTGGTCACCCGGAAGGGCATGGAAAAGCTAACTGTAGCGATCTCCGAAGAGGCTGTAAACGAGTGCCGCGCAATGGCGCCGGCCACCATCGTCCCGTTCAGGTTCATCTGCACCTCGGCCAGCGCCGGGATGGACGTGCCCGCATTGGGCGTGACCGATGCGCTGAACGTGGCCTGATAAATGCCGGGCTGTAAAATCTGCACCTGCGGGTCCCCCGCGTTATGGGTGATGGAATTACCCACCAGCAGCGGCGTATCGGTAAAGATCAGGTTGCCGCCCGCGGCCGGGGACTGGCTGGAAGGGTCTACCGCCGCCAGTACGTCCAGCGTACCGCCCCCGCCCGGTTCGCCCTGAGGGATCACAAAGTCGAATATCGCGTTGTTCTCGTCGCCAACGTTGGTCACCTGCGCGTCCGTCCCCGGGTCGCCGGTGGTAACGGTGCCGATCTGGATCGTGGCTGCCGGACCCGTGGGGCCAGTGGGGCCTTCTCCGCCGCCTGCGCCTTCCGGGCCTGTCGGGCCGGTGGGGCCTTCAGCACCTTCTGGGCCTGTCGGGCCGGTAGGGCCTTCAGCGCCCGCCGCGCCTTCCGGGCCTGTCGGACCCGTCGCACCATCCGTACCTGTCGGACCGGTAGGGCCAACCTCACCCTGCGCTCCCGCATCTCCTGTGGGGCCAGTGGGGCCTTCAGCGCCCGCCGCGCCTTCCGGGCCCGTGGGACCGGTGGGGCCAACCTCACCCTGCGCTCCCGCATCTCCCGTGGGGCCGGTGGGGCCTTCAGCGCCCGCCGGGCCAGTAGGGCCGGTCGCTCCGTCTACTCCATCTGCTCCCGCAGGGCCGGTGGGCCCTGTCGCTCCGTCGGCTCCATCCGCTCCTGCCGGGCCGGTGGGCCCTGTCGCTCCGTCGGCTCCATCCGCTCCTGCCGGGCCGGTAGGGCCAGTTGCTCCGTCGGCTCCATCCGCTCCTGCTGGGCCAGTGGGGCCCATCTCGCCATCCGCGCCGGTCTCTCCGGCAAACCCCTGGTCGCCCTGTCTACCCTGCGCACCGGTGGCTCCGATACTCCCTGCGGGGCCCGGAGGGCCAGCGGGGCCGGTAGGTCCGGTAGCGCCAGCTGGGATCACAAAGTCCAGCACGTGCTCCGGCCCGCCCGTCCGGTCAATCACCTGGGCCTGCGTGCCCGGCTCTCCTGTCAGCGTCTGGTTGATGATAATGGTATCCGCGTTGCCAGCCGCGCCCGTAGGCCCGGTAGGCCCAATGGGGCCGCGCCTTCCCTGGGGCCCGGTGGGTCCAGGGCAGCAGCACGCCGGTGGGCAAGGCGGTGGACAAGGCGGACGGCAGCAGTTCTGTGGCCGGTTGCAATAATCGCTCATATTCTTCCACTCCTTCGGGATATATCTTCCCTTTTCTTCATCTATAGTATATGGATATCCCCCGCTTGGCGTGCGGGCTATCTATGTGAAAAACGCCGCGCTCCCCCCACGCCAAAAAGCGGCCCCCCGCCTATGCGGGAGACCGCTGCCCCTGCTTCGTTCAAATTTTACTTCGCGTTTTCCACCGCCGTGTCGGCATAGCTATTGTCCGCCAGTCCCTCAAAGGGCACCCGGGCCTTGAGCTCGCCTGTTTAAGCCTGTCCCATCCTTTCCATCTCCATCAGGAAATGCCGCAGCTGCGTTAATCCGCGTAGACCCGGTAGCGCCGCCTTTTATCTATAGCAGAAGATACGGCGCAGGCTATTCCACCCCCGATTCCGCACATTGCGATCACAAACATCGTATTCGCCCTGGTCTCAAAAGCCTGACCGACGTCATATATAACCTCTCGGGTTCCCTCCGGGCCCAGTCTTACTATTCTAGCGTAATAGTCGGCCAAACAGCCCGCAACGCCGTTTGCCTTTTCAATAACGTAAGTATATCCGTTCTTTTTGATCCGGCTCCTGCGCAACTGCGGCTCAATAGCATTCCATTGCGCAAAACTCAGATTTTGCACGTCTACCCGGTTCCCCTCCCGGTCTAATTCCACCAAAGTATCTCCGCGTACAAAGTACAGCTGGGCGTTCTCGCCATTCCATCTGACAAAATAGAGGCCCGTACATTGAAAGGCAAATCCGTATTCGTACTGCCCCTGCGGGTTAAAGATATAGATTTCATTTTGGCCAGTATTGCCGCTACCCTGTACACCCAATAATAAATATCCATCCTGCCGGATATCAAAGCCGACGATGGGATACTCAGGGGCATAAGCTTCCAGCGGCTGTATCTCGATTGCCTCAAATATCTCCTTTTGGCGCTGGAGTCCCAGTACCTCCGCCTTTTGGTATTTAGGCGCAGCAAAGCCCGTTTTGGCCAAGCTCAGCATCATCACCAGCGCCCCCAAAAAAGCCAACCGGTTTTTAACGCTCATTGCAGACTGCCTTTCTCCCCTTCCAGGGTTATGTCGTTTCCCGCAAAAGCCGCCTTTTTCCCGGAAACACCACGCTCATTCCCGCTGTCCTTTAACCCAGCGTGCGACCAAGTTTTTCAGCCCGCGCTTGTGCGTTGCCCTCTTTAAACGGGTTCGTTCTGCCTGCAGTTTCAATACATCGTCTACGGTAAATTTCCGGTCGCATTGGGGGCACATATAGTAATTGGTCACAAAATCTATCGTTCCAACATAAAAGGTGTCCCCGCCGGTAGAAAAGTCATAATTCTTTGCCTCGGGCGAGCTGGAATGAACTGCGCGATTTTGGTAACGAACATCCAGCCTCACGTTACAATCAGGGCAGATCGGGCGCCGAAAAGGCTTTCGTACACAGATCTTCATTCCCGTTACCATAAATTTTCCCTCCAACCGGCTCCGCCGTACGCCACGCACTCAGCTGCCCTTCTATGATTTTTCTTATCATTAGTTAAATTTTACTATGTTTCTTTCGCGCCGTCTACGAATCTAGACATAAAGGGCGGCCTGTTATTTTCACATTGCCCACATATCTCCCCCCACGCCAAAAAGCGGCCCCCCGCCTATGCGGGAGGCCGCTGCCCCTGCTCCGTTTAAAATTTTATTTCGCGTTTTCCACCGCCGCGTCGGCGAAGCTGTTGTCCGCCAGTCCCTCAAAGGGCACCCGGGCTTTGAGCTCGCCCGCCTCGTCCATGATGTCCTGCAGCCGCTCGAAGGCCTCCGCCTTCATCTGCGGGGTGGCCATCCAGGCGTCGATCTTCTGGTAGTTCTCGGCCACGGTGGTCAAAAGCTCCACGTCGCTGTCCGGGAAGGAGGGCGCGATGGCCTCGGCGATCTCCCGGGGCGTGGCGTTTTGCACCCACTGCTGGGCCTTGTAGATGGCCCGGGTAAAGGCGCCGAAAAGCTCGGGCTCCTTTTGCATCAGCGCCGTCTGGGCGATGTAGGCGGTATAGGGCACCTCGCCGGACGCCTCGCCGATGGCCGCCACAATGGTGCCCACGTTCTGCTGCTCGGTCTGGCTGGCCACCGGCTCAAACAGGGCCACATAGTCCCCGTTTCCGCCGGAGAAGGCCCCGGCCATCAGGTCGAACTGTACGTTGGTCAGCACCTCCACATCCTGCCCGGGCGTCAAGCCCTGTTTGCGCAGCACGTATTCCAGGGTCATCTCCGGCACGCCGCCCTTGCGCCCGCCGATCAGCACCTTGCCCCGCAGGTCATCCCAGTCAAATTCCCCCTCCGGGGCCTGGCGCGCCACCAGAAAGGAGCCGTCCCGCTTGGTCAGCTGGGCAAAGGCGCGCACGTGCTCGGTCTTGCCCTCGTTGTACACGTATACGGCGCTCTCCGGCCCCATCAGCCCGATCTGCGCCTGCCCGGCCAGCACGGCGGTCATCACCTTGTCGGCCCCGCCGCCGTTGCTCAACTCCACCTTCAGCCCCTCGGCCTCAAAAAATCCCTTGTTGATGGCCACGTACTGGGGCGCGTAAAATACGCTGTGGGTCACCTCGCACAGCGTGACCGTGCGCAGCTCATCCCCCGCCCCGCAGCCGGTAAAGCCCAGCAGCATGCAGGCGCAAAGCGCAAGCGCCAGAACCGGGCGCAGCAAATTATGTAACGTTTTGTTCATAAAAGGTATACCCCCTTGCAGTTTGGTTTTTGGTTGGCCTATAATGTTTATATTCCAGAGGGGCCAAATGGGTTCCTTATGGCAAGGAGGTAAGGATATTGGATAAACGCACGACAAGGCTGATGATATGGCTGGGGCTGGCCCTGGCCCTGCTGGGCGGGTACCTGCTCTTCCAGCAGCTGGCCACGGCTAAATTTGTAGGCGGCACGTTCCTTTTGCTGGTGGGGCTGATCCTGATCCTGGGGGATGTGATGATCAAAAACCTGGGGGTGCTGATCCCCGGCGGCGTGGCCGTGGGCCTGGGCGGTGCCTGGGTGGTGGGTTCCCTGGGCGGGGTGCCCTATGTGCCCGCCCCCTCGGTCTTTATGTTGATGATGACGGTGGGCTTTTTGCTGATCTACCTGTTGGGTTGGCGGCGCACGGGCGTGTGGCCCCTGGTGGTGGCGCTGTGCGTAGGCGCGGCCGGGCTTTTGAGCCTGCTGCTCTACAACCTGGATATGTGGAAGCTGACGGAGTGGATCATCCGCTGGTGGCCCTTGACGCTGGTGGCCGCCGGCGTAGCGCTGATCCTGGTGGGCGTGCTGCCCTCCCGCGGGCGCAAGGCCCAGTTACAGGCGGAGGAGCCCGTGCAAAATACTCCCGCGCCGCAGGCCCAGCCCGTAAACGACTGCGAGGCGCAGCCCGCCCCGCAGTCTGATGTAGACGTGGACGCGGCGCAGGATGAGGAGGAGACCAAAGCCCCGCCCGCGGACGCGCAGGATTAAGCGGTACAGCACAACATCCAAAAACGCGGCGCGGTCCATCGCTTTTTTTGATGGGCCGCGCCGTTATTCTATCGTCTATATACTTCTCGTTTTTGCAGGCGCACCCCGCCCAGCCCAAAAGGCCGGCCCCATGCTCGGGGCCGGCCTTTGGCCGTTCTTATATCCTATTTGGTCAGCACCTCGGCCTTGCAGTTGGAAACGAAGGTCGGGTCGCTCTGGTTGGGGCCTACCAGTACCGTAACGCCAAACTCGCTGCGCAGTACCTGCCCCTGGCCTACCGTCTGCCCCCCGGCATTGATGGCCGCGCCTGTGGTGCCTACCGGCAGGTAGGCCCGTACGGCGGCCTCGCAATCCGCCCCGCAGCCGGTGGGCGCGGGCACGGGGGCGGGCAGGTACGTGATCGCGTTATTATACGCGGCGCTGGTCACCCGTACCGAAGCGATCCTGCAAAGCGAGACCGCCTCCTGTGGGACGCCCTGGTTGTTGGTCAGCTGCAGCAGGCCGTAATCCGGCGCGGGCAGCAGTGTGCCTGGGCGGCCGCTGACGTTATTGCCGCTCTCCATGGCCACCACGATATTATCGTTGGGATACAGGGTGATGATCTGCGTAAGCAGGTGGGTCATCTGCGCCACACAGGCACAGCCCAGCACATCCGTCCCCGCCGGGCCAGTTGCGCCGGTCGGGCCGGTTGCTCCCGCCGCGCCGCTAGGGCCAGTCGGGCCGGTCGCTCCTGCTGCGCCGCTGGGGCCGGTCGGGCCGGTCGCCCCTGCTTCGCCGCTGGGGCCGGTCGGGCCTGTTGCTCCCGCCGCGCCGCTAGGGCCAGTCGGGCCGGTCGCTCCCGCTGCGCCGCTGGGGCCGGTCGGGCCGGTTGCTCCCGCCGCGCCGCTGGGGCCAGTCGGGCCTGTTGCTCCCGCCGCGCCGCTAGGGCCAGTCGGGCCGGTCGCTCCTGCTGCGCCGCTGGGGCCGGTCGGGCCTATCGCTCCTGCCGCGCCGCTGGGGCCGGTGGGCCCTCCGGGCGTTCCATCCCTTCCGGCCGGGCCTGCGGGACCGGTTGCGCCGGTTGCGCCTGCTGCACCTGCTGCACCGCTAGGGCCAGTCGGGCCGGTTGCTCCCGCGAAGCCTGCCGGGCCGGTTGCTCCTGTCGCCCCGTTGGCGCCAGTTGCGCCGGTAGGGCCGGTGGGGCCGGGCTCTCCTTCAGGTCCCATGGGCCCCTGTGGACCGGTGGGGCCAATGGGGCCCCGCCTCCCCTGCGGGCCCGTGGGGCCTGTGCAGCAGCGCATAGGTGGGCAGCAGTTAGGCAAACAGCCGTCGGGCGGGCAGCCCGCGCCGGGGTATCTCGTCTGGTAGCGCATCGTGATCGCTCCTTTCATATATCCCCCATTCATTCCCGTTCGATATAATATATGGATATCCTGCCCCGCGCGTGAGATGCCCCGCCCCCCCTTTCCATAAAAAAACCGGCCCCTGTCCGGGGGCCGGCCTTTTAAGCAACCTTTGCTCGTTTCTTTAGCTGTTTTGCGCCTGGTTCAGCCGCTTGTTATAGCGCATACGGGCCAGAGAATCCAAAATCTTCTTGCGCAGGCGCAGGCTCTTGGGGGTCACTTCCAAAAGCTCGTCCTCCCCCAGCCACTCCAGCGCATCCTCCAAAGAGAGGTTGCGCGGCGGGGTCAGGCGCAGCGCCTCGTCCGAGCCGGAGGCGCGCATATTGGTCACGTGCTTTTTCTTGCACACGTTTACTTCGATATCGTCCGTTCGGGCGTTCTCCCCTACGATCATGCCCGCGTACACCTTCTCGCCCGGGCCTACGAACATGGTGCCCCGGTCCTGCGCGTTAAACAGGCCGTAGGTCACGGTTTCGCCCGCCTCGTGGGCGATCAGCGCGCCGGCCGCGCGGGAGGCGATCTCCCCCTTCACCGGCTCGTACCCTTCAAACACCGCGTGCATAATGCCCTCGCCCTTGGTATCGGTCATAAACTTGGAGCGGTACCCAAACAGCCCCCGGGAGGGGATCTTAAACTCCAGGCGCATCATGGCCCCCTGGCCGCCGGCCATGTTCAGCATCTCGCCCTTGCGCCGGCCCATCTCCTCGATCACCGGGCCCATGTTCTCCTCGGGCACCTCGATCACCACCCGCTCCACGGGCTCTAGCATCTTGCCGTCCACCTCGTGGTAGAGCACTTCGGGCTTGGATACCTGGAACTCATACCCCTGGCGGCGCATGGTCTCGATCAGGATGGAAAGGTGCAGCTCGCCCCGGCCGGAAACCTTAAAGGAATCGGCCGAGTCGGTCTCCTCCACCCGCAGGCTCACATCGGTCTCCACCTCGCGGAACAGCCGCGCCCGCAGATGCCGGGAGGTGACGAACTTGCCCTCGGTACCGGCCAGCGGGCTATCGTTGACCGAGAAGGTCATGGCCACCGTGGGCTCGGTAATATTCACAAAGGGCAGGGGCTCAGGGGCGGCCGCGTCGCAGATGGTATCGCCGATATTGATATCCTCAATGCCGGATACCGCCACAATATCCCCCACCTGGGCGCGCTCCACCGGCATGCGCTTGAGCCCGTCGTAGATGAACAGGTTGCTCACCCGGGTGCGCCGGGCCGCGTTATTCCCGTGGAAGTCGCTGACCACCACGTCCTGCCCCACGCGGATCTCGCCCCGCTCTACCCGGCCCACGCCGATGCGGCCCACATAGTCGTTATAGTCGATGGTGGAGACCAGCACCTGCGCCGGCCCCTCAAAATCCCCCTTGGGCGCGGGCACGTAATCGATGATCGCGTCCAGCAGCGGCAGCAGGCTCTCCCCGGGGGCGCTTAAGTCCGTGGTGGCCGTGCCGTTGCGGGCGGAGGCGAATACAAAGGGGCTGTCCAACTGCTCGTCGTTGGCGTCCAGCTCCATAAACAGCTCCAGCACCTCGTCGATCACCGCCTCGGGCCGGGCATCCGGCCGGTCGGTCTTGTTGATCACCACGATCACCCGGTGGTTCAGCTCCAGGGCCCTGCGCAGCACAAACCGGGTCTGGGGCATGGGGCCCTCAAAGGCGTCTACTAAAAGCAGCACGCCGTCCACCATCTTGAGCACCCGCTCCACCTCGCCGCCAAAGTCGGCATGGCCGGGGGTATCTACAATATTAATGCGGTAGCCCTTGTAGTGCACCGCCGTGTTTTTGGACAGGATGGTGATGCCACGCTCCCGCTCCAGGTCTCCCGAGTCCATGACGCGCTCCTGCACGGCCTGGTTGTCCCGAAACACGCCGCCCTGGCGCAGCAGGCCGTCCACCAGCGTGGTCTTGCCGTGGTCTACGTGGGCGATAATCGCTACATTGCGGACATCATTGCGTTCTTTGATCAAAACTTCCACTCCCAATTTTCTCATCACAAATGACTTCATCTAATAGAACAACGCTTATTTTACCCTTTCAAAGGCCTCAGGTCAAATATTTTCGACAATTTCTCGATTGCTTTTAATTTGCCAATCCATTATAATGAATTGAATCGTTCCATAAAACGGTTTAGTAAATCCTTTGGAGGTCTATATGCGTTTCAGGATCTTTACCGACTCATGTTGTGATTTTCCCAAAAGCTATGTGGATGAACATGAGATCACCGCCCTGCCCCTGTCCTTTATCGTGGAAGGCAAGGAATATCTGGATGATTTTGGCCAGAGCATGACGCCCAAGGATTACTATGCCATGCTGCGCTCGGGCAAGAACGGGGTGACCAGCCAGGTCAATACCGAGCGGTTTATCGACGCGTTTACCAAAAGCCTGGAGGCCGGGGAGGATATCCTGTACATCGGCTTTTCCTCGGCGCTTAGCGGCACCTGCTCGTCTGCGATGCTGGCCGCCAACCTTTTAAAAGATAAATATCCCGACCGTAAAATTTATATTGTGGATTCGCTCTGCGCCTCTTTGGGCCAGGGGCTGCTGATCCACCAGGCGGTGGCCCTGCGGGATGCCGCCCGCCCCATCGAGGAGGTGGTGGCCTGGTTGGAAAAGAATAAGCTGCGCCTGAACCACTGGTTCACCGTGGATGACCTGAACTTTTTAAAGCGGGGCGGCCGCCTGTCCGGCACCATGGCCTTTTTAGGCACTATATTGGATATTAAGCCCGTGCTGCACGTGGATATGGCCGGCCGGCTGGTGCCGGTCACCAAAGTCAAGGGCCGCAAGCGCGCCCTGCGTTCGCTGGTGGATTACATGGTCAAAATGGCCGACCCGAACGAGGAGCAGACCGTCTTTATCAGCCATGGGGATTGCGAGGAGGACGCCCAGGCCGTGGCCGCCATGGTGCGGGAGAAGTTCAAGGTCAAAGAGATCCTCATCCACTTTGTGGGCCCGGTCATTGGCTCCCACTCCGGCCCGGGCACGGTGGCCCTATTCTTCATGGGCAAGCCCCGGGAGGAATTCTGATCCCGCGCGCCCTGTCAGCGTACTTCAAAGCGCCGCATCGCATGATGCGGCGCTTTTTCATGCCCGCTGATCGATCCGCACCTTCCGCTTGCCTCGCAGTCTGTTTGCACCGCGCAGCCTTATGCACTCCCTGTCATTCCGGGCACAGTGAAGAATCACCTATCTGCCTCGCGGCTCCGCCACCCCGCCTCTCTTGAGTCAAGCGCCTTCCCCCCAGCACCGCCGCCCCTCATAAGCCCTTGCCTCCCTCGTTTGAGGGAGGTGGCAGGCCCCGCCTGCCGGAGGGAGTTTCCTCCCGCCAATCTCGCAGTCCCGCCTCCACCCCCACTCTCTTGAGCCATGCGCCTTCACCTTCTCCAGCACTGCCGCCCCTCGCAAGCCCTTGCCTCCCTCATTTGAGGGAGGTGGCAGGCTATGCCTGCCGGAGGGAGTTTCCCCACCGCTCACCTCGCAGCCTGTTTGCACCGCGCAGCCTTATCCCCCCAGCACTGCCGCCCCTCGCAAGCCCTTGCCTCCCTCGTTTGAGGGAGGTGGCAGGCCCCGCCTGCCGGAGGGAGTTTCCTCCCGCCCACCTCGCGGCCTGTTTGCATCACGCTGCCTTATGCCCTCTCTGTCATTCCGGGCGCAGCGCGTAATCTCCTGCCCACCGCTCCCCCCTCTCCCCTCTCCCCGCTCCCCCCTCTCCCGCCTCTCCGGCCTAGCCCATCAGCCCCTGCGCGTCAACTTCCCAAACGCCAAAACGGCGCAGCCCCCAATGGGCCGCGCCGCACGTCTATCCGTCATTTTCCTTACCGGCTGCCGATTATCAGCACCCAGCGCTGGTCAAAATAAAGCTGCCCCTCCCGTAAATACGGGGCAAATCCGGTCTTCTCCCCGCCCGCCAGCTCGCACTGCATCAGCGCTGTGATCTGCGCGCGCACCGGCTGGGGCGTTTGGGTCAGCTCCATCCAGTTCTCAAGGGCTACCGGGATGGGCGTGCTCTGGCAGCGCTCCACCCGCAGGCCGTTTTGCGCGTACAGCGCCCGCAGCTCCTCTGCGCTGCGGTTCTTTATGTGGGAAGGGTCCCGCAGGGTCTCGATCCGGTCCTCCACCGCCCGCAGGGGCTGGGCCGCCGCCTCCATGTCGATCAGCACCAGCCGCCCGCCGGGCTTTAGCACCCGCGCCATCTCCTGGAAGGGCCGCTCGATCTGCGTAAAGTGGTGGAAGGCCAGCCGCGAGACCACGATGTCAAAGCTGGCATCCAAAAAGGGCAGCTCCTCAGCATAGCCGATCACCGGGCGCAGGTTGCCGATCCCCTCCCGCGCGCAGGCTTCCCGCCCCACCTCCAGCATGGCGGGCGTGGCGTCTAGGCAGGTCACGCTGCGCGCATAGGGGGCCAGGGCCCGGCCGCAGGCGCAGGTACCGGCGGCCACCTCCAGCACATCCTCCCCCGCCTGCGGGGCGATGCAGGCCAGCGTATAATCCAGGTACTCCTTTTTGGAGAAGTTCATCTTGCCGCTCTCAAACGCCCTGGCCTGCACCCCGAAAGAGGCGCGAATCGCCTCCAGATTCTCCGGTTTCATCTATAACGCACTTCCTTTCTTCGGGCTGAACAGCCCGGTCATATCCGTTCCCTCCAGCTCCAACAGCGCCGCCTTGCGCCCTACGCCCCCGGCATAGCCGGTCAGGCTGCCATCCGCCCCCACCACCCGGTGGCAAGGCAGCAGGATGGAGATGGGGTTGTGCCCCACTGCGCCCCCTACTGCCTGGGCCGAAAAGCGCGCCAGCCCCCTTTGCCGTCCGATGATCTGGGCGAGCTGCCCATAGGTCCGGGTCTGCCCGTAGGGGATCTGGGCCATCACCTGCCACACCGCCTGGCGGAAAGGGGAGCCTGCCGGTCGCAGCGGCGGGATAAACGCCGGCTCCCGCCCCGCAAAATAGACCTCCAGCCACCGGCGGGTCTGCGCGAACACCGGCAGTTCCCGCGCCTGTGCACCCTCGTCCAGCGTGGCGCCAAAGTACTTTTGCCCGTCAAACCACAGCCCGGTCAGCGCCTCCCCATCGCTGGACAGGGTGATCTCCCCCAGCGGCGAGGCGGCATGTGCGATGTATTGCAACCTTTTTTCCATAACCGTTCCCCTCTCCGTGCCTTTAACGTCCCTTTCCCGCGGTTCCATCTTCGATATTATGATCTTATCACATTAACGTGTGATATAATATTAAATAACCACCCTAAATTATCATAATATTGCAAAACTGGCATAAAGGGAGGCAACCCATGTCTACAGCGCGCGAATCCTTTATCAACTCGGTCAACCTCAGGGCCGAAAGCGATTTTCCCTATCTGGTGCTGGATGTGGCTGCCGGGCGCGCCCATCCCCGCAACCCGGGCTTTCAGGTCATGCACTGGCATGAGGATCTGCAATTTATCTACGTTTTAGAGGGCCGCGTCCAGCTCAGGACGCTGGATACGGCTCTGGCGCTGTCCGCGGGCGAAGGGTGCTTTATCAACCGCGATGTGGTGCATCATGTGGCCCACAGTACGGATGGGCACTACAAGAGTTTTATCTTTCCCGCCTATTTTCTGGAGTTTTATCCCGGCAGCCCGGCCCGCGAGCTGGTATCCCGCATCGTAGGCCAGCCCCAGCTGCCGCTGCTGGCGCTGCGCCCCGACGGGCAGGATGCGGCGCTGGCCGTCCTGGCCCGTCTGGCCGCTCTGGAGGCGGATCGGGGCCCGCTGTACCCCTATCAGGTCCTCTCCGCGCTGAGCGCGCTCTATCTGGCCCTTTTGCAGGGTGCGCCGGCCAAAGCCAGCCAGCCCTCCCCCGTCAGCGAGCGGATGCAGGCCTTTTTGCGCTATATCGCCGCCCATTTTGCCCAGGAGATCACCTTAGATCAGCTCTCCCGCAGCGCCAATGTCAGCAAGTCCGAGTGCCTGCGCTGCTTCAGGCTGAGCATGGGCACCACGCCCTACCGCTACCTGCTGGAATACCGCCTCTCCCGCGCCGAGGCCCTGCTGCGCCAGAGCGACCTGCCCATCGGCGAGATCGCCAGCCGGGTGGGGTTCCATCAGGTCAGCCACTTTGGCAAGTGTTTCCGCCAGCGGACCGGCTGCTCGCCCCGTGAGTACCGCCGCAGGGGGCGCGGCGCCCTTTAGGCCCCTTTCTCCTCTGCCGCATCCACGCTTGAGCCCGCCGCCCGCTTGTGGTAGGATATGGAGGGCCAACTGGTGGGAGGGAAGGTATTGATGAAGAAAGTTCTGCGTTTTTGCCGGCGGGAAAAGCTGCTTTGCATCTCCGCCGCCCTGGCGCTGGCCAGCATGTTTGCCATGCCGCCCAGCGCCGCCTACGCCGCGTATATCGACCTGCGGGTGCTGGGCCTTTTATGGTGCCTGATGGCCGTGGTGGCCGGCTTTCGAGCCTGCGGCACCTTTGCCTGGATGACCGCGCGCCTGCTATCGGCCGCCCGCGGCAACGGGCGCGCGCTGGCCGTGGTGCTGGTGCTGCTGCCCTTTTTTACCGCCATGGCCGTCACCAACGACGTGGCGCTGATTGCCTTTGTGCCCTTTACCCTGGTGCTGTTAAAGCGGGCGGGGCAGGCCCGCGCGGCCATCCCCATCGTGGTGCTGCAGACCCTGGCCGCCAACCTGGGCAGCATGGCCACCCCGGTGGGCAACCCGCAAAACCTGTATCTGTACAGCTTTTACGGCCTGGATGCCGGCGGATTTTTCACCCTGCTGCTGCCGCCCGTCCTGCTCAGCCTCATCTGCCTTACCGCAGCCGCGCTGCCGGCGCTGCCCCGGGCGGTGCCCGTCCCCGCACTGGCCCCCGCGCCCCGGCCCGCCGCCCGGCTTTTGGCCCTGTACGGCGGGCTGTTCGCGCTTTGCCTGCTGTCCGTCTTCGGCCTTTTGCCCTGGTGGGTGTTGACCGGGCTGATCTTCATCGCCCTGCTGGGCTTTGACCGGGCGTTGCTGCGCGCGCCGGATTATGGGCTGCTGGCCACCTTTGTGTGCTTTTTCATCTTCTCGGGCAACCTGGGGCAGATCGCGTGGGTCCGCACCCTTTTGCAGGATCTGCTATCCCGCAGCACGCTTTTGACCGCCGCGCTGGCCAGCCAGTTTATCAGCAACGTCCCCGCCGCCGTGCTGCTCTCCGGCTTTACCGCCAACTGGCAGGGGCTGCTGCTGGGGGTCAACATCGGCGGGCTGGGCACGCCCATAGCCTCTTTAGCCAGCCTGATCTCCCTTAAATTCTACCTGCGCGAGCCTGGCGCACAGCCGCTGCGTTACCTTGCGGCCTTTACCGGCGCCAACCTTATAGGCCTGCTGTTGCTTTTAGAGTTCGCCCTCTGCCTTTGACCGGCCCCCTCTTTCTCCCAAACAGCAAGCGCCCCGGGCTTCTCGCCCGGGGCGCTTATTCCTACGCCTGGCCGCCGATCCCCCCCACAGCCCGCTCCCGCAGGGAACGGGCCTCTTTGTAGTAGGCGAAAAACAGAAACACCGCCGCCCCCAGCCAGGCCATGGGCTCGGCAAAGAAGATGCCAAAGTCCCCCATCAGGCGCGGCAATATCAGCGCCGTGCCCACCCGGCAGATAAACTCCATCACCCCGGATACCATGGCCGCCGTGGTATTGCCCAGCCCCTGCAGGGCCGAGCGGTAGGCGTGCAGCAGGTAGAGCACGATCAGGTTACAGCACATGATAAACAGGTATTGGAAGGCGATGTCCACCACCTGGCCCGCGTTCGCCTCCGTGGATGAAACGAACAGCGAGAGGATGGGCCGCCCCGCCAGGGAGACCAGTATCCCCGTGCCCACCGCCACCACGATGGAGAGCTTGACCATGCAGCGCATGCCCTCCCGAATGCGGTCGTGCCGCCCGGCGCCCAGGTTCTGGCCCATGTACGTGGTCATGGAGTAGCCAAAGGCGATGGCCGCGCTCTCCATCAGGCCGTAGATCTTGTTGGTGGCCGTAAAGCCGGCGATGTATAAAAAACCCAGCCCGTTGAGGACCGATTGCACCACCATCCCGCCCACGGCGATAAAGGCGTTTTGCAGCGCCACCGGCAGCCCCAGCCGCCACAGCCGGCCCAAAAGCGGCCAATCCAGCGCAAAATCCGCCTTTTTCAGCCCCAGGGCCGGCATGCGCCGCATCACCAGCAGGCAGTAAAGGAAGGAGACCCCCTGCGCCAGCACCGTGGCCACCGCCGCCCCCACGATGCCCCAGTGGAACACCATCACAAACAGCAGATCCAGCGCGATGTTGGTGCCCGCCGCCACCGCCATGGCGTAAAGCGGCGTCTTGCCATCCCCCAGCGCCCGCAGGATGCCCCCCGCCAGGTTATAGGCAAACACCACCGTCATCCCCCAAAACATGGTGGTGATGTATTCCATCGCCCCGGGGAAGATGTCCTCCGGCGTGCCCAGCAGGGTCAAAAGCGGCCGGGCCAGCCCCAGTCCCAGGGCCGTCAGCACCACCGATAGCCCCAGCCCCAGCACCACGCTCATGGCCACGCCCCGGCGCAGGCCCTGCAGATCCCCCGCGCCAAAGCGCTGGGCCGCCAGCACCGAGAAACCCTGGGCAAACCCCTGGGCCATCCACAGCAGCATCCAGCAGGTCCAGTCCGTGGCGCCCAGGGCCGCCAGCGCGTCCACGCCCACCCCCTGGCCCACCACGATGCCGTCCACCACCATGTAAAGCTGCTGGCCCATGTTGCCCAGCATCAGCGGCAGGGCAAAGGTCACGATCAGCTTCAGCGGCCGCCCGCTCGTCATATCCTTGACCCGTTGCACGCCCATCCCTCCCCGTCTTATCGTCGATTTCGCGGGGAAACGCTCCCCCCGCCGGATAATAATAACACTAAAAATAACTATTGTCAAAAGTTAAGATTCGGATCCCTCGCACCGGCGCAATTCCGGGTACAATGCCGCTACCAGTTGCAACCCCCGCGCCCCGCCGCTCCACTGTCCTGTCATTCCGAACAGGGCTAGCGCCCCTTTAGCCGCTCATGCGCCGCGCGCTTCCTCGCGCCTTGTGCCCGCTAACTGCTGCGGTACCTTGTCATTCCGAGCAGGGCTAGCGTCCCTTTAGCCGCCCATGTGCCGCGCGCTTTCTCGCGCCTTGCGCCCGCTAACTGCTGCGGTACTCTGTCATTCCGAAGCCGCAGGCGAGGAATCTCTTTACACCCTCTTGGCCCCGCCCGCACCCCCTCCACCCGGATAAAGCGCCCGTCCCACCTCACTCCAGCTTCCCCCTTCTCCCTCGCCTCCCTCTGACGAGGGAGGTGGCAGGCATAGCCTGCCGGAGGGAGTGTCGCACGACCCGCGCTTACCGGATACTGCCTCGCGCATTTGCTCTAAGCCGCCAGCGGCAGCAACGTTGCCCTCTAGCGCCTTTGCCGGTTCGCCCGCCGGTAGCCCATCGGCGCCACTCCGTACTTTTTGCGGAAGGCCTTGGTAAAGGCCGCGGGCAGGTTATACCCCACGCTGTAGCACACCTCGGTGACCGATAGGTCGGTCTGCTCCAGCAGCCCGGCGGCCGCCTCCAGCCGGGTATCGGCAATGTACCGGGCCGGGGACACCCCCCGTCCCGCCATGAATACTTTATAAAGATAGCTGCGGCTCAAGCCCACCTGCCGGGCCACGTCCGCCACGGTGATCTCGTAGGGATAGTTATGGCGGATATAGGCCATGGCCCGGGCCAGATACCCGGGGCCCTCCCCCTGCGCGCCCGGCTCCCGGGCGATCAACCCAAAGGCGGAATAGGCCAGCCCCAGCAGCGCATAGTGCCCCTTGCCGGCGCCGGCGGCCTGGGCCAGCTCCCGCAGCGCCTCTCCAAAGGCCGGGCAGGGCTGCGGCAGGATGGGCTGCTCCCGGCTAAAGCCACAGGCGCGCAACATCTCCTCGGCGTCCTCCCCGTCCAGCCCCACCCAGCAATAGGTCCAGGGGTCCTGTCCGTCCGCGGCGTAGTAGGTGGATACCCCCGGCCAGATCAAAAACGCGTCCCCCGGGCCAAGGGCATAGGTATGCCCCTGGCAGGTAAACTGCCCCCGGCCTGATAGCACCGCGTGCACCAAAAAGTGCGCCCGAATGGCCGGCCCAAAGGCATGCCCCGGCGCGCAAGTCTGCTGCCCGCAGTGGTACAGCGCCAAAACGCTGCCCGCGGGCCGGTCCAGCAGAAAGTCGATCCCATCGATCACGCGCATGCCCTTTCGCCCCCTTTTTCTCTAAGGATAGCACGGCCCTTTCCCCACGTCCAGGGGGATACCCTGCTTCAAATTTACCAAGCAACATCTCCATATATACCTGTGTTTTGCCGTTCAGATTGTACTTTGGTATAATGTGTACAAAATATGTCGTATCTACCGCTCTGTGAGGAGATGCTATGGGAGAATTTTATCGCTATAAATGTGATCAATGTGGATTTGAAAAAGAATTCCGTCTTGGCATTGGTTTTCTCTCCGGAGAGAAATATTTCGCCAAAAGCCAAGAAGCGAGTAACCAACTTAAAAATGAAGCCCTGGCTGGACAACATGGGCAATTGATCAAAACCATCGTGCGTTCCAGCTCACCAGATGAGCTGTTTTATTGCTGTGATGAACACCTTTATCAATGCGCACAATGTAAAAATTTGCTAAAGTGGCACAGCAAAAAAATTCTGGGCAACTGGTCTGTAAAAAACGGTTTTGCTTTCCTATTTGAAGCACACCAATCCTGCCCCGACTGCGCAAGCCATCACTTTAAACCGATCAGGACCACCTCTCCGATTTGTCCAGCATGTAAAGAGGCCATTGTTGACCTGATATGTTTGGGCTTTTGGGATTGATACTCGCATAAATTTGGGGCAGCGCATTATTGTTCCAGTATAACCTTGCTTCTCTCCTATACTCTATCCTTCCCCATACAATAAACATCCACCCGCCAAGCGGGTGGTATTTCATGTGCGGGCGAAGCCCTCTGCTCTTCGCGGGATGCGTAAACGCATAAATATGTCTGCCAACTGCGTATTCTGCTACCTGCAGCCCTTAAAAGGGCTGCCTTCAGGCATTGTTAACTGCTCTCCCAATTCATCCTCTTTTAATTGATTCTTGATGTATTCTGCTATCCTTCCCGCATTCTTCCCTGCTGTGTCTACATAATATCCTTTGCACCAGAACTCTCTATTCCTATACTTATATTTCAGTTCCCCGAATTGCTCATACATCATTGTGCTACTCTTTCCTTTCAGGTATCCCATGAAGCTTGATACTGCTATCTTTGGCGGTATCTCCACCAGCATATGCACATGATCTGGGCATACTTCTGCTTGTATTATATTTACTCCTTTCCATTCGCATAGTTGTCTTAATATCTTCCCCACTGCTTCCCGTTTCTCTTGGTAAAACACTTTTCTCCTGTACTTTGGCGCAAATACTATGTGGTATTTGCAATTCCATCGGCTATGCGATAGACTATTAATATCATTTATACCCATATGTAAACTCCCTTTGCTTTCTTTGTGCAGTTGGCAGACTACACTTTATTTTAGCAAAGGGAGTTTTCTTCTTCTTCGCCATAGGCTCTTTTGAACCACGCGTCTAACGCGTGGTTTTCTTTACAAAAAACCCCCGGGCCTTCTCGCCCGGGGGCCTTACTTGTCCTTATCGCGGCCCTAGCCCCGCGCTTCCCTGCGCCGGGTCAGGTAAAAGGCCACCGCCAGCACCGCGCCCAGCAGCACCACCGATACCCCCAGCGTGATGAACAGGTTCTCCGTCAGCCCCGCCACCAGGTAGCCGATAAAGCAGATCACCGCCACCAGCGTGGCATACCCCATCTGGGAGGATACGTGGTCGATATGGTTGCACCCCGCCCCCGTGGAAGAGAGGATGGTGGTATCCGAAATGGGCGAGCAGTGGTCCCCATACACTGCGCCGGCCAGCGTAGCCGCCAGCGAGGGGATCAGGTAGGGCGAATTCGTCCCGCAGATGATCACCACAATGGGGATCAGGATGCCAAACGTGCCCCAGGAAGTGCCCATGGCAAAGGCCAAAAAGCCTGCCACCACGAACACGATCGCCGGCAGCAGCTGCAGGCTGATGTTGCTGCTTTGCACCAGGTTGCCCACAAATTCACCGGTAGAGAGCAGATCCCGGCACATGCCCGAGATGGTCCAGGCCAGGATCAGGATGATAAACGCCGGCACCATGGATTTGACCCCCTGGGTGATGCCCGCCATAAAGTCCCGGAAGGAGAGTACCCTGCGGGGCACGAACAGCAAAAACGCCACCACCAGCGCCGCAAAGCCGCCCAGCGTCAGCCCGGCCGAGGCGTCCGTGTTGGCAAAGGCCTCGGCGATATCCGCCGCGCCGCCGGTGAACAGCCCGCCTACGTACAGCATCCCCAGGATGGAGAAGACGATCAGCGCCACGATGGGGATCACCAGGTCAAACACCCGCCCCTTATCGGAGATCTTGGTGCCGTCAAACTCCTCGGTGGATTCGATGGCCCCCTCCTGGGCGTCCAGGTCCCCCTGCTCTTGCGCCTTTCGCTCAAAGCGGCGCATGGCGCCAAAGTCCATCTTGGTAAAGACCAGCACCAAGATCATCAGGATCGTCAAAATCGCGTACAGGTTGTAGGGGATGGTCTGCACAAAGGTGCCCAGCCCATCTTCAATGCCCGCATCGGTCATAAAGCCGGCCACGGCCGCCGCCCAGCTGGATACCGGGGCGATGATGCAGATCGGTGCCGCGGTGGAGTCGATCAAGTAAGCCAGCTTGGCCCGGGAGATGCGGTGCTTGTCCGTCACCGGCCGCATCACCGTGCCCACGGTCAGGCAGTTGAAATAGTCGTCAATAAAGATCAGCGCGCCCAAAGCGCTGGTGGCCAGCTGCGCGCCCGTGCGGCTCTTGAGCTTGGTCACCGCCCACTGGCCGTACGCCCGGGAACCCCCAGCCTTGGTGACTACCACCACCAGCGCGCCCAGCAGTGCCAAAAACAGCAGAATAAAGCTGTTGCCTCCCATTTTTTCGGCCATCACGTTAAAGGTCACGTCCACCGCGCCCACCACGTTAAAGCCCGTATAGATCAGCCCACCCGCCAGAATGCCGATGATCAGCGAGCTGATCACCTCCTTGGTCAGCAGCGCCAGCACGATGGCGATGATGGGCGGCAGGATGGATAACCATCCGCAGTCGATTGCCTCCATTGCATAATCCCCCTCTTTTTTCATTTGCGTTCAAAACCGCCCGGCGCTCCCACCCGCCCGGGAGGTTTTGGAACAGACTTGTAAAACTACCCCTAGCATACCATGGGGCGGGGGCGGCTTCAAGGTTTTCCGTCCTATTTTTCGCCACATTTCGCCATAATTCTTTTCCTGTCCGTCGGAATGTGCACAGCAGTTACGCGCCCGCGCCGGTTCCGGTATAATTTAGGGGTGCGGTGCGATCCTGCGGGATAGCGGGCGGCGCGATCCGCCTTTGCCGCGGTACGATATGAGAGGGGATGACCAAAATGAAAAAGGCGCTTTTATCGTTGATCTTTCTAACCTGCCTTGCGGCCCTTGCATTAACGGGCTGCGCCAACTTTTCTACCTATGTGTGCTATACTTATCAGCTGGATAACGGCGACGCGGTCGAGGTGGAGCTGGATACCACCGATGGCTATACCTTTTCGCCCGATCTGCCGTTTTTTGTCAAGAAGGACGGCCATGTGCTCAGCCGCGGCGCCATCATTACCGCCGATGAATACGACGCATACCTGCAGGCAGTGCAGGCCGACCCCACCGCCACCATACTGGATAGCGGCAAGGGCGATGGCATCCGCTATACCTTTTACGCCTATGGCGAGGCCGAGTTTGACCACCTGATCCTGATCTCCGGCTCCGAAACCGGCATTCTGCTGGCCAATCCAAACTCCCAGGAGGAGGCGCAGGCCTGTTTTGAGCGGCTGACGTTCCGGCCGGCGCAGCCGTAAACCCCACTTCGCCGTTCCTTTTTAAAAGCAAGACCGCGATCCGGATGGCCGGATCGCGGTCTTTTTCGCTTTTCCCCCTAAGCCGGTGATCAGCGTCAGAATCTCCTTGGCATTTCAACCCGCGCTCCCCTTGCGGGGAGCGACAAATGCCGGGCCGTCCTGAAACAGCTCGCAGGTAGTATTTCAACCCACGCCCCCATGTGGGGAGCGGCAGACAGGATTCGCGAAAAAATCACAATCCATTGCGTTACAATCCACGCCCCCCATATGGGGCGACCGAGGGGCGGTTTTCCAGGTCTACGACCCCAACGGCATTTCAACCCACGCTCCCATGTGGGGAACAACCGGTAGGCGGGGACATATCCTTAAAGCCCTGCCCGTTTCAATCCACGCTCCCCTTGCGGGGAGCGACAGTCCGACGTGCAGGGCTGGGCGGACATGATGGACATTTCAACCCACGCTCCCCTCACGGGGAGCGACTCTCCTTGTCGATCCACGCGGAACGCTGGCGAGCGTTTCAACCCACGCCCCCCTTGCGGGGAGCGACTCCATGGTATCCACGTTGAACATGCGGCCACGGTCATTTCAACCCACGCTCCCCTTGCGGGGAGCGACGGAGCAGGTACGGGACTAAGGAGGGCTAGATGAGTATTTCAACCCACGCTCCCCTTGCGGGGAGCGACCCAGCTCATGGTGAGACCATGCACATCGCAACCATTTCAACCCACGCTCCCCTTGCGGGGAGCGACCGTTCACGTCAAGCGGCACAACGCTTTTTATAGGGATTTCAACCCACGCTCCCCTTGCGGGGAGCGACCGGCGCAGCCCATGTACATCATCGTCAAAGCAGATATTTCAACCCACGCTCCCCTTGCGGGGAGCGACTGCAACAGCTTGTGTTTCGCCGCCGCTCATCTACAATATAGCCTTTTTTCGGGGAGTGCGCAACCATAAAAAGTGGTCTCCGCCTATAAATCATATGGCAAATGCGGTGCGAAACCGCCGGGAAAAGTCTGTGTGCTTGCAGTTCGCACCCCAAGGGCCTACAGCGGGCCGCAAAACACTGCGCGGCGTTCTCTTAAATACAAAAGGCTTGCGCCTGCGGCCCGTGCGCCGCGGGCGGCCGCCTCGCTGGCGTAATCAGCACGTTTCATGCGCGTCCCCATCCTCATCTTTCGTCCCATTTATGGAAATGGAAGTGCTGGGGCATATCAACCTATTGATGTTATGGAAAAGCCGTTGCCAAACGATACATCGTTCACAGCGGCACAAGATCTTGCCCTATGGCTATTGGCCTGCGGGCATAAAAACTGCCGCAATCTGCACAAGCAAATTGCAGCAGCCCGCGCTTAAAGAACTTTACGAATTGGATGCCTGCTTTTGGGTATAAAAAAGTTCGCAAACCACATAAGCAGTTTGCGAACCTGGGTGCAGCTTCACGCTGCTGGAGCCAATGAGCGGACTCGAACCGCTGACCTGCTGATTACGAATCAGCTGCTCTACCAACTGAGCCACATTGGCACGCCAATCCGCCTCCATCAAGGCCGATTGCAAAGGCTATTATAGCATAAGCGCCGGGTGTTGTCCAGAGGGTTTGCGCGGATTTTTGTACATGGCCGCACATACAAAACCCGCCCGCATCCGGGAGGGCATCCATCGCCTTTCCCATTCGTTCCCCTTCGCGCTCTTTCTGCTGCTTTACCAACTCCCCGCATCACCCATTCATCTTCGCAGCGCATCCCTTGATCCCTCGCCGGAAAAGCCGCTTGCCTTGCTTACCGTCTTTCCGCTCGCGCCCTCATCGCTCTTTTTCCGCCGCCCGCTTTTATACCGCTTTATCCCTTCCCCGCATCACCGCCCTGCGCCCCAGCATTCGTCCCCGCAGCGCAGCCCTTGATCCCTCGCTGGGAAAGCCGCTTGCCTTGCTCGCTGCCTTTCCGCCCGCGCCCCCACCACCGTCCTTTTGTTTCCCCCGTTCGCCCTTATACCGCTTTATCCTCGCCCTTCATCATCGTCCTTCGCTCCGGTGCTTTTCCGCTGCGTCACGCTCTGCCGCTTGATCCCCTCCCGCCGCAGCACGCGCCCCAGCGCCAGCGTCAGCAACAGGGCCGCGCCCAGCCAGCCCACGCCGTCGGCCAGGTACACGCCCCAGCGCCCCAGAAAGGCGGGCAGCGTCAGCACCGCCCCCACCCGCAGCGCCAGCTCCAACAGGCCCGCGCCCATGGGCCAGAGCGCGTCCCCCATCCCCTGCAGCGCCGCGCGGTGGATGTAAAGCAGGTAGAGCGCCGGCAGAAACAGCGCCATTCCCAGCATCGCCCCATAACCTACCGATACCACGGCCGCCACCTCCCCGGCCTCTCCGGCTACCAGCAGGGCGAGCAGTCCCCGCCCGCTCCCCGCCATCAGCAAAGCGATGCCCACCGCCCCGCCCAGCGCCATGCGCCGGCCCACGCGGATGCCCTGGCGCACCCGGTCCCCGCGCCCGGCGCCGTGGTTCTGCCCCACATACACCGCCACCGCGCCGTCCAGCCCGGCGCCTACCACCTCCATCAGCGCAAAATACCGCCACGCGGCCGCCACACCCGCCACGGTCACCGCGCCGAAGCCGTTGATCACCCGCTGGTAGATCAGCCCGCCAACGGCCATCAACCCATCCCGCAGGGCCATAGGCCCGCCCAAGGCGAAGAGCTGCCGCGCCACCGCCCCGTCCATCCGCAGGTCCTCCCGCCCCAGGCGCACCTGCGCAAACCCCCGCAGACGCCACAGGCAAAACAGCAGCGAAAAGCCCTGGGCCAGCACCGTGCCCAGCGCCACCCCCGCTACGCCCATGCCCAAATAGGCCACCGCCGCATAATCCAGGGCGATGTTGAGCAGGCTGGACAGGATGCCCGCGTACACTGGGCTTTTGCTGTCCCCCAGAGCCCGCAGCACCGCCGCGGCAAAATTATAGCCCATCAGCAGCGGCGTGCCCCCAAAGAGCACGTATAGGTAAAGCTGCGCATCCCCCAGCAGCTCCGCAGGGGTGTCCATAGCCGGCAGCGCCAGTACGGCCAGCGCCATGCCCAGCGCCGTCAGCGCCACGCTTACGCCCAGCGCGCAGCCCGCCCCTACGCCCACGCTCCTGCGCAGGCCCGCCGCGTCCTCCGCGCCAAACCGCTGGGCGAACACCGTGCCAAAGCCCTGGGTCAGCCCCAGGATCGCGCTGGTCACCAGCCAGCTCAAAAACCCGGCCGCGCCCACCGCCGCAAACGCGTCGATGGAGATCAGCCGGCCTACGATGGCGCTGTCGGCCATGTTATAGATCTGCTGGAACACATGCCCCAGCATCAGCGGCAGGGCAAAGCCAGCCAGCAGCCGCGCAGGGCTGCCCCGGGTCATATCCCGCGCCTTGGCCATAAACAGCGCCTCCCTCTTATTCCATTTAAATGCAACGTACTGCCGGGCGCGCCGCCCAGCCTGCTGAAAAGATGATATGCGTCCATATAGAAGCGTTATGTGCCAAAAGATAAGCCTCGCCTGGCGATATTGAGCCGTTTTTTAAAGTTTACCATCTTGCCGCGGCCGCCCACAAGCAAAAAGCGCCGGAGGATGGCCCCCCAGCGCCTTTTCGCCCTTTTGCACAAAAACCGCGGCTATTCCTTGTCGCTTTTTACAATCTGTTTGATCGTCTGGTCAAGCCCTACTGCCGTCCATCCGGCAAAGCCGCCCATCATCAGGTAATAGGGCCAGCCCTGCCCACCCAGGGCAAAGGGCCCGTAGCACAGCCCCAGCGCCATCCCGCAGATCAGCAGCGCCAGCGGGATGCCCCAGTCCGGGAACCGGGGCAGCTTTTTCAGCGCCGCCCCCAGCCCGTATAAAAATGCGGCGATCAGCGCGAACTCCGGCGCCAGCATTTGCGTTAGATCCATCTTTCTACTCCTTTCCCTTTCTCTGTTTGCGCTCTTTGCGCGCGATACATTCCAGCGCCCGGCGGATATTACGCATCTCCCGCAGGTATTTTGCCTGGCGCACCGCGTCCGCCGCGGCCAGCGCCGCCACCAGCAGGGCTAGCGCCCCCAGCATCGCCTCCAAAACGCCGTTCATATCCCCGCCACCTCCTGCCTGCGCGCCCGGCGCGCATCGTCAATGGGCTGGCATACCATCTGCCCGCCCGGCGTGCGGCACAGGTAAAACCGCGGATAGGCCCTGAGCACCTGGGCCGGCGTCTTTTTAAACGTGCCTGAAATGCCAAAAAGCTGGGTAGAGGGGTAATCCACCATCACCCAATCGCCCACGGCGCGCAGCCGGGCCGCCGCCCCGCGCCCGCCCGGCTTCTCCTCTAACGTCATCTTCCTTCCCCCTTTGCTCTTTGCGGAGGCCTTTTGTACATTTTGTGTACTCGTAGGTAGCAACACACCGCTTCGCCCCCATACCGTGCACAAAAATGCGCTCTCCGGCCTTATTTCCGCATCCACATCTTCGGCAACCTTCCCCACAGGCCGCCCTATATACTATTTTGTGGACAATCTTATCCTAGCACTTTTGGGAGATATCGTCAATATTGTGGACTATATTCTGGTAATATTTTAATAATCGTTGATTTTGTGTACTCCCTTTGGTATACTGATCTTAATTTGAAGGAGTGATCGCCTTGACCCAAAAGAATGCTGACTTTCAGACCCGTTTAAAGGAGGCGCTGGCCGCCTCCCCCTTAAGCGCCACTGCTCTGGCCGATAAGGTGGGCCTGTCCAAGCAGGCAATCAGCGCCTACACAAGCGGCGTGCGCGAGCCCAAGCGCCCCACCCTGCGCGCCCTGGCCGAGGCCCTGGGCGTGGGGGAGGACTGGCTGGCCGGATACGATGCCCCCCGCGCCCGCCCCGTGCCCGATCCCTTTGCCCACATCGCGGGGCTGGAGCCCATGCCCCAGCTGCGCAGCGTGCCGCTGCTGGGCACCATCGCCTGCGGCACGCCCATCCTGGCCCAGGAGAATATCGAGGATCAGGTATCCGTCCCCGAGTATATCCATGCGGACTTCGCCCTGCGCTGCAAGGGCGACAGCATGACCGGCGCCCACATTCGGGATGGGGATATCGTCTACATCCAGGCCCAGCCGGACGTGGAAAACGGCGAGATCGCCGCCGTGCTCATCGGCGAGGAGGCCACCTTAAAGCGGGTGTATAAGAGCAACGGCCAGCTCACCCTCATCGCCGAGAACAGCCTGTATCCCCCCATGGTCTACGCCGCCGGCCAGGCCGAAGAGGTACGCATCCTGGGCCGGGCGGTGGCCTTTACCGCGCGGGTGCGCTAGGGCATAAAAGGGCCGGGGCAGGCAGCTGCCCGCTCCGGCATAAGTCCAAACGGCTTTAGCGCCCTTTGCGCTGGGCGGCGATGTCCTTCCACGTCACCTCCGGATGGTGGTAGCGGGGGCGCCCATCCGCGCTTCCAAAGTGCGGATAGTCCTTATAGATCGCCTTTTGCGGGCAGAAGTGGAAACAAGCAAAGCAGTAGGCGCAGCGGTCCGCAAACTGCGGTACGCCCTCGCGCAGGGCGATATTCTCCATGGGGCACAGCTTGGCGCACAGCCCGCAGCTCGTGCAGGCCTCTCCGTTCACCCGCCAGGGGCCAAAGGGCTGCTGGGCATACTTTGCGCGCACGGCCTCTGTATTGTTATCCGGGGAACCAAAATCCTCCACGGTGCCCACAAAGCGGTCGTTGATATTTTTGGCCATCACGTCGATCCAGATCTTGGCCAGCTCCAGCCGCTGGGCGTTCTCCTGCTCGTTGCTGGGCAGGCAGTTGCCGGGCATATCCAGCTTTTTGGCGTAGGACAGAGCATAGCCATGTTTGTTTAAAAAGCAGTTGAAAAGATCCGTACAGGTGCCGCCCCGCTCGTTGCAGGTGCCAATGGCGTAAAGATATACCCCCTTAGGGATCTTCATTTTCTCCGCCGCGGCCATCATGGGCCAGGGCGCCTGCCCGCCGTATACCGGGAATATAAAGCCTACGGTCTGCTTGGCATCCACAACGATGCTCTCTTTGTCCAGCTCACGGACTACCGGCCGCAGCTCGGTCTCCCCATCCAGCTTTTGCGCCAGCATCCTGGCCACCATCAGCGAGTTGCCCGTGCCGGTAAAGTAGTAGATGACATTCTCCATCTTCATCCCTCCTTCCAAAAGTATAGCACCCGCGCGTGGGGTTTACAACATGTTATCTCCATCTGCCCGCCGCCTGTCGCCAACCGGTTTTGCGCCCGCGGGCCGAAAAATTTGCTTTCGCATCTTGACGAAAGCGCCCAAAGCTGGTATATTATAAATCGTCCTCGTTATGGTGCTTTGGCTCAGTTGGTAGAGCACATCGTTCACATCGATGGGGTCACTGGTTCGAGTCCAGTAAGCACCACCAGGTAAGAAATCCCGCAATCATGCACGGTTGCGGGGTTTTTATTTACCCAAAATTGAGTCAAATAACACACTAAATAACCCACTTGGGTAAAATAAAAAAAGCCGGGGCAAAAACCCCGGCTTTCCACTTCTTAATAGCCCACGGTTCTGTATCCGCAACCAGCGCCCCCACGGCTTCGCTGATTGCAGGGAAAACCTTTTCGTTGTCGATGCTATTAAATCTTGTGCTCAGATTCGCCATTCTCTTGCTCCTTTCTACCCATTTGTATATCTCCTTTTTAGAGTTAATTCTTGCGTATATGCAAGTCATCGGCAAAAAAATATTCACCACCTGGTCGACACTCAGTTTTAGCCCTGACTTTAGTAATTGGATTTCGTTCCTATTAAAATCGCTTGTTCCATTCAACTTTCTCTGTAACGTAGTCGGATTCACGCCTATCCTACTAGCGACATCGTTTTGGTTTAGGCCTAGCCTGTCATAGCTCGCCTTAAATTCATTTCGGTTAATCACCGTCGCGCCCCTTTCTTGCGTTTCCGCAAGTTAAGCATAACCCCGCTGCTTCAGTTTGTCAATGCTTTTATGCAAGCTTTTCTTGCATTTTTGCAAAAGCAGGGGTATACTCCATATTATAAGGAGTTTGTTATGAGTAATTATTCTTATTTGAAAAATAGAAGATCCGAACTCGGCTTAACGATGAAGCAAGTCGCGGAGCGCGTAGGGGTTTCGGAAGGTACTGTATCAAGGTGGGAGAGTGGAGACATCGCAAACATGCGTAGAGATAAGATTGCCAAATTGGCTGAAGCACTCCAAACTACCACAACTAAAATAATGGGCTGGTCGGACGATCCGAATGAAGAGGCCTGGTCCTTGTCGGCGGTTCTCCCCCCCCGCGAGCAGGATCTGCTGAAATTTTACAGAGGCATGGGGCCATCTGCGCAGGATTATCTCTATAATAAAGCCAAGCTGCTCTACACCGATGCTATCATCGAGCGGGACGCGCCCACCATCGGGGGAATCGCAGCCTATGGTGGTGATTCCGACGCGATCATTCAAACCAAGGACCAGCAGAAAAAGGCAGAAGAATTCTGGCGGAAGCAAAACGAAAAGAACCGTAAAGACTAACGCCTGCATACCTCACCCGTAATAAAATCGGTGATATATTCTGCAAGATTTTTGTATTACAACGTCGAAGATTGTACCCAAATAATATTTGGGGGTGTCCTTATGGATATCGTAAGGCGTAAAGCAAAAGACGTTGCACGCGAGCTCGGAGCAGCTACTACAGAATCGGTCAAGAATTATCTGGAGAAAAACAGGTTCAAGGTCTATATCTTCGATCAAAACGACTGCTGCGAATTTTTAGAGCTATACCCTGCTGCGAAAAACTATATCCGCTGGCGTGAAGCTTTTAGTTTGCGGATGGGTTGGGACGTAATCATTTGCGTTAACAAGGATCACCTTGCGGACCTACGGCATTTGCTCCTTCACGAATTGGGGCATATCCTCCTGGGGCACGATATTGAAAGCCTAATGGACCAGGATGAGACCGATGCTGAGCGTTTCACCATGTTGGTATTCAAATACTGTCAGGCCAAGTCCCTTACACCTATTCGGCACTGGCCAGCGGCGGCTGCCATCGCTGGCGCGTGCGTGGTCTTTTGCATTGCATGGGTGCTCTACGGAACTATTTCGGCAGCTCCGGCGACGGGGGCTTCCCGATCAGCTGGTATCCAGGCGGAGAATGGACAGCCTGGAGATTTGACTGCCGCTGAAGTGCTCATCACCGCGACCGGTGATAAATACCATTTACCGGATTGCCAGTATGTTAAAGACAGGGCCAGCGTCACGACGGTATCTTTAACCGAGGCGTTGAGATTGGGCAAAGAACCCTGCAAGGTTTGCCGGCCGCCAGAGGTGGCTGAGTAAAACGCAGGAGGGATTTCTGATGAAGTTGAAATCCAATGTAACCATGAGGATAAAGGACAACAGGTTAATGCTCCGCCAAGGTGGCGAGCAGATCAGCATTACTGGCGCAGAGATATGGAAGCTGCTGCAAGCCCAGCGTCGGTTGAAGGACCTGGTCGCGTACCCAAAGCTTAGGCGTATCAAGTAAGGCTAATGGATGGCGGTGGGAGGGCTTTGCTCTCCCAAACCGCTAATTACAGGAGGCAGTATGGACAATATTACAACAGCTAATATTTTGTTGTATGAAACCGAAGAAGGCAAAGTCAACGTTTCGGTCTATTATGCAAACGAAACATTTTGGCTTACGCAGAAAGCCATGGCTGAATTATTTGATGTGCAAATACCAGCCATTAGTAAGCATTTAAAGAATATTTTTTTGGAGGGGGAACTCGATGAAAAAGTGGTTGTTTCCAAAATGGAAATAACCACTCAGCATGGTGCGATTGAAGGAAAAACCCAAACAAAATATGCCCAGTTCTATAACCTTGACGCAATCATCGCCGTTGGATATCGCGTTAATTCAAAGAAGGCCACTCATTTTAGGCAATGGGCTACAAACACGCTGAAAGAATATATTATCAAAGGGTTTGTGCTGAATGACGATATGCTCAAAAACGGTCGCCCCTTTGGTCAGGATTATTTTGATGAACTCCTTGAGCGTATCAGAGAGATCAGAGCGAGCGAAAGGCGTTTTTATCAAAAGATTACCGATATCTATAAAGAGTGTAGCTACGATTATCGAAGCGATAGCGAAATTACAAATAAATTTTTTCAAAATACTCAGAACAAATTGCTGTTTGCTATTACCGGGCAAACAGCGCCAGAATTAATATCTGAGCGAGCCGACAGTAAAAAAGAGCACATGGGGCTTACGACATGGAAAAATGCTCCCGATGGGAAGATTTTAAAAAGCGATGTAACCGTTTCCAAGAACTACCTCCAGCAACGCGAGCTCAGCGAACTAAACGCGATAGTCAATATGTATCTTGACTATGCAGAAATGCAGGCCCAGCGGAATAATCTCATGTCTATGTCGGATTGGGCCGATAGGTTAGATGCCTTTTTGAGATTTAACGAGTATGAAATATTAAACAATCTGGGTAAAGTGACGAGAGCCGTTGCCGACGAATTGGCTATAGGCGAGTATGAGAAATTCAGAGTAATACAAGATCGCGAGTTTATTTCTGATTTTGATAAAGCTACCAAAAAGATGTTAGAATCCCGCGATAAGAAATCATAAACGACGACCCGCCCCCTGCGCCAACAGGAGACGGGCCAAAGAAGCAAAACCACGTACCACCGGGCATTGCTATATCTCATTATAGCATGCCCTCCATTTACAATCAATTTCAGGAGGGATTTTTTATGGCTATACGTACCAACACCGCTAAGTGGCTTGAGGGCCAAAAGCGCTGGCAGATCAATGTGCAAAAGGATGGTAAGCGGCGGACATTTACATGCTCAATCCCCGGGAGGACGGGCCAACGGATCTGTAACAAAAAGGCGGATGACTGGCTCGAGGGGGTAACAACAGACCCTAGAATAAGGGTGGGTAAACTATATACCCGTATGGTAGATGAGCTGCGCATAACTGCCAGCGTGAGCCACATAGCTGCGTTTGACCCTTTCACCCGGCAATATCTGGAACCGGTGTTATGGTCTAAAAAGGTGGCGTCCTTAACTGAGCAGGACTATCAGGACGTGATCCTCTACGCCTGGGAACATCCTACAAAGGGTAAGCCCCTGTCTAAAAAATCTCTGAGAGATATCAAGGGATGCCTGTGCGCCTTTGCTAAATACGCTCGTAAAAACGGCATATCCACCCTGCGGCCCGAGTCATTGACGATTCCAAAAGATGCCGCCGAACCAAATAAGCAGGCGCTACAGCCTGCTGATCTCCGCAAGCTGTTTACCGCCACCAAAACGACGTATAGAGGCGTAGAGGTCGACGAGTGGTACATACATGCTTTTAGGTTTTCCGCGGTCACAGGTCTGCGGCCTGGGGAGCTGGCTGCGCTGCGCAGGGAAAACGTCGACCTAAAGGCAAAAACCTGCCGGGTCGAAGGATCCTTCGACGTCCGTAACAACCCCACTAAAGGCAAAAATAAAAACGCGATCCGCTCCTTTGTCCTCCCTGACGTAGCCGTAGCCGAGGTGATCGCCCAGCAAAAAATGCTCAAGCGAAACGGCGTGATCTCCCCTTATTTGTTCCCTGAACCAGACGGAGGGGCCACCCGGCATGACACCAGCTATCGGCATTGGGTACGCTTCAAAAAGCACAACGGACTATCAGATATCTCTCCCTATGAGCTGCGGCACACGTTTTTCTCAGTCAACAAAGCGCTTCCGGAAGAGTTGGTAAAACTGGTGGGCGGGCATAGCGACGCCTTTGATACTTTTGGCCACTACGGCCATGAACTTGATGGCGAGGCGGCACAAGCAGCGAGACTGATAAACGATGCGTTTACAAAAATTTTGTCTTCTGTCGAAGAAGGGTAAAGGGTAAAACAGGGGTGTGTTAGTAACCCACAAAATAACCCACTTTTTTACATACGGGCGTATTTATGGGGTTTACACTTGTTTATGTCAAGACCGTGTAACCCGCATTCTGTAAGGGTTTTAGCTACATTCTTATTTGCCGAAAATACGCCTGAAAAATGCGTGTATTAGTTCGAGTCCAGTAAGCACCACCACGTCGGAGCAAGCTTTATATCGCTTGCTCCGATTTTTTTGTGAAAAATCGGAGCGCACTCATGCCGCTGCTCCTCCTTTTCCGCAAAAGGTCACGCTTCGCACAGGCTGCGCCCTTGCAAGCGCGGGCGCTTTGCGCCTGTTTGTTCGCTACCAACCTTTTGCGGTTTCGCTGCGGCGGGAAGGGCACGCGGCATCTTCTTTGTAACGATCTGACACGTCGGAGCAAAGTTCGCTTTGCTCCGGCTTTTTTTATAAAAATAAACCATCCGCCCGTTCCCTTGCTTCTCCTCATGCGCAAAAGGCCACGCTTATTGCGGCTGCTTGCTTGTAAACGCGCTCGCTACGCCTCCACCGCGCTACCACTCTTTTGCGGATATCACTGCGGCGGGAAGCATCCTTTTTTATTCTAAGCTGCAAATTTCCATATGATCCAAAGTAATTGCCTGGGGGCCTGCGCCCTTATCGTCACCGGTACACAGCGGCAAGCGAGTGCCCGATACCGCGATTTGTATTTACAGGCCGCGGTATTTTTATATCCGCAAGCAGCCGGCCTATCGTAAAACGCTGTCCCCGCCCCAAAGTATAGCGCCGCCGCGCAAATTGTAGTATGATGTTGAAAGCAACGACATGGGAGGCGTATGTTCCGTATGAAAATGCATAAGACCATCACCCTTTTGACCGCTTGGGTCTGCGCCCTGGCCTGCACGGCTCTGCTTGGCGGCTGCGCGGCCCCGGCGCAGCCCTCGCCCAGTGCGACCCCCGCGGCATCCACGGCGCCGGCCTCGCCCGCGCCCACCCAGGCGCCGCAGCCCACCGCCACCGTGCAGCCCACCGCCCAGCCTACAGCTACCGCACAGGCGCAAGGGGCGCTTTTGCCCGATGCATTCCCCCTGGAGTTCACCTTTTCCAGCGGCGCCGGCGGCTGGGGCACCGTTTTGACCCTGCAGCCGGACGGCACTTTTACCGGCTCTTATCACGATTCTGAGATGGGCGACCGGGATGAGGCCCGCTACCCCAACGGCACCGTCTACGTGTGCACCTTCAGCGGCCGTTTTGAGGATATCCGGCAGGTGGATGACCACACCTATGCCCTGACGCTGGGGAAGGTCGCCACCGAAAAACCCAAGGATGAGACCTGGATCCAGGACGGCATCCGCTATATCGCCGCCGACCCGTACGGGCTGGAAACCGGCAAGTCCTTCCTGCTCTACACGCCGGAAACGCCGCTGCAGCGGCTCTCGGAGGATTTTTTGAGCTGGTGGCCCCTGCGCTTTTCCCAGGATGGCAGCACGCCGTCCACCCTCTCCTGCTACGGGTTATACAACCGGGAGGCGAACTACGGCTTTTTCACCTACGAATCGTAAAACGCCAGGACGCTGCACCGCCGCGCAGGCCGTTATGGCCTGCGCTCTTTTTTAACCCGCAGATACGCCTTGACAATCATCCGAAATCAGACTATAATGCAAAAAGTCCGATTTCGGATATTTTTATTTGAGGAGGATCCGTTCATGCGCCATGCAAGGGCCCGCAAACGGCTAAACGAGTATAACGACCTGTTTAAGGAAAACGACGAGATCTACCGCGCAGCGGCCAAACGCCTGGGCCTGCCGGACTGCGCCTTTTGGATCCTTTACACCCTGCGGGAGAGCAGCGCCCCTTTGACCCAGAGCGAGATCTGCGCCGCCCTCTACCAGCCCAAGCAGACGGTCAACTCCGCCCTGAAGCATTTGGAGGCGGAAGGGTATTTGCAGCTAAGCAGCGGCAGCGACCGGCGCAGCAAGCAGGTGCGCCTGACCGAGCGCGGCCTGGCCCTGGCCGAGAATACCATAGACCGGGTGCTGGCCGCGGAATGCAGCGCCCTGCTGGATATGAGCGAGGAAGAGCAGGCCGCCTTTATCAGCCTGCTGCGGAAATATACCGAGTCGTTAAAGGCGCGGATGGACGCGCTTTAGCCCCGGTCAACCGGCCGCGCGCGCGGCCTATAGGAGAGGATAAAAATGAACATTCGTCTGAGCGACCATTTTACCTATAAAAAGCTGGCGCACTTCGTGCTGCCCTCCATCATCATGATGATCTTTACCTCCATCTACGGGGTGGTGGACGGGCTGTTCGTCTCCAACTTTGTGGGGAAGACCGCCTTTGCCTCTTTAAACTTCGTCACGCCCTTTATCATGATCCTGGGCGGCATGGGGTTTATGGTGGGCACCGGCGGCAGCGCCCTGGTGGCCCGGGAGCTGGGCCGCGGCAACCGGGAAAAGGCCGACCGCTACTTTACCATGATGCTGATCTTTACCGTGCTGCTGGGCCTGGTCCTCACAATGGGCGGGCTACTGTTCGTGCGCCCCATCTCGCTTATGCTGGGCGCCACCGAGGCCATGCTGGAGGATTGCGTGCTGTACGGCAGCATCGTCATCTCCTTTACCACCGCCTTTATGCTGCAAAACGTGTTCCAGAGCTTTTTGGTCGTGGCCGAGCGGCCCCGGCTGGGGCTGGTCTTTACCGTGGCCGCCGGGGTGACCAACGCCATTTTGGACGCGGTCTTTATCATCGGCTTTGGCTGGGGGCTGGCCGGCGCGGCGCTGGCTACGGGTATCGGCCAGTGCGTGGGCGGCCTGGCGCCGCTGGTCTACTTTCTTCGGCCGGGCGCCAACCTGCGCCTGCACAAGACCGGGCTTGAGGCGCGGCCCCTGCTCAAGGCCTGCGCCAACGGCTCATCTGAGCTGATGAGCAATATCTCCTCCTCCATCGTAAGCATGCTCTACAACTTCCAGCTGCTGCGCCTGATCGGGGAGGACGGCGTTTCGGCCTATGGGGTGCTGATGTACGTGCAGTTCATCTTCATCGCCATCGCCATCGGTTACGCCATCGGCAGCGCCCCCATCGTCAGCTACCATTACGGCGCGCAGAATTACGGGGAGCTGAAAAACATGCTGCGCAAAAGCGTGACCCTGGCCGCGGGCTCGGGGGTGGTGCTCACCGCCCTGGCCCTGGCGCTGGCCGGCCCGCTGGCCCAGCTCTTTGTGGGGTATGACCCGGGGCTGTACGCCCTGACGGTGCACGCCTTCCGCCTGTTCGCCTTCTCGTTCTTGCTGGCGGGTTTCAACATCTTCGCCTCGGGCTTTTTTACCGCCTTAAACGACGGCGGCGTTTCGGCCACCATCTCCTTTTTGCGCACGCTGGTCTTTCAGGCCCTGTCGGTGCTGCTCCTGCCCTTGATCCTAGGGATCGACGGCATCTGGTGGGCCATCACGGTGGCCGAGGTCTTTGCCTGCCTGATCTCGGTGATCTTTCTTGCGGCCAAGCGCAAAAAATACCATTATATCTGATCCTCCGCGCCCCGGTAGCTGCCGGGGCGTTTTCCAATTTCTGGCGGCGGCGCGGGGCGCTTTCCTGCCCCCCAACGCCCCGCGCCGTGGTATAATAAATTTTAAGCAGCCCTTGCCCGGGGACTGCGTCCGCCTGCCCGCTTGGGTAGGATGATATCATTTAGTAATGCGCGCGGCCCCAGGCCGCGCCCCATCTTGGAAAGGAGCGCCCCGTCCATGACCGATCACACCCAGCTTTCCATGGCCCATGAGGACCGCCGCATCACCGATCCGGCCCTGATCCGCGCGATCCTGGATTCCACCTATGTCTGCACCCTCTGCCTGCACGATGGGCCCTATCCCTATCCCGTGCCCATGAACTTTGGCTACACCTGGGATGAGCAGCTGACCTTGTACCTGCACATGGCCGCCAAGGGCCACCGGCTGGAGCTGATCCGCCAGGACCCGCGGGTGGCCTGCAATATCTACAGCTTTTTGGACCGGCGCGGCCATAAAAGCTACCGGGGCGAGACCCACGATTACCGCAGCGTTACGGTGTTTGGCCGCGCGCAGGTGATCCCCAGGGCGGACGAGGCCGCCTCCCTGGCCGGGATGAACGTGATGGTCCGCCACTCCGGCCGTCCGGCGCTCCGGAAAATGCCCGCCACCGATAACCTTTTGATCTTGAAGGTCACCCCTGAGATCATCACCGCCAAGGCCCAGTACCCCCTGACCCCGCAGGAGGCGCAGATGCCTGCGCTGGACTAACGCCCCGCACGAGGTAATAAAATGACGCTCACCTTCCACACCCGGTTTACGCCCCTGACGGCCACCCCCTTTTCCCGGGCGGATCGCTGTATTGAAGCGGCCCCCTGCCCGGCGCTGCGGCCGCTGGTGCGCTGTTTTTGGGGCCATAGCGCCGCCCAGGGGGCGGGCGGGCGCCAGCTGGTCATCCCCGACGCCTGCGTGGACATCATCTTTACCTTAAAAAATGGCCGCGTGCGCACCCGCTTTTGCGCGCTGGATCAGCAGCCCTTCTGGTCGGATCTGTCCGCGCAGGCGCCCGACCTGTTTGCGGTGCGCTTTTATTTTTGGGCGCTGCCCTTTTTATGCCCCGGCGGCCTCCCCGCCCTGGAGGAGACCCTGCTCCCCGCTCTTTCCCGCCTGGCGCAGGAGGGCGAGTTTGCCGCGCTGGACTTTGCCGGCCGCAAGGCCCTGCTGGAAGGGTGGCTGCTGGGGCGGCTCTCCCGCGCCGGCGCGCCGGACGCGCTGCTGGACAGCATCGATTATCTCCTTTCCCATGGCGGCGACGCCCGGGTCTGCGCCCTGTCCGGGCACACCGGCTACAGCGCCCGCACGCTGGAGCGGCTGTTCGCCCGGCATCTGGGGGCCTCGCCCAAGCAGACCGCCGCGCTGATCCGCTACCAGACCCTGTGGAGCCGGGCCGTGACCCAGCCCCGCTTCGACGTGCAGGATCAGGTGCTCGCCCTGGGCTTTTGCGACCAGGCCCATCTGCTCCACTTTTTCCGCCGCCACCACGGCATGCCCCTGGGCGAGGCGGTGCGCCTGGCCCGCGGCCTGTCGGCTTTTTACAATACCGGCGGCGGCCCTCTGTGATAGGGTTAGGAGACAATCATCATCCAAGGGGGTTATAAAATGGATCATCAACTGTTTTACGAGGTACGCGCCTGGATGCACCGCAACGCCCGGCCGCTGGAGCTGGCGCTGTGGCGCTGCCGCTTTGAGGGCGGCGGCGCGCAGGCGGTCGTGGCCGCGCTGGCCTACTACCAAAACGAGGACGGGGGCTTTGGCCACGCGCTGGAGCCGGACTGCTGGAACCCGCAATCCTCGCCCTATCAGACGCTGTGCGCCCTCAACATCCTGCGCGAGATCGGCTTTGCCGACAAGGTGCATCCGCTGTTTCAGGGCATCCTGCGCTATTTGGAAAGCGGCGCGGATACCGCCGATTACGGCTGGCGCTTTTCCATCCCCAGCAACGATGCCTGCCCCCGCGCGCCCTGGTGGAGCTATGACGAGCAGGCCAACCGCGTCGAGAGCATCGGCCTTACCGCGGCGCTTTGCGCCTTTGTGCTGACCGAGATGGACCCGCGCTCCCCCATCTACCCCAGGGCCAAGGCCTGGGCCCTGGCGCTTGCCGCCCTGCTGGAGCAGGATGGGGCGCTGGGCGAGATGGGCTTAGGCGGGCTGGCCGCCCTGCTGCCCGCGCTGGAGCAGACCGGCCAGCCGCTGCCTTTCGCTGCGCTTTACCAAAGGCTGGGCCAGCGCGCCAACGCCGCCATCGCCCGGGATCCGGCGCAATGGTCGCAATATCTGCCCCGGCCCTCCCGCTTTATTCAAAGCCCGGCCAGCCCGCTCTATCCCGAAAATGCCGAGGTCATGGCGCTGGAGCTGCAATACCTCCTGGATACCCGCGCCGAGGGTGGGGTATGGCCCATCTCCTGGAGCTGGTTTGGGCTGATGGACCGCTACGCTGCGGAATTTGCCATTAGCGAAAACTGGTGGAAGGCCCGCCAGGCCATTGATACCGTGGCGCTGCTAAGCGCCTTTGGCAGGATCGACCTGCCCCCGGCCCTTTAGATTCCGCCGCCGGCATGATCGTGCTGCGCCCCGCGCCTGGCCTTAAGCGCGGGGCGCAGCTTTTGGCGCGAAAAAAGCCGAAGGCCACCCGGCAGGGCGGCGCTCACTCCGTACCCCACTGGCAGCAGGCGTGGTGGGGACGGAGGTTTTTCACACTCTCCGATGCTCATACGCCAATCTTGCCTCCCTCTGACGAGGGAGGTGGCGCACCTTTGGGTGCGCCGGAGGGAGAGAGGCCGCCGAACAAAAACCCATGCTTTTCTACCTGCCAGCAGCATACAATCCCGTCATTTCGAAGCGCAGGCGAGGAATCTCTTGGCACCCCGTCGGCACCGCCTGCACCGCGCCGCATGGGGGCCGAGCGCCCCGCGGGACAATGGGCCTTGCCAGCCGCGCCCCTTGCCTCCCTCTGATGAGGGAGGCAAGGGGGGGGTAAATCGAAGGGCATAGCGTAAGCGAAATGGTTGGAGAATTAATTGGTTCATTAGCATCGGAGGGTTTAAAAAACCTCCGTCCCCACCACTTCAGTGGCCGTTTCAAGGGGTTAAGGGATCGTTAAGGGAAATCTATAGCGCCCGCCGCCTGTGGCGGGAAAAGGGCGCGATGATTTCTGTGAGCGTCAGCTTTCTGCAAGGCTTGCCGCTGCAGAAAGCCCCAGCGAACAGAGGGGCTTTAGCCTTAGGGGGAAATCGGAATCCCCCTTCCCCCTTAACCTAGTGGAATCGTTCCCTAACTTTTCTCCCTGTTTCGCATTAAGCCTTGGTTTTCTACTGAACAAGAACCTATAAGTTTATGCGCAGGCAGCAGGCTACCCTTGTCATTCCGAGCGTAAGCGAGGAATCTCTTGATAACTGCTTGGCTTGCCCGCACCTGCACACGCCCAACTCAAGCGCCGCTACCCTGCCAACGCGCCAGATTCTTCGCTCGGCCTTGCGGCCTCTCTCTGAATGACAGGTCCATCGCCCTTTTAGCCGCTCCCAGTTTCCTATGTCTCTTGAATCTCTTACCAGCTATGAGCGTTATTCTCGCCCCAAGCCATCCTCCCTCTGAATGACAACGAAGCGCGTGTTAAAGCATGCTTTTCCGCACCCCCTTGCAAAATTCGCGCTGGCTGTTAAAATAGAGGGACGGGCCGTATGCGGCGCCGCGTTTGACTTTACCGGGCCCGGTATTGGGCAAAGGAGCGACATATGATACCCCAATCGATCCAAAACGACAACGCGCTGATCCTGGAGCGTCTTAGCCTGTTTTTAAACGGCGACCCCGCCGCCATCCGCGGGGAGATGGTAGCCGAGCTGGCCTCCGCCTGCGGGGTGGAGCTGGAGGAGGGCTACCGGCTGCTGCTGGCCTCCATGCTGGGGCTGGATATGGGGCACAACCCGGCCCACCGGGCGCTGTACCACCGCTACTTCCCCCACATGGTCCACCTTTTAGACCCGGCGGATTTTAAGGGCGACGCGTACCTGCAAAACATCCGCTTTCCCCAGGCCGCCCGGGGCGATTGGGCCTTTACCACCCAAAACTATCGGCCCTATGAGGCCTTTGTCTGTGACGACTTTGCCCCCCTGCCCGATGGGCGGGTGATCCCGCAGATCGGCTACTTTGCCCAAGGCTTTAGTTACCCCGCGGTGCTTCAGGCCGGGCGGGAATGGATGACCGTCACCCCCAACGAGATCGCCACCATGCGCGCCCCCCTGGCGGCGGCCGCCGGCCGGGTGCTGACCTATGGGCTGGGCCTGGGGTACTTTGCCTACCACGCAGCGCAGCGCCCGCAGGTCGCCTCCCTCACCGTGGTGGAGCGGGATGCGGACGCGATCGCCCTTTTTGAGGAATACCTGCTGCCCCAGTTCCCCTGCAGGGACAAAGTCACCCTGATTCAGGCGGATGCCTTTGACTTTGCCGCCAGCCGCATGGCCGCCGGCCGGTACGACCTGGTGTTTTGCGACCTGTGGCACGACCCCTCCGACGGCGTGGCGCTCTATAAGCGGATGAAGGGCTTTGAGCGGCTCTCCCCCCGCAGCCAGTTCTTTTACTGGATCGAGCAGACCCTGCGCTATTATATCTAAACGGGGCCTGCCCCTTCCACAGGGCGGCAAGGGACGTGTCCGCCTTTTGCGTGACCCCGCTATAAAGAAACGCCCCCGGCATCCTTGGCCGGGGGCGTTCGCTATTTCGGTTTACCTCTTATTCAAAGTTCTCCACGGCGGTGCGCAGCGCCTCGATGATCTCGATGTGCTGCGGGCAGACCGATTCGCACTGGCCGCAGGCGATGCAGGCGCTGGCCTTGTTGCCCTCCCGGGTCTCAAAGCCGTAGTTGCCCTTGGCCGATTCCAGGTTGCCGTACACGCTCAAGGAGTTGGCCGCCTTAAAGACACCGGGGATGTTGATCTCCATGGGGCAGCCCTTGACACAGTAGCGGCAGTTGGTGCAGGGGATGGCGGGGATGGCCTCCAGGGTCTTTCTCGCCTGCTCCACCACCTTAGCGTCCGCCCCGTCTAAAGGCTTAAAGCCCGCAAAGGTGCGCAGGTTGTCGTCCATCTGGCTAAGGCCGCTCATGCCGCTGAGCACCGTGATCAACCCGGGCAGCGAGGCGGCAAAGCGCAGCGCCCAGGAGGCGCAGCTGGCCTTGGGGTCCGCGGCCTTTAATACCTTTTGCACCGGCTCGGGCGGCTGGGCCAAAAGCCCGCCTTTGACCGGCTCCATAATGATCACAGGCTTATCGTATTTACGCGCCACCTCATAGCAGGCGCGGGACTGGATGGCGTCGCTCTCCCAGTCGGCGTAGTTGATCTGCAGCTGCACAAATTCCATCTCCGGGTGGGCCTGCAAAATCTCCTCGAGCACCTCCGCCTTATCGTGGAAGGAGAAGCCCACGTGTTTGAGCACGCCCTTGGCCTTTTGCTCCTGCACATAATCCCAGATGCCGTACTCGTCAAAAAACCGCGTGCGGCCCGCGCCCAGGTTGTGCAGCAGGTAAAAATCAAAGTACCCGGCCCCGGTGCGCTTAAGCGAGGTGGTCAGCATATCCTTGGCCTCCTGCGCGTTCTTCGCGTCCGCCCAAGCGGGCAGCTTGGTGGCCAGCTGGTAGCTCTCCCGGGGATAGCGCTTGACCAGCGCCTCGCCGATGGCCAGCTCGCTCTTGCCCCCGATGTAACCAAAGGCCGTATCAAAATAGGTAAAGCCGGCGTTCAAAAACCGGTCCACCATCTCCTTGGTCTGCCCGATATCCACATCCTCCCCCAGCATCGGCAGCCGCATCAGGCCAAAGCCCAGCTTGGGGATCTGCTCTCCTAAGTAACCCATCTTCCATACCTCCCATTGTACTTTACAGGGGCCGCGCCCCCGTGCTAGACTTATTGTACAACCTTCGAGTTACTCGAAGTCAAGGCTTTTTATACCGGGAGGCAAAAATATGTATACCATCAAACAGGCCGCCGCCCTTGTGGGGATGAGCGAGCACACCCTGCGCTTTTATACCGACAAGGGGCTGGTCCCCGCCGTCACGCGGGATGCGCATAACAACCGCGTCTTTAGCGATGAGGCGCTTAACTTTCTTACCGTCATCAAGTGTTTAAAGGGCTGCGGCATGTCCATTGAGGCCATTAAAAAGTACGTGGACCTGTGTTTGCAGGGCGAGGATACCGTACAGGAGCGCTATAAGATCATCCTGGCCCAGAAAAAGGTGGCCCAGGCGCAGCTGCAAGAGGCGCAAAAGCGCATCGAATACCTCCAGCACAAGGCGGATAACTACGCCGCCATCCTGGCCCACCACACCCCGGATACCATGAACCCCGCCTCCTGGCCCGGCCGCTCGGTAGGGTAAAAAAATCCCCTGCCGGGGGTTGACTTGGAGTGCGCTCCAGGGTCTACAATAGGGCAAAAGGAGGGATGGATCATGACCATCGCTGAAGTCAGCCGCGAGCTGGACCTTTCCGCCGATACCCTGCGCTATTATGAGCGCATCGGCCTGATCCCCCCGGTCAACCGCCGGGGCAGCGGCGTGCGCGATTATACCGAGGAGGATTTCCGCTGGGCGGAGTTTGCCAAGTGCATGCGGGGCGCCGGGCTCTCTATCGAATCGCTGATCGAATACGTGGCCCTGGTGCAGCAGGGCGAGGGCACCGAGCAGGCCCGCAAGGATATCCTCATCGAGGAGCGGGACGCGCTGCTGGCCCGCATGGCTGAGATGCAAAAGACGCTGGAGCGGCTTAATTACAAGATCGCCCGATACGAGAGCATCATGCTGGAGGCGGAAAAAGGCCTCCAGGGCGAATAATTCCGCACGGGCCTCTCACTTTGGCCCGCGATGTCCTTTGCGCTTCTTGCAAGCGGGCCTGTCATTCCGAGCGCAGCGAGGAATCTCACGCTTTGCCCGCTTAGCCGATCTTGCCCGCTGCAAGTTTACCGCCTTCGCTCCGGCCCGGCAGGGCTAGCGCCCTTCATTCCGCTTTTGGCTTTTTAGCTGGCCCGGCCCTTGCTCCCGCCAGCGGCCTTTCCTCATTATCATTGCAGCGCGGGGCTGTCGCCCTCCATACCGCTTTTTGCTTTTTAGCTGGCCCAGCCCCTGCTCCCGCCTGGCCCTTGCGCTTCTTGCAAGCGGGCCTGTCATTCCGAGCGCAGCGAGGAATCTCACGCTTTGCCCGCTTAGCCGAACTTGCCCGCTGCACGTTTGCCGCCCTCGCCCCGGCCCGGCAGGGGCTTTACCGTCTTTTCTGCCGTCCGGGCGCGTTTGAGCACTTCATCCCCTCTGCGTATCTCTGCGTGCTCTTTCATTCAACCATAGTAAGCCCGCATGCTCCGGGCGTCCTACTATAAAGGAGGTCTATTCTATGATCTATCGCGAACTTTGCGGCGAAAAGGTCTCGCTGCTGGGCATGGGCAACATGCGCCTGCCCACCGCCGGCCAGGGCGAACATATCGATGTCGATAAGGCCCAGGCCATAATCGACCGGGCCTATGCCGCCGGAGTCAACTACTTTGATACCGCCTTTCGCTACCACGGGGGCGAGTCTGAGACCTTTATCGGCCAGGCGCTGGCCAAATACCCCCGGGATAGCTGGCTGCTGGCCAGCAAGCTGCCCGGGCACATGATGCAGCGGGGCGCCGATGGCCTGCTGCACTTTAACGCCGGCCTGGCCGGGCAGGCGCCGGTCCGCTCCGTGGCCGAAGTGTTCGAGCGGCAGCTGGAAAAGTGCGGGGTGGATCACTTCGATTTTTACCTGCTGCACAACGTGTGCGAAAGCTCTTACGATTTTTATATGGACGAGCAGATCGGCGTGGTGCCCTACCTGCTGGAGCAGCAGAAAAAGGGCCGCATCCGCCACCTTGGCTTTTCCACCCACGGCCAGGCCGAAGTGATCGATCAGTTCCTCTCCGCCTGGGAAGGGGTCTTTGGCTTTGTGCAGCTGCAGCTCAATTATCTGGACTGGCGCTTGCAGGGGGCGGATAAAAAGGTGGCCGCCGTCGCCCGGCATGGGGCTAAAGTGGTGGTGATGGAGCCCTGCCGCGGCGGCCGGCTGGCGGATATCAACCCCCGGTGCAACGCGCTGTTAAAGCAGGCCCGTCCGCAGGCCTCCATCGCCTCCTGGGCGTTTGACTTCGTCAAGTCCATGCCGGAGGTGGCGGTGGTGCTCAGCGGCATGTCCACCTTGGAGCAGCTGGAGGATAACCTGGCCACCTTTGCAGACGATACGCCCCTGACGCCGGCCCAGCATCGCCTGCTTTTGGAGGATGTGGTGGGCGACCTGATCGACCTGGTCCCCTGCACCGGCTGCCGCTACTGTACCGAGGGCTGCCCCCAGGGGCTGGATATCCCCAGGCTGATCGCCCTGCAAAACGAGATGTCCTACGAAAGTCACGATGCGGCCTACTTCATCCTGCGGGGCTTTAAGCCCCAGGCCCGGCCCGGCGCCTGCATCGGCTGCGGCGCCTGCGCCAAGATCTGCCCCCAGGGCATCGACGTGCCCGGCGTGCTGCGCGCCTTTGCCGCGCGCCTGGCGGCCGATGAGCGAGCCTGATTTCTTCTTTAAATAATAGTCAAAGGGACGGAAGATCACTCTTCCGTCCCTTTTTCTTGCTTTTCGGGCGTCTGCCCCCTAGTCCCTCTTATTCCCCAAAGCTCTTTAAGCCTTCGGATACCTCATAGGTGTACTTATCCCGGTTGGCCGAGATGATCGCCTTATACATTTCCGCGCCATCCACATAGCCGTCGGTCCAGTACGAGCTGTCCCCGATCTTGGAATGGCCGGCAATGCCTTCGGTTTCCGTAACCATAAACTGGTCGCCGGGCAGGCTGACTACGCCTTCGTACTCCACGGGGAAGTACACCGTCGTGGCCCCAAACTTGCCCTCCGCGTTGGATACCGTGCCGGAGTAAACGATGATGTACTTGTTGTTCTTCTCAAAGTCCGTGCCCTGGTTCTTGGCCACCAGCAGGTATTCCCCCGCCACCGCCAGGTCGCTGACCGTGGTCTTGTCATTATAATCCGAGGCGATGTAGCTGTTGATCCGCTCCAGCGCGTCCGCCTGCAGGGTCTGCCTATAGGCGTCGGTAATGTCCGAAAGTTTGGTGATGGCCTTATTCTGGGCGTAGAGCTCAAACCCATCGCCACATTCGGCGGTGTAATCCTCCTTGTTCTCCTCTACGATATCCAGGTAGCAGACAAAGGGGTTGATATAACCCTTGGTGCTGTAAGAGCTGCCGTCCAGGCGCGAGTTGCCCAGGATGCCCTTGTTCTCCTCATAGTTCAGCGCGCCGCCGTGCTTCAAAATATTGTTAAAGCGCACCGGGAAGTACACCGTAGAGGTGCTGAACTTGCCCTCCGAATTGGATACCGTGCCGCTGTAGATCAGGTACAGGTTGTTGTAGCTGCTCACATATCCGCTGCCGTCTTTGACCGCGTTTAGGATATAGCCCGAATAGGTCAGATCCGACAGGGCGGAGCCGCCGTTGTACGTGCTTGCCGTATAGGCGTAAATGGTATCCTCCGCCTCCGCTTTCACCTTGGTCAGGAAGTCCTCCGTCAAATCGGCATACGCCGCCACATACTCGTCCAGATCGCTGACGGTGAACTGCGCCTCTTTTTGGGTAAAGGCGTAGCCCGCCTGCAGCGTGTCCTCATCCTCCGCGTTGATGGAGATGGTCACCACATCCCCGTTGCGCAGGCCGTCCTTCTTATCGGCGGTAAAGCGGTACTTTTTCACCTCGGCGTTGCCGCCCTCATAGGCGTACTCCACCTTGCCGTTGGGCGCCACGCCCGTAAAGGTGACCTTCAGCCCATCAAAGGGGTCGATCTCGGTCACCGGCTGCAAGCCCTCCACGGCCAGGGTGACCGTTTCGCCCGTAAACTGGATCTTGGACTGGCCGGCGATCTCGTTATCATAGGTGATGGACGCGGTGATCGTATCCCCGTTGGACAGGTGCTCCCGCTCCGAGGTGATCTCCACATCGATGCTGTCCACCGCCTCTTCCAAAAGCATGTATTCCTTGGCCGCGCTGCTCAGCCCGCTCAGGGACCAGAGGGATTCCAGATCCTCCACCTTCTTGCCCTTGGCCGCCAGAATATCCTCGTACAGCTTGCTCTCGTCGATGGAAACATAGGCCGTGGCGTATCCATCGTAACCGTCGTAATTCAGCTCGACATACTCCTCCAGGTTAAACTTTTTGGGCTGCATCATCAGCACGACCACGACGATGATCGCGATGATCACCACCAGCGCCGCAATCGCCCCGCCTACCAGCAGCTTGTTGCCCATAAATTTCTGGAAAGCCGTCTTGCCGCCCGCCGCCGGCTTTACCGGGGCCGCGCCCTGGGGCGCATCCTGGCCCTTTGCCTGGGACGCTGCCGCCGGCTGATCCGGCTGCTTTTCAGGGGCCTGCTGGGGCGCAGCGGCCTGCTTTGCCTGTGCCGCCTTATTTTCCTTGCCGCAATGTGGGCATTTGGCTGCGTCGTCCTCCATCTTTTTCCCGCAATGTGCGCAAAACATACCTCTTACTCCTCTCTTTGCCTGGTGCCGGGGCAAACGCCCCTGTCCATATTCAAGTACCTAATAGGACATCTTCCATTATTATCTAAAATGCGTCAAAAATCAACCCTGTATTCATATTTATTCACTTTTGTACTTTTCCGCGCGCCCGCAAAGCCTTGATAACTGGGCCTATTTTAAAACCGCCCATCCTTTCTTTAGCAAAAAACGTATTTTAATACAAAAAAGCGCATCCCCATTGCAACTCCTGCAACGGGGGCGCGTTTTCACCTTTGCACAGCGCATCCGCATATATTATTTTCATGGCAGAAATCGACCCGTTTACAAGGAGGTGCCAAAAACATGGACCGCCACGCCCTCACCCGGCAGCTGGAGACCGCGGCCCTGGCCTACGGCAATGTCCAGCCCGACCTTCCGCCCAGCCGCACCTACGCCATCTTTGCCCCCAACGACGTCCAGTGCTTTTTGCGCCGGGAGGGGGAGGTGTTGCAGATCGCCTTTCGCGGCAGCGATTCCCTGCGGGACGCCCTGACCGACCTGCAATTTTGGAAAAAGTGCATCCCCTATGGCAACGCCGCCTCCAAGATACGCGTACATACCGGCTTTATCAACGCCTATAAAGATGAAGCCGTGCGCCCCCGCATCCAGGCGCTGGTCGCCCCGGGCGTGCACCGGGTGCGCATCACCGGCCATTCGCTGGGCGCGGCGCTGGCCGTGCTGTGCGCGGTGGATCTGCAATACAATTTCCCGGACAGGGATTTCGAGGTGGCGCTTTTCGGCTGCCCCCGCGTGGGCAACGCCGCCTTTCGGGACAGCTACAACCGCCGGGTGTTCAAGACCCTGCGGGTGCAAAACGGCAACGACGCGGTCACTAAGATCCCCTTTGCCTTTATGGGGTACCGCCACGTGGGCGTTGGGCTGCACGTGGGGCCGCCCCGCATCCCCGGCCGGCTGAACGTGCGCCAGCACGCCCTGCAGGGCTATTACCACGGGCTGCTCCAGCCCGCGTTGCGCACGCCTACCCGCTAGCCCGCCCCGCGCCTACGCCTGCCCGTCCCCTGCCTGCATTAGCGGCACCTGCAGCTGGTAGTGCCACTGCAAGATGCCCGAGACCACCACCAGCGCGATGCTAAACGCCGGCGCGCGGCCGGTGCGCCCCCGCACCGCCTGCGTCAGCGCCTGCCGCCGGCTCTCCAGCTGATCCTGCGCGCAGTCCGCGCACAGGTAGCGCCCGCCGGGCAGCGCCGTAAGCCCTGCCGTATCGGGATAGCGGGCGCACACGGCAAACATGCGGCTGCGCCCCTGGCAGGTATATACCCCGGCCAGGTCCTCAAACGTATACGCCGCCCGCCGCTCCGGGGGCAGCTGCTGGTAAAAAGGGTGCAGGTAGTTCCACAGGTTGTCCAGCGCCGGGGTCTCCAGCTCCGGAGAGAGCAGGATCATCCGCCCGGGCAGCTCCCGGATAAACGGCTCCTGCGCCGGCGCGCCGGCCTTTTGCTTTTGCTCGTAATCCCGCCGCGCGGCCCTGATCTTCTCCTTGGCCTGGCGCAGGTTGGCGATCTTTTCATCGGCCACCCGCTCGGCATCCTTTAAAAAGGCGGTGATCTGCCCCAGGTCGTCATAGTCCAGCACCTGGCCGATCTCTTTTAGGGAAAGGTCCATGCAGCGCAGGGCCGCAATGGTGTTCAGGCGCACGATGTCCTGCTGGGAATAGTAGCGGTACCGCGTCCAATCGTCCCGCCGGGCCGGTTTGACCAGCCCGATGCGGTCATAATGCCGCAGGGTCTCCTCGGTCATCCCCGCCCTTTGGGCCGCCTGGCGGATGGTAAAAAAATTTTCCATACCGTCCCCCTTGACATTTGTGTTACACAAAGGTTTATCCTCAGTATTGTAGCACCCGCCCGGGCGCAGCACAAGGCCTGGGCCGCATAAACCCACGATAACAGGAGGTAAACCTATGAAAAAGATCATCGCCCTGGCTTGCTGCCTGCTTTTAGCCGCGGCATTGGCCCCCGGCTGCGCCGCGCAGACCTTTACGGCCCAGCACTATACCGCAGACCCCGCGCAGGTCAAGGCCCTGCGCATCGACGTGCGGGACCGGCAGATCGAAGTGGTCCCCGCGCAGGACGGGCAGATCACCCTCACCTACAGCACCAGCGAAAAAGAGGGCTACGAGATCGCCCAACAGGAGGGGGAGCTGGTGCTCTCCTCCCGCAGCGATAAGCAGTGGCAGGATTATATCGGCGCAAAGGCCCCGCTAGAGGACCGCACCATCCGCATCGCCCTGCCCCAGGAAGGGCTAGAGGGCCTGACCCTGTCCACCACCAATGCGGATATTTGCCTGCCCGCGCTGGCGGCCGGCAGCCTTACGCTTAGCAACAATAACGGCAATATTACCTTTGAAAAACTGCAGGTCGGCCAGTCCCTGGCGCTGGAGGTGCGGGACGGGGATATCTCCGGTACGCTGGCGGGCGGCTTTGATGATTTTGCCATCGCCACCCAGGTCAAAAAGGGCGAATGTAACCTGCCCGAGGAAAAAGAAGGGGGCGACAAGTCCCTCTTAGCCAGCGCCAATAACGGCGATATAACGATCGACTTTGACTAACGCCTTAGCAAATAATAAAAGCGGCGTGGCAGGGTTGCCACGCCGCTCTTTGCGCTCCATTAAAGGTCCAGGATCATCTGCTCATAGGGCAGGGGCTCAAAGCCCAGGCGCGCGTACAGCCGCGCGGCGCCCTCATTGCTGTGGCATACCTCCAGGCGGTAGCGCTTGGCCGCGCTATCGTAGGTCTCCCGCAGCCAGGCGAAAAACGCCCGCCCCAGCCCACAGGAGCGGTACTCTTCCTTGACGAACACCTCGTCCACCCATACGCAAAGCCCTCCCACTTCATTCGAATAAGTCAGGGCCAAAAGCGCGTACCCGGCGATATGCCCCTGGTGCTCCAGCATCATCAGCCGGCAGTAAGGGTCCCCCGCCAGGCAGCGCCGGAAGGTCTCCTTAAAATTCCCCTCGGGGACGGGGTGCAGCGCCGCGCCGCCGGCATAAAACGCTCGGCTCATGGCCAGGTATTCCCCCAGGTCCTCCCCTCGAATGTCTCGGATCACGATAAAACCTCCCTTTTCGATCCGCCGCCCGCGCCTTGCCGGGCGGCTTTTCCCCCATTATAGCGGCCCTCCATTTAAAAGGCAAGCCGCGCCCTGCCTGGGGGCCGGGCGGCCAGTTTAAATTTTTTTCTATTCGGGGTTGACACAAACCTGCGGTTATGGTATATTCAATTTGCAAGAGTTAGTTATAACTAACCAATAAGAAATTTTGAAAGGTGGATCGTGATGTTCGAGTGGATAATGCCCCTGTTGGCGCTGATTCTGTTCGCCTGTTCTCTGGCGGCCCGGCGTCATATCCGCAAACACAAGGCCGCCTGTTGCGGCAAATAACATTGCCAGATAGCGTAGTAGGATCTCCTAACATACACCCCACAACCCCCAGGAATGGGAACCTCCAAGCGGAAGCGGCGGGCCAAACGGCCCGCCTTTTCCCGTTTTAGCCCTTCCCCTGCAGCCCCGCGGCAAAATGCGCGCGTCTTTTCGCTAAAGCGCGGCCCTTTTGTGGTATAATGGATAAAAATACCGCGCGGGCCTGCCTGCGCTTTGAATGAAGGGGTTTTTTATGAACAAACATCTCATCGTCATGAGTGTGGACGCCATGGTCTTTGAGGATCTTGAGACCCTGCGCACCCTGCCCAACTTTAAGCGGCTGATCGAGGGCGGCTCCCGGGTGGACAAGGTGCGCACCATCTACCCCACCCTCACCCATCCCATCCACGTGGCCATCATGACCGGGTGCTACGCCGGCAAGACCGGCATCCCCAATAACGACCGTTTTATCCCCGGGGATCTGAACAGCCCCTGGTACAACCGCTTAGACGAGGTGCAGGTGCCCACCCTGTTCCACGCCGCCAAGGCCGCGGGGCTGACCACCGCCGCCTGCCGCTGGCCGGTGACTGCCTGCGGGGAGGACGTGATCGACTACATCGTCCCCGAGGTGATGGACCTGGACCTGGACGAAAACGATTTGGAGGGCACCTACCGCAAATTGGGCAGCGGGCCCATTATGGAGGAGATCGTAAAGCCCAACCTGTGGCGCTTAAAGGGCAATGCCCACCCCCAGTCCGAGAATTTTTCCATCGCCTGCGCGGCGGACATCATCCGCCGCTACAAGCCCAATTTGCTGATGACCCACCCCTGCATGGTGGATTCCACCCGCCACGCCACCGGCCTGTTTAACGGGCATGTGACCCAGGCCCTGGCCCTGACCGATGGCTGGCTGGGCCAGCTGATGGACGCGGTGCGGGCCGCCGGCATTGAGGACAGCACAGATTTTGTGGTGCTCAGCGACCATGGGCATCTGGAGATCACCCGCGCCGTTTGCCCCAACGTCTTTTTAGCGGACCAGGGATTGATCCGCACCGACGCGGCGGGCAACCTGACGGATTGGGACGCCTACATCAAATCCTGCGCGCTCTCGGCCCAGGTCTATTTGAAAGACCCGTCAGACGCCGCCCTATACGATCGGGTCTACGCCCTGCTGGAGCGCATGGCCGATGAGGGCATCTACGGCTTTAGCCAGGTGTTGACCGCCCAGCAGGCCGATGCGCGCTACCACCTATCCGGGGACTTCTCCTTTGTGCTGGAGACCGACGGCTTTACCTCCTTCAGCGATGATTGGCGCCGCCCGGCCGTGCGCCCCTTGGATACCTCGGATTACCGCTATGGCCACTCCACCCACGGCCATATGCCCGAGAAAGGCCCCCAGCCGCCGCTGCTGTGCATGGGCCCCTCCTTCCGCCAGGGCGTGGTGCTGGAGACCGTGCCCATCGTGGACGAGGGCGCTACCTTTGCCAAGGTGCTGGGCCTAACGCTGCCCCAGGCGGACGGCAAGCCCATCGACGCGCTGCTGAAATAGCACTTTTCTGCGTTCAACCACGCATACAGTCCGGCCCTTATCCCCTATATTTTGGGGGATAAGGGCCTTTTCCATGTTTAAAATAGCACTTTTCTGCGCTTTATAGTCCTCCGCCCCGCGCCCGACCGCCCTGGAAATTCTGCATTCTAACACGCGGTTCTTTTTTGTTCTGCCCTGCCGCAGCAGCGCTTGCTATCAGGCTGCCGGCTCGTTCTCTTTATATCTCCCCTTAAAAGTTGACAGAATTTTTACACTTTGCTATGATAAAGCACGGATGCTTTTTATGGCTTGTTTATAAACAGGAGTTATTTTAGGCGCCGCGCCGCGACTTTCCGGTCCCGGGCGACAGGACGATTGCGCGGCGGGCTTGGCCTGCCCGCGAATGGGTGGGGGAAATTTGCACCATGGATGACACCAAGCGTAGACTGACCCGGCAATTCATCATTTTTCAACTGATCGCCTTCGGCTCCTTCGCGCCGATGAACTACTACAACGTATTTTTAAAGGAGATCGGCTTTTCCAGCCAGCAGATCGGCCTGTGGGCCTCCATCGGCGGGGTGATCGCCATGGTCACCCTGCCCATCTGGGGCATTATTTCCGATAAGATCCGTTCGCCCAAAAAGACCTATCTGATCAGCATGGTGGTCTATGCGGCCATCTTCGCGCTGATGCCCACCGCAGGGCGGATGCTGGCCCTTTCCAGCCTGCCGCTGTACGCGCTGATCGTGCTGTACTATCTGGTCAAGCAGCCCACCCACTCCCTCCAGGACGCCTGGTTTGTCTCCACGCTGAGCGCCCGCGGGGTCAACTACTCGGTCACCCGGCTGTGGGGCTCCGCAGGCTTTGCGGTGGTCTCGCTGGGCATCGGCATGGTGGTGGATTTTACCGGGATCGATGCGGTGTTCTACCTGGCGCCGCTGCTGATCCTTCCGCTGACGATCCTGTGCCTGCGCTTTCGGGAGGAGGATTACAACACCCCGGAATACCGCGCCTTAGAGCAGGCCGAGCGGGAAAAACAAAAGGCGCAGACCGTCAAACTGCAGCCTTGGAAGCTATTTAAAAATTACTATTTCGTCACCGCTTTTATCATGACCATCGTGCTGTCCATCTACACGGCCATTACCGGCAGCTTCTACGCCTATATTCTGGAGCACGCCGGGGTCTCGGCGGAAAAGTACGGGCTGATCAGCGGCTACGGCGCCTTTGTGCAGGTGGCCTGCATGCTGTTTGTCAACCGTTACTGCCGCCGGGCCAGCCTGCCCAAGCTGCTGATCGCCGCCGGCATCTTCGCCGTGGCGGAAAACGTGTTGTACGCGGTGGCCTCCAACCTGTTTATGATGTTTATCGCCGGCACGGTATGGGGCATCTCCATGGGCATCAACGTCACAGCCCTGCCCACCTACATCTACAGCCTGGTGCCCCGGGAATACGCCGCCACCGCCCAGACCTTTAACGGTACGGTGATCATGGTGCTGGCCATCGTGGGCAACCTGGCCGGTGGATACCTGATCGCCAGCATCGGCATCGTACAATACAACTTCGGCGTGGCTGCGTTACAGGCCGTGCTCACCCTCTTGTTCGCGCTGAGCATCCCCTTTGGGCGCAAGGTGCTCAAGATCCCCGCGCCGGACAGCGTGGTCAACGCCCAGTAGCTTACCATTTGTCAAAAAGCCCCGGCTTTCCGTCTGGGGCTTTTGCTTTCCCGGATAACGGCCATTTCAGGGACTTATCCCCCACTTTGGTTGGGTTTCTGGCAAAAAATGGCGCTGCGCGTCCCATATTTTTACGAAAAGCGCGCAAAGTTTTACCGTCTGGTAATAAAATGTAACAACTTTGTTACGTATACGTTTTATAATCAGGTTAATCCCACGATGGGATAGTATCGTAAAAGCCCGCCCAAGCGCGGCGGCAGAGGAAATGAACATGAAAAAATATAGCAGCAAAATTTTTTGCCTATTCCTATTGTGTGCGCTGGCCGCCGTAGCCTGCACATCGGTGGATGGCGGGGTCCGTTCCTCTCCCTTGCCTACCGGCGGTGTACCGGCCACGGCTACGCCGGCAGAACCTGAGGCGGCCCCGTCGCCCTGCGCCAGTCCCTCTCCTCAAAACACCCCGGCGATCACCCCGCCGGCCACGGCCACGCCCGCCGCAAGCCCGCAGGCCGCCCAAACCAACGGCCAGGACATGGCGCCGGCATACAGCGTGTCCACCCGCTCTGTCAAGCGGGACGGTATCTCCGTAACCTATCCCCAGGTCGAGGGATTGGCAAACGCCGCGGCGCAGCAGGCCATTAATGATACGATCGATAAAACGGTGCAGCAGGCCATCGCCGATATGGGCAAGGAGGATACCTATTCCCTGAACTTTGAGGTGATGACCCAGGACGAACAGATCCTCAGCCTGGTGATGAAGGGCGGGTTGTATTATCAGGGTTCGGCCCACCCCACCTCCTTTGCCTATACCTATAACTTTGACCTGGCCACCGGCCAGAGCCGCAGCCTGATGGCGGGGCGGGACCCGGCCTACATCGCCCAGGCCGTGCAGGCCGGGAAGATCACCATCCTGAATGGGGATGACGAAATGAAGGGCTATGTGGTGGAATACCTCACGCAGGTGCTGGACCCCGAGATTCTGGGCGCCGCCATGGCCCAGGCCGATAACGGCTCGGCCGACGGGGTGATGACCTTTGAAAAGGACGGGCAGCTCTGCCTGGTGCTGCCGGTCACCCACGCCCTGGGAGATTACTGCCTGGCGCGGGTCGATGGGGTGCAGTAGCGATGGGCCGGTATAGTTTTAAAAACCCCAAAGCGCGCCGCAGCTTTATCCTGGGCATACTGGCGCTGGTCCTGATCGCAGGCTTAGCCATGGGCGCCGTGCTGCTGCCCCGGGCCTGCGGCTCCTCCAAGGCTACCTCCCCCTCCGGGCAGGGCACCGGGGATGTGGGCGAGCAGGCGTACGGCGTGGCCATCCACACTGCGCTGGTGAAAAAGGGGCTGCCCGGCCGGCCGGGCAAAGCGCGCCAGGTCAAGTACATCGTCATCCACGAAACGGCCAATACCGCCGCCGGGGCGGACGCCAAAAGCCACGCGGATTTTTTGTGCTCCGGCGGGGAGGGGACTACCTCCTGGCATTACACCGTGGATCAGGATGAGATCTACCACCACATCCCGGATGACGAGGTCGCCTACCATGCCAGCACGGCGGAGGGCAACCAGTACGGCATCGGCGTGGAGCTGTGCGTCAATAGCGACGGCAACTTTGAAAAGACCTTTGATAACGCCGCCAAACTTACCGCCAAACTGCTGCGCGCCCACGGGCTGGAGATCTCCGCCGTGCGCCAGCACGCGGATTTTACCGATAAAAACTGCCCCATGACCATCCGGGACGCCGGCCGCTGGCAGGAGTTTTTAACCCGGGTCCAGTCCTATCTGGATCAGGCGGAGTAAGGTCCGCGGGCATTTTATCCCATGGCGTTTACAGCGCCCGGCCCAGCCGGGCGCTTTTTTCCGCCCTTAGGCCGCAGCCGCTTTTCTCCGCCGCTCTGCAGCCGCGGCAAGCCATCGCACGCAACCGTCCTTTTTCATTGCGGCGCAGCCAGCGCGATGTTGGCGGGAACACAAAATCCCTGGCCCGTGCGTCCGCGGACGCCTTACCATTTATTTCTAACCCTCATGCTTTCATCACTTGTGCCGCAGCGCGGGGGAACGGTATAATATTTCCATACTTTTATTTCCATACTTTTGCGCGAGAAGAGCGATTTTAAATCCCGTCATTCCGAGTTACAGGCGCGGAATCTCAGGGTGTTCTCCTGGTTTCGCCTGCACCGCGCAGCCCAGGTCAAGCGTCGCTTTCCTGCCCGTACACGATATTCTTCGCCCGGCCTTGCGGCCTTCCTCTGAATGACAGGGCTATCGCCCTTTTAGCCGCTCCTGACTTTTGAGCGGTTCAAAACGTCTGCCGCCCGCCATGAGTGTTATTCCTGCCCCAAGCCGACCTCCCTCTGAATGACAACGTAGTAAGTATTAAAGTATACTTTTCTCATCGGCTTTACTTGCACCATTCAAAAATGATACCGGCGTCATCCGCCTCCCCGTACCGGAGAAAGAAGGTATATCCCATGAAAAAAAGTACCCGCTCCTTCGCCGCGCTGCCCATGGCGCTTGTACTGCTCTGCCCGCCTGTCTGCATCGCCCAGGCGCAGGGAACGTTTGCCGCCCCGGGCCCGCAGCCCGAGCAGGGGCTGCTGCTCTGCGCCCTGGCGCTGGGGTTGGCTGGCCTTGCCGCCGCCATCGCCCTTTTAGTCCTTTTATTGCGCCGCCACCGCCAAAGGTTAGAGGGTAACTTGACAAAGCCCCGCCGGGTTCTTCCCATCTGCATGGCCGTATTCGGCGTGCTCTCCCTGGCCGCGGGCGGGATAATAGCTGTAAACGTCCTGCCCCGCGCACAGGCCTATGAGGGGGCGATAAACGCCTTAGCACACAGGGAGCTGGATTTATGCGAACAGCAGCTAGCCCAGCTGCCGGAAGATTATGCGGATACGCCGCAAATGCGCAGCTATGTCGCCGCCCTGCGCCTGCAGCAGGGGGAGGATTTCCAGCAGGCTGCCACCCTGTTTGATTCGCTGGGCGCCTATCGAGATGCAAAAGACCAGGCTATCCAATGCCGCGTAGATCGGGCCTGGCAGCTGCTGAACGGCGAAAAATTCGACGAGGCCAAAAGCGTCTTTATCGCACTGCAAGAGGAGGGTGCGCCCGGCGTGGAGGATTGCGACAAGGAGGCTGACCTGCGCAAAGCGCAATCCCTGCAAAAAGCGTTTAAAGAATCCGGCAACGTGGAAACGGGCGTTCAAGCATTGGAACTGTTTAAAGCCCTGAAGCAGGCGGGGTATGCGCCCGCGGACAATGCGCTCTACGAATTTCGCGACCTGGCCTATTATTTGGGGTTAGACGTTTTAGACGGGGAATATCCTAAGTGGGATTGGGAGGATGCCTATGCGTTTTTCCAGCTTTCCGACAACCTATACGACAGCCACCAATATCTGCATATGTTGGATCTTTTGGCCGATCCGAACCTGACCGATCGGGAAAAATGCGACATTCTGGTGTCGGATTATTGGTCCAACCACCGCATGCAGGAATTGCTTTTTGAGAGCGACTGGTTCTACTACTATCTTGATGGCGAATGGAAAAACGAGGATGGCGCTTACTTTTATTTTGAGAATTTAGATGGCGATGATTGCATCCTGGAGCAAAATATAGTGGATACGCAAAGGTTCGATGAGCTGATACTCACCGGCTATCGCTGCTATGGCGATAAAAAGCTGCTCTTTATGGTAATCCGCAGCATGATTAATCCCAATGAGATGACGATACTCGATTACACCACCGGCGAGCAGACCACCCTCACCCGCCAGCGTTAGCGCGCCCTTTTAGTAAGGCAAAAGCCTTCCAGATCAAGTTCTGGAAGGCTTTTATACTGGTCTGTTCCCTTTTCGCTTTTACAGCAGGTCGATCTTGCTAAAGTCGATATCCCCGTTTTCGTCCAGCAGCCCGTCGTCTACATGGATGCACTCGATCTTGCCGATGAACATCTCGTGCGAGCCGGTCATGATGGAGTCCACCACCGTGCACTCCGCGTTCACTGGGCAGTCCGTCAGGATGGGCGCGTTCACCTTTTCGCCCTGTGCGGTCTTGATGTTCATCTTGGCCAGCTTATCCCCGTCCCGGCGGCTCTCGCTGCCCAGATAGTCAAATTCCTTCTGGTAATCCTTGCCCACAAGGTTGAGCACGAAGCATCCGGTCTCCTTGATCATGTGATACGAATACCGGCTGGGCACGATGCCCACCATCACCATGGGCGGGTCAAAGCTGCAGTTGCCACAGTAGGCCACGGCCAGGGCGTTATCCTCCCCGTTTTTGCCGCGGCAGGAAATCAGCACCTTCGGCATGGGCTGCAGGCAGCTTTTGATATTGGCATTTTTCTTCATTTCTTATGCGCTTCCTTTCCTCTTTCTCTATCCTGTCGGCGTCGCCCGCTTAATAACTCTTGGCAAAGTAAATCTCGTACTTGGCGGGCTTGCCGCAGTGCACGCATACATCCGAGAAGGGCTTCTGCTCAAAGGGCATATTGCGGGTGGTGGCCCCGGTCTCGGCCTTGATCTCCTCCTCGCAAGCCTCGTCGCCGCACCACATGGCGTGCACAAAGCCCTTTTCCACGCCGGCCTTCAACTCGTCATAGGTAGTAGCGTCCACGGTCTTGCTCTCCCGCAGCTTCAGCGCCTTTTGGTAGAGGCCGTCGTGTACCAGCTGCAAGCGCTCCTCAATGGCGGCTTCCAGCCCCTCCATGGGCAGGAACTCCTTTTCCAGCGTATCCCGCCGCACCACGACCACCTGGCCGTTCTCAATATCCCGGGGGCCGACTTCCATGCGCATGGGCACCCCGCGCATCTCCCATTCGTTAAACTTCCACCCGGCGCTCTGGCCCTCCCGGTCATCCACCTTCACGCGGATGCCGGCGGCCTCCAGCCTGGCCTTCAGCTCGTAAGCCTTATCCAGCACGCCCTCTTTGTGCGCGGCGATGGGCAAGATCACCACCTGGATGGGGGCCACCTTGGGCGGCAGCACCAGCCCGCGCTCGTCGCCGTGCACCATCACGATGGCGCCGATCATGCGGGTAGAGGTGCCCCAGCTGGTCTGCCAGGCGTACTTGTGGCTGCCGTCCTTATCCAGGAACTTGATATCGAACACCTTGGCAAAGTGCTGCCCCAGGTTATGCGAGGTGCCCGCCTGCAGCGCGCGCCCGTCCTGCATCATGGCCTCGATGGAATAGGTGGCCGCCGCGCCGGCGAACTTCTCCCGCTCGCTCTTTTGCCCACAGAACACCGGGATGGCCAGCACATTCTCGGCAAACTCCCGGTAGACCTCCAGCATCTTGAGCGTCTCCTCCTGGGCCTCCTCGGCGGTGGCGTGCAGGGTATGCCCCTCCTGCCACAAAAACTCGGAGGTGCGCAGGAACGGCCGGGTGGCCTTTTCCCAGCGCACCACGTTGCACCACTGGTTCATCATCATGGGCAGGTCCCGCCAGGATTGCAGCCATTTGGCGTACATCTCGCAGATGATGGTCTCGCTGGTGGGCCGCACCACCAACGGCTCGGCCAGCTCCTCGGTGCCGCCGCGGGTCACCCAGGCTACCTCCGGGGCAAAGCCCTCTACGTGCTCGGCCTCCCGCTCCAAAAAACTCTTGGGGATGAGCAGCGGGAAGTAGGCGTTCTCATGTCCGGTGGCCTTAAAGCGCGCGTCCATCTCCTTTTGGATCAGCTCCCACACCCCATACCCGTAGGGGCGGATGACCATGGTGCCTTTGACCGGGCCGTAGTCCACCATCTCGGTCTTGAGCACCACATCGGTATACCATTGGGAGAAGTTCTCCTCCCGGGGCGTGATCTGGGTCACAAATTCCTGCTGCTTTTTCGCCATAAAAGTACCTCCAACTCATCGTTCTTTCATTGTTTGGCTGCCGCCGTTCTACCGTCGCGTCGCAAAAATCCCGCTCTGCCGGCGTTTGGTTGCGCGTGGGGCCTTCTGCCCCAACGCCTCCGCCGGCCTTTTCTTTTGCCGTGTAAAACAAAACGCCCCGCCCCCTGTTAGGGGACGGAGCGATTGATCTTTCTCCGCGGTACCACCCGCATTGGTCCGCCATAAAGGTACGGCAAACCCGCTTTCCCGGCTGTAACGTACCGGGGCCACGCCGGCGGATACTATGGAAGCTCTGCCTCCCTTCCCCGCCGGGGCTGTGCGGGCCGGACCTTCCCGCGATCCTCCGGGTGCGGCGCTCTCAGCCCATGGCTGCCGCTCTCTTGAACCCGGTGCGTGGATCGGGCAGGTTCCCGCTTCTTAACGCCTCGTGATTGCTATTCTATCCTCGCGCCCGCCCTTTGTCAAGGGGGCATAGCCCCTTTTGATCGCATTGCCTTTTCAGCTAATGCAACGCTTCCGGTTCCCGGGGCTGGGCTTTACGCATGCCCACGCTTACCTTTCAGGGCTGTCGCCCTTTTAATCGCATGACCTTTCCAGTCGATGCAAATCTCTCGGTTCCCGGGGCTAGGCTTTACCCGTCGCCATCCAGATAACGATCTGTCATCCAGAGCGCAGGCGCAGCCGCAGCGAAGGATCTCTTGCTTATCTCCATACTATAGGTTTTCAGTCAACGTAATCTCTCCCTCCGGTGCGCCCTTTGGGTGCACCACCTCCCTCGTCAGAGGGGGGCAGGTTGGTTTGACACGAAAGATAGTGTATAAGCGAACACTCCGGAAAATATATATCTTTGCCTGCATAGGAGAGCTTGAAAAACCTCCGTCCCCACCACGGAGTGGCCGTTTCAAGGGGTTAAGGGATTGTTAAGGGGGATAAGGGGGAAATCGGAATCCCCCTTCCCCCTTAACGAACAAAATTCGTTCCTTAACTTTCCTCCCTGCCTCGCGTTAAGCCTTAATTCTCCACTGACTAAAACCCTATACCTTTTCCTCTCCCCTGGCGATCTTCGCCCCGCGCTCCAGCGCCTCCCGGTTTAAGGGAATCAGATGAGCCTTGCGCTCGCCCAGCACCTTTTTCAGCGCCTCGATCACGCTGTCGATGCTCACGATGCCCGTAGCCTCGATGAACGCGCCCAGCATGATCATGTTGGCTACCCGGCCGTTGCCCATTTCATTGGCAAGGTCGTCGCAGGGGATGTAGATCACTTCGATATCCTCCCGCTCGGCCTTGCGGTCGATCAGGCTGGTATTGATATACAGCCGCCCGCCCGGCTCTACCGCCGGCTCGAACTTATCCAGCGACGGACGGTTCAGCACCATGACGCAATTGCCCTCGGTCAGCACCGGCGCGCCGATCGGCTCATCCGATACGATGACCGAGCAGTTGGTGGTGCCGCCGCGCATCTCCGGCCCGTAGGAAGGCAGCCAGGATACGTTTTTACCCTCGTGAATACCGGCATAGCAGATCAGCTGGCCCATGGACTGTACGCCCTGGCCGCCGAAGCCGGCGATGATGATACGGTGTTCCATGCCTACTTCGCCTCCTTAAACACGCCCAGCGGATAGGCGGGGATCATATTGTCCTTCAGCCACTCGATGGCCTCAAGCGGCGTCTTGCCCCAGTTGGTGGGGCAGGTGGAAAGCACCTCTACCAGCGCAAAGCCCTTGCCCTCCAGCTGCATCTGGAACGCGGTCTTAATGGCCTTTTTGGCCTGGATCACGTGCTTGACGTCGTGCACGCTTACCCGCGCCAGGTAGGCCGGCCCCTTCAGGGTGGCGAGCATCTCGCACACCTGGATGGGGTAGCCGCAGTGGTCCACATCCCGCCCATAGGGGGAGGTGGTGGTCACCTGCCCAGGCAGGGAGGTGGGGGCCATCTGCCCGCCGGTCATGCCGTAAATAGCGTTGTTGACGAAGATGGTGGTGATGTTCTCGCCCCGGGCCGCCGCGTGCACGATCTCCGCCGCGCCGATGGAGGCCAGGTCGCCATCCCCCTGGTAGGTGAATACCAGGTTCTCCGGGTGCACCCGTTTGGCGCCCGTGGCTACAGCCGGCGCGCGCCCGTGGGCCGCCTCGTACATATCGCAGTTAAAATAATCATAAGCAAATACCGCACAGCCCACCGGGGCCACACCCACGGCTTTGTCCATCATGCCCAGCTCTTCAATGCACTCGGCCACCAAGCGGTGGATGATCCCGTGCGTACAGCCGGGGCAGTAATGGAAGGGCTTGTCGGTCAGCATAGCGGTTTTCTGGAATACGGTTGCCATGCTTACATCCCTCCCTTGCTCAATTTGCGGATCTCTTCAAGCACCTGGTTCACGGTGGGGAACATGCCGCCCGAGCGGCCGAAGAAGCTGACCGGCTTGCGCCCGGCCACGGCGATCTTCACGTCGTCCACCATCTGCCCCAGGCTCATCTCCACACACAGCACGTTCTTCACGCTGTCCTGCGCCGCCGCGTCAAACACGGCCTTTTCCGGGAAGGGCCAAAGGGTGATGGGCCGCACCATGCCGACCTTGATGCCCTCGGCCCGGGCGCGGGTCATGGCGCTGCGCACGATGCGGGCCATGGTGCCGTACGCGGTGACGATCACCTCGGCACCCTCTACCCCATCGCACTCCCAACGGGTCTCGTTTTGCACGATCTGGTCATAGCGCTGCTGCATCTTAAGGTTTTGCACTTCCAGGTCCGCCGCGTTGATGTACAGCGAGTTGACCACCGTGCGCTTGCGGCTCTTGCCATCCCAGCCGGTGGCGGCCCAGTCCTTTTCGGGCAGGTCCGCCGGGGCCTTGTACTCGGGCATATCCACCGCTTCCATCATCTGGCCCAACATCCCGTCGCCCAGTACCATTACGGGCGTTAAGTATTTATCTGCCATGTCAAAGGCGTCCATCATCAGCTCCACCGCCTCCTGCAGCGAGGCCGGGGCCAGCACCGGGGTGCGGTAGTCGCCATGGCCGCCGCCGCGGGTGGCCTGGAAGTAATCGCTCTGGGCGGGCTGGATCGAGCCTAAGCCGCTGCCGCCGCGCACCATGTTGACGATTACGCAGGGCAGGTCCGCCCCGGCGATATAGCTGATGCCCTCTTGCTTGAGGCTGATTCCCGGGCTGGAAGAAGAGGTCATGACCCTTGCGCCGGCGCCCGCCGCGCCGTATACCATGTTAATGGCCGCCACTTCGCTCTCGGCCTGCAAAAAGCAGCCGCCCACCTTGGGCATCCGCGCCGCCATATATTCGGGGATCTCGTTTTGCGGTGTGATCGGGTAACCGAAGAAATACCGGCAGCCGGCCTGGATGGCCGCCTCGGCGATGGCTTCGTTCCCTTTCATCAATTTCTTTGCCATAGGAATTTTCCGTCCTCCTTGTACTGCATACTACATGGGGGCAAAATGCACCCCGCATTTATCAGGCTTTTCCAATCTCCAGGGTTTGTTAAGGGACGCATCCCTTAACTTCAATCGGCTTTGGCGGCGTGTACGCCAAAACGGATGAAATCCGGAGGATTTCGTTCTTTGCGCGCTTTGCCGGCCGCAAATGCTTTTGCATTTGCAGGCAAAGCGTGATTGCTCGCAAAAAGACAGGTCTTTTTGCGAAAGCGGAGCGCCCTATCTCTCGACTGTGATGACTACGTCCGGGCACATCCGCGCACAGGACGCACAGCCCGTGCACTTCTCCGGCGCGACGCACGCGACCGGGTGATAGCCCTTGGCGTTAATTCGCTCTTTGTCCAGCGCCAGAATCTTGACCGGGCAGGCGTTAACACATAGGCCGCAGCTCTTGCACAGTTCTTCTTTAAACGTTACTTTACCCATACCTCCATGTCACCCTTTCTTGCCATAGGACCCCAGGGGGCCCTGCTATAAAAAAATGGCCGCCCGGCCCTTCATGCCAGGCCGGCAGCACAATTTTTTTGATTTATACCCGTTATAAGGGGCAGCTTACCGCCTATCCCCCGGGCGAAAACCATACCTTATTATAATTTTCTTTACCCCACCTGTCAACTTCCCAACGGACGTTTTGCAGGTTTTTTGTCGTTTTCCCTCAAATTTCCTGCGCGGTTTTGCCCTCTTCCCCGCGCTCATGCAGGATGCGCTGCAAAGTCTGCCAAGCATAGCGGGCCTCCCTGCACTTTAGCGCATAGCGCTCCTCCCGGGTCTGTAAAAAGAAATACCGGCTGGCGCAGTCCAGCTTTTCTATTGCCTCAAGTTTTACGTCAAACCCGCCCCGGGAGGCGGCAAATACCGCGCGCTGGTCGGTGATCACCAGCATCCCCCGCAAAAACACCTGCGGGGCGCCCTGGGTCTCCGCCTGTGCGCTCTCCACCCGGCGCTTGGCCCGGGCCGAAAAATGGCATTTCTCCCCTTCGGCCAGCAGCACCGGCCCCGGGTCGTACACCGGCAGCGGCAAGGCCGGGTCCCCCACCGCGCGCAGCGCGCGCTTGACCCGTTTGGGAATGGGCGGCTGCAGGCCCTTGGCCACCTGGAAATAGTCATAACAATCCCGCAACCAGCCCGTGAGCAGCAGCCCAACCGTCAGCAGATAGCATACGCCCCACACGGTCTCCCCCTCGCGGAACTTATGCAATCCAAACCAGCCGCCCGCCGCGCACAGGATAAAGTCCTTCCATTTTTCATCCATCGCTCTTCCCCCCGGGGCTATCGCCCTTTTATCCGCTTATTCCATTCACCTCTGGCCACGCTCCTGTGCCCGCCAAAGGTTTTACCTCTATGCCAAACCAAGCTGGGCTATCGCCCTTTTTTCCGCTTATTCCATTAACCTCTGGCCACGCTCTTGCGCCCGCCAAAGGTTTTACCTCTATACCAAGCCGCGCTGGGCCTTCGCCCTTTTTTCCGCTCCATCATCGGCCTTTGGCTATGCTTTTTGCGCCCGCCAAAGGTTTTACCTCTATACCAAGCCGCGCTGGGCCTTCGCCCTTTTTTCCGCTCCATCATCGGCCTTTGGCTATGCTTTTTACGCTCGCCGAAGGCTTTACCTCTATGCCAAACCAAGCTGGGCTTTCGCCCTTTTATCCGCTTATTCCATTAACCTCTGTCCGCGCTCTTGCGCCCGCCGAAGGCTTTACCTCTATACCAAGCCGCGCTGGGCTACCGCCCTTTTATCCGCTTATTCCATTAACCTCTGTCCGCGCTCTTGCGCCCGCCAAGCACCATCCTCCGCGCTCACCACGACTGTCATTCCGAGCGCAGCGAGGAATCTCTTGCCCACCGCTTGGCCTGTCCGCACCTCACCTCTTACGGCCCGGCGCGCCTGCCGACGCAAAAGCCCTTCGCTCTGCCCTGCGGCTTTCCCGGCAAAAGGCTTTTCTCCCTTTCCCATTTAGCGCCTGGCAACCGCCTTTCCTGCGCTTATGGCCGGTGGAGGAACTACTCGTCCAGCCAATCCGGCCGCATCACGGGCGTAAAGGCAAAAAGCCGCCCCTCGTATGCCTGGCGCACCGCCTGGGGCAGCGCCTCCAGCACCTGCGGCATGCCCGCCAGGTAAGCGATCGGCAACCCCAGCGTCCGGGCCACGGCCTGCACCACCTGCTGGCCCGCCATCAGCGTATCCGCATCCGTTTCCAGCGCCAGGTTGGTGTTATTGATCAGCGCGCTCACCTTCAGCTGGCTTTTCGCCTCGATCTGTGCCAGCAGCCCGGCGATCTCCTCGGGCGTGCCGCTCAGCGGCCGGCAGGCGTTGACCACGTACAGCAATTCGTACCCTTCCCGCTCAAAATAGCGGTGGTACCGCCCCAGCGCCGCTGCGCCGGTGGCGTCCCCGCCCACGTCAAACACCACCTGCACATCCGGGTCCTCAAATACGGCGACGATCTCGCCCGGCAAAGAGGGCAGGTCCAGATTCGTGCCCGCAAAGTTAGGGGCGTACACCTTCACCCCCAGCGCCTCCAGGGCCTGCCGCTGCGTGGAGGAGCGGAAATAAGGGTTCACGATATCCAGATCCACCAGCGCCGTCCTTCCCTTCGCCGCCAGGCGGCGGGCCATCTCCAGGGCGATCTCGGTCTTGCCGGAGCCATAATTGCCCGTCAGGATGCTGATCCTGTTCAATGTTCTTCCTCCTCATTCTCAGGTGTCTGCGTTTCCTCCGGGTATTCCGGCCACACTTCGTCCTGTATCCCCGTCTCCTGCGCTGCTTGTGGATATTCCCCGGCCCAGGCCTCCCCGTCCTCTTCATCTTCCGGCCAGCTGGCCTGCTCGGGGTATTCTTCCCACTGCGCGCCGGCATCCTCTGTCCTCTCATCCGCCTGCGGAGCGGCGCCTTCCGCCATTATCTCCGCCGCCTGCCCGTGGGCAAATCCCTCCTGTATCGGGGCCATCAGCGGGTCGTCCTCCCGCTCGCCTAAGGGGGTGTGCGCCTCTTCCTCCTTTTTACGGGGATGGAAGAAGCGGTCTTTCAAATTGCGCAGGCCGTCATCCCACTTATCCAGCGTCCGGCTGACGCGCTGGCGCGCCGGCAGCTTTTCCGCCTGCGGCGCATGGGCTACCTTTGCTCTGGAGATGCGTCGGTCCAACACCCCCAGTACGATCAGCACCAGCCCCATGCACACGGCCAGTATCGTCATGGCCAGATCCAAGCTGCCGCTAAACACGCTGGCGATCCATTCCATATTCATATCCCGTCGGGCCTTGCGGCCCGCTCACCTCTTTTCCCGGGGCGGCGCCGTTTCTCTCCGCCCGTCTGATATTATCTTACCCCACCAAAGGGTTTTTGACAATTTTAATTGCGCATCCGGCGGATATTCTCCGTTCCGTCCGGCCTTATTCCGCCCGGCCTTTTCTACATCTCCTGCGCGGCCAGCATCTTCAGCGCCGCAGCCGCCCCGTCCACCGCGCTGGAGACGATGCCCCCGGCATACCCCGCGCCCTCTCCGGCCGGATACAGCCCCGACAGCCCCAGCGCGCAGCCATCCTCGCCCCGGCGCACCCGCACCGGCGAGGAGGAGCGGGTCTCTACCCCCGTCATCACCGCGTCGGGCAGGGCAAAGCCCCGCAGCCGCCGGTCAAAGGCCGCAAGCCCCGCGGCTATTCCCTGGGCGGCATAGCCCGGCAGGCACTCCCGCAGGTCCGCCCCCCGCACGCCGGGCTGAAAGGAAGGTGCCACCGCCCCAAAGCGCACGGTCCTGCACCCGGCGGTAAAGTCTGCCGCCCGCTGGGCCGGGGCAATAAATCCGCCGCCCCCTGCCGCAAAGGCCAGCTGCTCAAAATGCCGCTGGTATGCAAGGCCGCTTAGCGGGTCCCCCGCCTGCATAAAGTCCTCCGGCCACACCTGGGTCAAGATCGCGCTGTTGGCGTTGCGCCCATCCCGTGCGTGGTAGCTCATGCCGTTGACCGCCAGCGCTCCCTGCTCCGAGGCGCTGAGCACCACCTCGCCCCCCGGGCACATGCAAAAGGTGTATACGCCCCGGCCGTCCGGCGCTTTGGCCGTAAGCGCATAGCTGGCCGCGCCCAGCGCCGGACGGCCGGCAAAGGGCCCGTACTGCGCCCGGTCGATCATCTCCTGCGGGTGCTCGATGCGCACCCCCAGCGCAAAGGGCTTGGGCTCCAGCGCCGCGCCCCGGCTGCGCAGCATGGCATAGGTATCCCGCGCGCTGTGCCCGGTGCAAAGGGCTACCGCCCCGCAGGGTATGCGCGTCCCATCCTGCATCACAACGCCCCGCACCCGGCCATCTCTCACCTCCAGGTCCGCCACCTTTGCCCCAAAGCGGAATTCTCCGCCCAGCGCCTCGATCTGGCGGCGCAGCTGGGTCACGGTTTCCCGCAGCCGGTCGGTACCCACGTGGGCGCGCACGTCGTACACGGCCTCCTCCCCGGCGCCCGCGGCGGCCAGAGCCTCCAGCACATACCGCCCCAGGGTGTGCTGCTTGCCCCGCCAGGTCAGCTTCCCGTCCGAGAAGGTGCCCGCGCCCCCCTCGCCAAAGAGCAGGTTGCTCTCCTCGTCCAACACGCCCTGGCCCATCAGACGCTGGACGTCCTTGGCACGCTGGGCCACCTTTTGCCCCCGCTCCAGTACCAAGGGCCGCGCCCCTGCCCGGGCCAGCGTCAGCGCGCAAAAAAGCCCTGCTGGGCCCGCGCCCACCACCACCGGGCGAAGGGTAAACGCCGCCTGGGGGATGGACAGCGCCTCTTTTTCCGGGGCGATCCTGTCGCTGCCCCGCAGGCGCACCCGCCCTTCGGGTCCGGCCAGGCGCACCTGGACCGATACCTTAAAGTGCACGTCTTTTTTATCCCGCGCGTCTACCGAGCGGCGCAGGATCTGCACTTCCTCGATCTCCCGGCGCGCCAGCTTCAGCCGCTGGGCCGCCCGGTCGTATAGCGCCCCGTTCTCCTCTTCCAGCCCCAGGCGCAGCTCATGTAACTCTATCAAATCCTATTCTCCTTTTTCCGTCCTTATCCCACAAAAAGCGCGCACCCCCGCCGCATATGAGAAGTACCGGGCATAATCCACTTATGTCCGGTACTCATCGGCCCGCATCGCGCCCGCAAGCACAGGGGCACGCTTTTTATTGGACGATCACCCGCACCTTATCCGGGAGGATCGCCTCTACCCGCAGCGTTTCATCGTCCAGCCTGCTGGCTACAGCCAGGGTGTATTCCCCGGGGCTTAAATCGGTCACGTCCACCTCCAGGTGCACGCCCGCCTCGGTCAGCCGGTCGATAGCGCTGCTCATCCCGGTAATGGTGGCCTTTACGGTGCTTTCGGCCGTGCCCACCTGCTCGCCGTCCTTCATCTGGTAGACCGGCAGCTCCAGCGTCTTGCTCTTTTCGGCCTCGCCGATGCGCACCACCACTTCGACCTCTTCATAGTCCACATACTTCAGCCCGCTGGGCAGGCGCAGCTTCACCTTTTGCGCCACGTCGCTGGAGGCGCCCTCCACCGAGAGGGATTCCAGCGTCACGCTGTCCAGCGCGTCCAGCACATCCTGCGGCCCAGCGCAAAGCACGCTCTCCGGGCTGCACTCGATATCCTTCACCTCGTACCCGGGGGCTACCGCGTCCCGGCCTACCAAGTTCACCATTTCGCTGATGTCGATCCGCTGGGCCGGGTAGATGGGCACATCCACCGTGACCGAGTGGGTGGAAAGCGTCAGCGCCGCCGGGTCCACCTTTGCGCCGATCTCGTCAAACAGCACGATCTCCCGCGTGCCCGAGTAGGTCTCCGTCGCCCCGGCCAGGTTCAGCTCCACCCGCGCCTTTTCCACCTGCTCTACCACGCTCTTGGCCCCGGAGATGTCCACCGTATTTTGCCCCAGGGTGCACTCGCCCTGCCAGTACCCCTCCGGCACCGTGCCCACCTGGTCGCAGGAGATCTGCACCGTCTTTTTCACCAGCGGCTCGATCTGCACCGTCACCTCGCTGGGCCGCACGCTGACCACCTCGCCGGTGGAGGTATAGGCCGAGACCCGCAGGGTCTGCTCCCCTTCGGCTGAAACGCCTGAAAAGTCGATGCGCACGCTGATCCGGTCCGCCGAGACCGAGCGCAGCTTGGATTGCTGTACCGAAAGGGAAACATCCGCCTTCAGCTGGAGAATATCCGCTAGGTTGGCGCAGGCCAGCCCGCTTTGCTCCATGGTCTCCACGCCCGATACGGTGATGGAAAGGCCCCGGTACACGTGGGTGCGGGCCGGGTCGGTCACCCCCATCACATAGCTCCACAGGATAACGGCGAAAAACACCGCCATGATCTTAAGCAGTAGGTTGTGCCGCAGCCGCGTGCCCACCCGCTTGCAAATGTTAATGAGTTTTTCTTTCACGTCGTGCCCTCCTGATGCGCGTGGCCAGCGAAACCTTGGAAATATGCGGGGCAAACAGGCCAACTAACACCTCGCGCAGGGTCTTGGAATTGAGATACCGGGTCATCTGCCCCTCCCGGGTCATGGAGATCACCCCGGTCTCCTCGGAGACCAGGAAGGTCACGCAGTCCGCATTCTCGCTGATGCCCATGGCCGCCCGGTGCCGGGTGCCCAGCTCCTTGGCCAGCGCGTCCGAATCGCTCAGCGGTAAAAAGCAGCCCGCCGCGGCGATCCTGCCGCCCCGCACCACCACTGCCCCATCGTGCAGGGGGGTGTTGACCACGAAGATGTTCTCCAGCAGCTGGCTGGTCAGCCGCGCGTCGATGCGGGTGCCGGTCTCGATAATGTCGTTCAGCGGCACCTGGCGCTCCACCACGATCAGGCAGCCGGTCTTGGTCTTGGCCATGTTTTGCAGCGCCCGGGCCATCTCCTCGGCTACGCCGGTCAAGTCCAGCGCGGCCTCGGTATCGGCCACCAGCAGGTCCCGCGCGCCCTGCAGGATCTTGTTGCGCCCCAGCTGCTCGAGCAGGCGCCGCAGCTCCGGCTGAAACAGCACTACGATGATGATGATACCGGAATTTAAGATGTAGCTCAGCAGCCAGCTCAAAGTCTGAAATTGCAAAATATCGCTCAGCTGCAGCGCCACGATCAGGATGCCCAGCCCCTTTAACACCTGTTTGGCCCGGGTCTGTATGGTCAGCTTGAGCAGGTAATAGATCAGCACCGACATGATGCCGATATCCAGGATATCCCATATGCCGATGCTCATAAAGCTGTTGGTCAGCATGTTCACGGTTTGTTCCAAAGTTTCATTTCCCCCTAAAGGATTATCTCTTTATTATTGTATCATATTTGCCCCGGGCTTTGTGCCTTCCTCCGGGATTTTTTTGCGCCCGCCCCAAAATCCCGCAGCCCTTGCGCGCCAACGGCTGGCCGCACTTATCCACCGCCCGTTTACAGGATATTTAAAACCCGCGCCCGGCCGCCATTTTTTGCCAGGCGCGGCAGCTTCAAGCCCCGCGCCCCCGGTATTCGCGCCGGATAGGCCCTTTGTCTAGGGCGCTTTTCCGGCCATATGGCCCCTGCCCATACCCGCATTTCTGTTGCCTTTCGCAAAGGCCGCAGGCACGCCACGTTCCAATCCGCAGGCACCTTTTTCCGCCGCTGTTCCTGTCGCATGTGCTCATGCCCGCGCGCCGGGTATACAATAAACATCCACCCGCCAAGCGGGTGGTATTTCATGTGCGGGCGAAGCCCTCTGCTCTTCGCGGGATGCGTAAACGCATAAATATGTCTGCCAACTGCGTATTGTGCTACCTGCCGC
>NZ_JACRSO010000005.1 GCF_014384745.1 Luoshenia tenuis
AACGTACAGATGGAAGTGAAGCTGATCACGCCGATCGCCATCGAAGAGGGGCTGCGTTTTGCTATCCGCGAGGGTGGCCGCACGGTTGCTTCCGGCGTCGTGGCTTCCATTATTGAATAATTAAAAACGGTTTCCCGCCCTCTAAAGGGTGGGGCCGGGATAGGGCAGGGGGCCGCAAGGCCCCCAAAGCCTTGTCTATATTTCTTTGGGTATATCAAGAAAGCAGTTGATTTTTCAAGGTTTTCATTGTATACTGTGTAAGTTGCTGTTATTAATGGGATGAAGTGGGAGGTTGCCGGGCACCGACCCGGGTAATTTCCATGGACCATGTCCGCTAATCGGACGGCGGGCTTAAATGCAGTGCGGGCGTTTTGCGCCTGTTAAGAAGGGCACACACGGCCCAGTGTATTTGAGAACGTATTGTTAAGGAGGAAGTTCCATGGCGAGCCAAAAAATCCGGATTAAGTTAAAATCCTACGACCATAACCTGGTCGACAGTTCAGCGGGGCGCATTGTGGATACGGCCCAGCGCACGGGCGCCGTCGTTTCCGGCCCGATTCCGCTGCCTACTGAAAAAGAGATCATCACCGTACTGCGGGCCACGCATAAGTATAAGGACTCGCGCGAGCAGTTCGAAATGCGTACCTACAAGCGGTTGATTGACATCTTTAACACCTCTTCGCGTACGGTCGATTCGCTGATGCGGCTGGACCTGCCCGCCGGGGTGGATATTGAGATCAAACTGTAACGGCGTATCAGGAGGTGGAGAAGAGATGAAAAAGGCAATTCTCGGCAAAAAGCTGGGTATGACCCAGATTTTTGAAGAAAACGGCACCGTGGTCCCTGTGACCGTGGTCCTGGCCGGCCCCTGCACCGTCGTGCAGAAAAAAACGGAAGAGACCGATGGCTACGCTGCCCTGCAGCTGAGCTTTGGCGATATCCGTGAAAAGCTGGTCAATAAGCCCGTCAAAGGGCATTATGCCAAGAGCGGCGCGCAGGTCAAGCGTTACCTTCGCGAGTTCCGCCTGGAAAACTGCGATGATTACGAGGTGGGCGCTACCATCGACGTGAGCATCTTTGAGCAGGGCGACAGCGTGGATGTTTCCGGTCTGACCCGTGGACGCGGCTTTACCGGCCCCATCCAGCGTTGGAACCAGTCCCGCGGCCCCATGGCCCACGGTTCCAAGTATCACCGCGGCCCCGGTTCCTTGGGCGCGACTTCTAGCCCGTCCAAGACCTTTAAGGGCAAGCACATGGGCGGCCAGTACGGCCACGAGCGCGTGACCATCCAGAACCTGGCCATCGCCCGCGTGGATGGCGAGCGCAACCTACTGCTGGTCAAGGGCGCGCTGCCCGGCCCCAAAGGCACGCTGCTCGAGATCCGCGAGTCCATTAAAGCGTAGGACCGTTTCGGAAAGGAGGATTCACCCATATGCCTAAAATTGCGTTATTGAATATGCAGGGCGCCTCGGCCGGCGAGATGGAGCTGTCCGAAGCGGTCTTTGGCCAAGCCATGAACGAGCCTGTGGTTCACCAGGTCATCGTGGCGCAGCTGGCCAACAAGCGCCAGGGCACGCAGAGCACGCTCACCCGCAGCGAAGTGGCGGGCGGCGGCATCAAGCCGTGGCGTCAGAAGGGAACGGGCCGTGCCCGTCAGGGTTCCACCCGCTCGCCCCAGTGGCGGCATGGCGGCGTGGTTTTCGCCCCGAAGCCCCGGGATTATACCTTGAGTGTCAATAAGAAGGTGCGCCGCCTGGCAATGAAGTGCGCGCTTTCCAATAAAGTGTCTGAGGGTTCGCTTTTGGCGCTGGACGCGCTGGAGCTGCCTCAGGCCAAGACCCGTGAGATGGCCAAGGTTTTGGAGAACATCAAAGCCGCCAAAAAGGTGGTGCTGGTGCTCAGCGACAAGAACGAGACCATCGAGCGCGCGGCCCGCAACATCCCGGGTGTCAAGCTGTTGTTCGTCAACACCTTGAACGTTTTGGACCTGATGAATGCGGACCAGCTGGTGGCCGATAAAGCCACGCTGACCAAGATCGAGGAGGTGTACGCTTAATGAGAAGCCCTTATGATGTGGTCATCCGCCCGGTTTTGACCGAGAAGAGCTACGACGGGTTCGCTGACAAGCGCTATACCTTCATCGTCGCTCCGGATTCCAATAAGACTGAGATCAAACTGGCCATTGAAGCCATCTTCGGCGTCAAGGTCGCCAAGGTCAATACCATGAACAACGAAGGCAAGCTCACCCGCCGTGGCAACATCGTGGGCCGCAAGCCTGCCACCAAAAAGGCTTACGTCACTTTGAAAGAGGACTCCAAGCCCATCGAGTTCTTTGAGGGTATGGCCCAGTAATCCGCATTTAGGAGGCAAGAATTATGGCGATTAAAAAGTATAAGCCGACTTCGCCTGCCCGGCGCGGGATGACGGTCTCCACCTACGAGGAGATCACGACCAATACGCCGGAGAAGTCGCTGCTGACCAGCCTGAAGTCGACGGGCGGCCGCAACAATTTCGGTCGCATCACCGTTCGTCATCGTGGCGGCGGCAACAAGCGCAAATACCGTATCATCGATTTTAAGCGCAACAAGGACGGGATTCCCGCCAAGGTTGCCACCATCGAGTACGATCCCAACCGCTCGGCGTTCATCGCCCTGCTCAACTATGCCGATGGCGAGAAGCGCTACATCCTGGCCCCTGTGGGCGTCAAGGTGGGCGACACCATCGCTTCCGGCGCGAATGTGGACATCAAGCCCGGCAACGCCATGGAAATGAAGGATATGCCGCTGGGCACCATGATCCACAACATCGAGCTGGTCCCCGGCAAGGGCGGCCAGATGGTGCGCTCGGCTGGCGTTTCCGCCCAGCTGATGGCTAAGGAAGGCGCCTATGCCACGGTCCGTCTCCCCTCCGGGGAAATGCGGCGCGTGTCCATCAACTGCCGCGCGACCATCGGCCAGGTCTCCAACATTGACTATGAGAACGTCAATCTGGGTAAGGCCGGCCGCAAGCGCCACATGGGTTGGCGCCCGACTGTTCGCGGTGTCGTCATGAACCCGGTAGACCACCCGCACGGCGGTGGCGAGGGCAAGTCCCCCGTGGGTATGCCCAGCCCTGTAACGCCCTGGGGTAAGCCTGCGCTGGGTTACAAGACCCGCAAGAAGAACAAGGCCAGCGATAAGTATATCGTCAAGCGTCGCGGCTAAGGCTTTTGAATAGTCGAAAGGAGGCAAAGCAGCATGTCTAGGTCGGTTAAAAAAGGACCTTATATTAGCGTTAAGCTGCTCAAGCGCGTTCAGGAAATGAACGCCAATAATGAGAAAAAAGTGCTCAAGACCTGGTCCCGGGCTTCTACAATCTTCCCGGACTTCGTCGGGCACACGGTCGCCGTTCACGATGGACGCAAGCATGTGCCGGTATACGTTACCGAAGAGATGGTCGGTCACAAATTTGGTGAGTTCGCACCCACCAGGACCTACCGCGGCCATGCCGGTGAAAAGTCCTCGGGTTCGAGATAAGCGGGGAGGGAGAGTATAAATGGCTACCAGACAGAGGGAAAAAGCCGCCAAGCGTCGCGAGAATAAAGACCAGCGTCCTCACGCTAAGGCACGTTACGTGCGCATCTCCGCCCGCAAGGTTAAGGCTGTTATCGATTTGATCCGTGGAAAATCGGTCTCGGACGCCCTGGCCATCCTGGCCTTTACGCCCAAGGCTGCGTCCCCGGTGGTGGAGAAGCTGCTCAAAAGCGCCATCGCAAACGCGGAGAACAACCTGAACATGGATGCCGAAGGGTTGTACGTCGCCGAGGTGTTTGCCGATCAGGGCCCGACGCTCAAGCGTTATCGCCCGCGCGCGCAGGGTCGTGCGTACCGCATCCGCAAGCGCACCAGCCACGTCACCATCATCCTGGATCAGAAGCAGTAAGGAGGCAAAACGATGGGTCAGAAAGTTCATCCGCACGGCTTGCGCGTCGGCGTCATCAAAAACTGGGATACCCGGTGGTTCGCCGACAGCAAGAAGTTTGCCGATAACCTGATTGAAGATTACAAGCTGCGCGAGTTCTTGAAAGAGCGCCTGTTTGCAGCCGGTATCTCCAAGATCGAGATCGAGCGCGCTGCCACCAAGATCAGCGCCAACATCTATACGGCAAAGCCCGGTATCATCATCGGCCGCGGCGGCTCCGGCGTGGACGCCACCCGCAAGGCTGTTGAGAAGTACATCGGCAAGCCCGTGCACCTGAATATTGTAGAAGTTAAAAATCCGGATACGGATGCCCAGCTGGTGGCTGAGAATATCGCCGCCCAGCTCGAGCGCCGCATCTCCTTCCGCCGGGCGATGAAGTCCACTCTGGGCCGCGCCATGAAAGCCGGCGCGAAGGGTATCAAGACCAAGGTTTCCGGCCGCCTGGGCGGCGCGGATATCGCCCGCTCCGAGGGGTATCATGACGGCTCCGTGCCGCTGCAGACCCTGCGTGCGGATATCGACTATGGGTTCGCCGAGGCGAAGACCACCTACGGCCGCATCGGCGTCAAGGTCTGGATCTACAAAGGCGAGGTCCTGCCCGCCAAAAAGGCCGTAAAACCCAATGCGCAAGGGGGTAAAGCTTAAAATGTTGATGCCCAAAAGAGTTAAACATCGCCGCGTATTTCGTGGCCGCATGAAGGGCCAGGCCAGCCGCGGTAATTTCCTGGCTTACGGCGATTTCGGTATTCAGGCTGTTGAGCCCAGCTGGGTGACCAGCAACCAGATCGAGGCCGCCCGTATCGCCATGACCCGTTACATCCGTCGTGGCGGACAGATCTGGATCAAGATCTTCCCGGATAAGCCGGTAACGGCCAAGCCCGCCGAGACCCGAATGGGTTCTGGTAAAGGTTCTCCGGAGTATTGGGTAGCGGTTGTCAAACCCGGCCGCGTCCTGTTTGAGATGAAGGGCGTTTCCGAGGAAGTAGCCCGCGAGGCCCTGCGCCTTGCCGCGCACAAACTGCCGCTTAAGACCAAGTTTATCAAACGCGAAAACGTTCAGGGTGGTGAAGTCAATGAAAGCGAATAAGTTCCACGATATGACGACTGGGGAGCTGAGCACGCAGGTAGACGAACTCAAGAACGAGCTGTTCAATCTTCGCTTCCAGGCGGCCACCGGTCAGCTGCAAAATCCCAAGTCGATCCGCGAGTGCCGCCGCAATATCGCCCGCGCCAAGACGATCCTGCGCGAGCGTGAGCTCAAGGCCAAAGCGTAAGCTTGAAAGGAGGAGTAGCTAGATGAGCGAAATTCGAGGCAACCGCAAGACCCGCGTGGGCCAGGTGGTTAGCAATAAGATGGATAAGACGATCGTTGTCGCCATGAAGACCAAGGTGAAGCATCCCCTTTACGGCAAGACCGTGAATAAGACCACCAAGCTTAAGGCACACGATGAGAATAACGAATGCAACGTCGGCGATCGCGTCCGCGTGATGGAGACCCGCCCGCTTTCCCGTGAAAAGCACTGGCGCCTGGTTGAGATCATCGAGAAAGCGAAATAACGCGGCTTAGCGTGCGTAATTTAGAGGAGGTTAAGCGTTATGATTCAGCCTCAAACCCGGCTGAAAGTAGCCGATAACACCGGTGCTAAGGAGATCATGTGCATTCGCGTGCTGGGTGGCTCCTTCCGCCGTACGGGCAACATCGGTGATACCATTGTGGCTTCTGTTAAGACCGCAACGCCCGGCGGCGTTGTGAAAAAGGGCGACGTCGTTAAGGCCGTTATCGTCCGCAGCAAATCCGGCTCGCACCGGAACGACGGCACCTATATCCGCTTTGACGATAATGCCGCCGTCATCATCAACGACCAGAAACAGCCCCGCGGGACCCGTATCTTCGGGCCTGTGGCGCGTGAACTGCGCGAGCGCGATTATATGAAGATCGTGTCTTTAGCGCCTGAAGTACTGTAAGGAGGTGGCGTGAAAGTGTCTCTGCCTAAGAAATTGCATGTCAAACAGGGTGATACGGTCATGGTCATCTCCGGCAAGGACGCCGGCAAGGTCGGCAAAGTCCAGTCGGCGCTGCCCCGCGAGGGCAAGATCGTCGTCGAAGGCGTGAACATGGTCACCCGCCATGTGCGTCCCCGTAACGCCAGCGAGCAGGGCGGCCGCATCGAGCGTGAGGGCGCGATCTACGCGTCCAAAGTGATGCTCTACTGCGACAAGTGCAAAAAGCCCACCCGTATTTCCAAACAGACCTTGGCCGACGGCACGAAGGTCCGCGTTTGCAAGAAGTGCGGCGAAACGTTCGCGAAATAGCGCATAAAGGGAGGGAAAATACGTGGCAAATACCGAAATGGCAATGCCCCGGCTGAGGGAGAAATACCTCAAAGAGGTCGCTCCGGCATTGCAGCAGAAATTTGGATACAAAAACGTGAACGAGATTCCCAAACTGGAGAAGATCGTCATTAACATGGGTCTGGGCGATACCAAGGATAACTCCAAGGCCCTGGAGGCCGCGGTGCGCGACTTAGGCATCATCGCCGGCCAGAAGCCCGTGATCACCCAGGCGAAAAAGTCGGTGGCAAACTTTAAGCTGCGCGCCGGCATGAACGTGGGCGCCAAGGTCACCCTGCGTGCCGATAAGATGTTCTACTTTGCCGATAAGCTGATCAGCATCGCGCTGCCCCGCGTGCGCGACTTCCGCGGCATCTCTGCCAAGTCCTTCGATGGGCGCGGCAACTACGCCATGGGCATCCGCGAGCAGCTGATCTTCCCGGAGATCGAGTACGACAAGGTCGAATCCGTCCGCGGTATGGATATCATCTTTGTCACCACGGCCAAAACTGACGAAGAGGCGCTGGAGCTGCTGAAGCTCATGGGCATGCCCTTTGCGCAGTAAGTAAGGAGGAAGCTTTCAATGGCAAAGAAAAGCATGATCAATAAACAGCAGCGGCCCGCTAAGTTCTCTACCCGGGCGTACACCCGCTGCCGCATTTGCGGCCGGCCGCACTCTGTTCTTCGCAAGTATGGCATCTGCCGCATTTGCTTCCGCAATCTGGCCTACAAGGGTCAGATTCCGGGCGTGCGCAAAGCCAGCTGGTAATCCCGGGTAAAAGAAAGGAGGTCGTCTCATGGTAGTAACCGATCCTATTGCGGATCTGTTGACCCGTATCCGCAACGCACAGATCGCTAAACATGATGCTGTCGAAATGCCCTCTTCCAAGATGAAGGTGGCAATCGCGCAGATTTTGTTGGACGAAGGTTTCATCCGCAGCTTCAATGTGGTTACGGAAGGCCCCAAATCCACGCTGAAGATCGTACTCAAATACGGTCCCAACAAGGAAAAAGTCGTCGCCGGTTTAAAGCGCATCAGCCGTCCTGGCCTGCGTGTGTATGCCGGTAAAGACGAGCTTCCCAAGGTCCTCGGCGGCCTGGGTATCGCGATCATCTCCACGTCCCAGGGCGTGATGACCGACAAGCAGGCGCGTAAGATGGGCGTAGGCGGCGAAGTGCTGGCCTATGTCTGGTAAGCGCGATATTTTGGAGGTGTAGGTATGTCGAGGATTGGGCGTCTCCCTATCGCGGTTCCCGGCGGCGTAAACGTTTCTGTTGATGCGGAAAACGTGGTCACCGTCAAGGGCCCCAAAGGGGAGCTTAAGCAGAAAATTCATCATGATATCACCGTCGCTTTAGAGGATGGCGTGATTAACGTGCGCCGCCCCAGCGACGATAAGAACCACCGTGCGCTGCACGGCCTTAGCCGCTCGCTGATCAATAACATGGTCGTGGGCGTGACCCAAGGGTATGCCAAGGGCCTGGATATCGTAGGCGTTGGCTACCGCGCTCAGAAGCAGGGCAAAAAAGTGGTGCTGACCGTGGGCTATTCCCACCCCGTCGAGGTGGAGGAGATCCCCGGTATCGAGCTGGAGGTGCCGACCCCGAACAAGATCGTGGTCAAGGGCATCGACAAGCAGCTGGTCGGCTCCATCGCCCACAACATCCGCGAGATTCGCAAGCCGGAGCCTTACCTGGGCAAGGGCATCAAGTATGAGACCGAGGTCGTGCGCCGTAAGGAAGGCAAGACCGGTAAGAAGTAAGAAAGGAGGAGGCACCGATGATTAAGAAAACCGATAAAAATGCGATCCGCAGGGTGCGCCACTATCGCGTGCGCAAAAAGATCAACGGAACGGCGGATTGCCCGCGTCTGAACGTTTACCGCAGCCTGAACAACATCTATGTGCAGCTGATCGACGACGTTGCCGGCAATACCCTGGTCGCCGCCTCCACGCTGGACAAATCCGTCCGCGAGCAGGCAGCAGAGATGACCAAGAGCGAGGCTTCCCATCTGGTTGGCAAGATCGCCGCGGAGAAGGCCCTTGAAAAGGGGATCAAGACCGTGGTGTTCGACCGTGGCGGGTACCTGTACACCGGCCGTGTGGCCGAGGTTGCCGCCGGGGCCCGCGAAGGCGGCCTGGAATTTTAGAAGGAGGAACATCCATGCAGCGTATTGATCCGAATACTCTGGATTTACAGGAAAAGCTGGTAGCGGTCAACCGCGTCGCCAAGGTGGTAAAGGGCGGGCGTAACTTCCGCTTCAGCGCCCTGATCGTGGTGGGCGACGGCGCCGGCCACGTGGGCGTCGGGATGGGTAAAGCCACCGAGATTCCCGAGGCCATCCGCAAGGGCACCGAGGATGCGAAAAAGCACCTCATCACCGTCCCGATGGTGGGCACCAGCATCCCCCATCGCGTGGTGGGCAAGTTCAGCAAGGGCCAGGTGCTCCTGCTGCCTGCTGAAGAAGGTACCGGTGTTATCGCCGGCGGCCCCGTGCGTGCGGTATTGGAGATGGCCGGTATCAAAGATATCCGGACCAAATCCTACGGCTCGAATAACCCCGCCAACTGCGTCAAGGCTGCCATCGCCGGCCTGGCCGAGCTTAAGACGGTTGAAGATGTGGCCCGTCTGCGCGGCAAGACCGTCGAGGAAGTGCTGGGTTAGGAGGAAAAGTTCATGAGCAAATTGAAGATTACCCTTGTGCGTTCCACCATCGGCGCCCTGAAAGATCAGAAGGCTACCGTTGAAGCGCTGGGGTTGAAAAAGATTCGCAGCCAGGTTATCCGCGAAGACATTCCCGCCGTACGCGGTCAGGTTTTCAAGGTCAAACATCTGGTATCTGTCGAAGAGATTGCTGACTAATTTCTTTAGAAGGAGGGTTTGACCCATGAAAACCCATGAGTTAAAGCCGGCGCTCGGCGCCTCTCGCGGCCCCAAACGTTTGGGCCGCGGCACCGGGTCGGGTTTAGGTAAAACTTCCGGTAAGGGCCATAAAGGCCAGTGGGCCCGCTCTGGCGGCGGCGTCCGCCCGGGCTTTGAGGGCGGCCAGATGCCGCTGGCACGGCGCCTGCCCAAACGGGGCTTCTACAACCCGTTCTCCAAGGTGTATGCCGAAGTTAAGCTTTGTGACCTCAATGCGTTTGAGGATGGCGCTACCATCGATGCGCAGGCACTGATCAACAAAGGGCTGATCAAAAAGGCCTATGATGGCGTTAAGATTTTGGGCAATGGCGAGCTGACCGTGAAACTCACGGTGCAGGCCGCGAAGTTCACCCAGTCGGCGCAGCAGAAGATCGAAGCCGCCGGTGGTAAAGCCGAGGTGATCTAAGTGTTTGAGACCTTCAAAAACGCGTGGAAGATCCCGGACCTGCGCAAGAAGATCCTGTACACGCTTTTGATGCTGCTGATCTACCGGATCGGTAGCTTCGTGCCGGTGGCCGGGATCAACCGGGAATTCATCGCCAGTGTGGTGGGCCAGAATAACCTGCTGGGCTTGATCGACATTATTTCGGGCGGTTCGCTTGCGAACTTCACCATCTTTGCGATGGGTATCAGCCCCTACATCAATGCCTCGATCATCATGCAGCTGCTCACCGTGGCCATTCCGAAGCTGGAACGGCTGAGCAAAGAGGGCGAGGAGGGCCGCAAGAAGATCGCGACCTACACCCGCTACTTCACCGTGGTGCTGGGCCTGGTCCAGTCGGTGGGTATCATCCTGAGCTTGGGTTCAAGCGCGGTGACCTCCACCAGCTTCTTTAACTACTTCGTCATCGGCGTGAGCCTGACGGCCGGTACCGCGCTGACCATGTGGATCGGCGAGCGCATTACCGAGAACGGCGTGGGCAACGGCATTTCGCTGTTGATCTTTGTGGGTATTATCTCCCGCGTGCCCAACATGCTCTACCAGGCCTTCCAGGCCATCAGCGTAGGGGAGATGTCCTTCTGGGTGCTGCCGATCATGCTGGTCGTGATCGTGGCGCTGATCACCGCCGTGGTGTTTGTCGATTTGGGGCAGCGCCGCGTGCCGGTGCAGTACGCCAAAAAGGTGGTGGGCCGCAAGATGTACGGCGGCCAGAACACCCACATCCCCATGAAGGTGAACTCCGGCGGCGTGCTGCCGTTGATCTTCGCCTCGGCGATCATCACCTTCCCGGAGATTCTCTGCCAGATCTTCTGGCCCAACAGCCCGTTTTACGTTTGGTATACCCAGTATATCGGCGTGGGCAGCTGGGTGTATATGATCATCCAGGCGCTGTTGATCCTGTTCTTCTCGTATTTTTATAATACGATCAGCTTTAACCCTGAGGAGATCTCGAAGAACCTGCAGCAGCACGGCGGCTTTATCCCGGGCATCCGCCCCGGCCGGCCGACGATGGAATACCTGCACCGGGTCTCGGTGCGGTTGTGCTTCTTTGGCGCGGTATTTCTCTCGCTCATGGCGCTGCTGCCCTCGATCTTTATCAGCGTCGGCGGCTCGATGATGGGCAGCCTGATGCGCGCGTTTGGTTCCACCAGCTTGCTGATCACCGTATCCGTTGCGCTGGAGACCTCCAAGCAGATCGAGTCTCAGATGCTGATGCGCCACTACAAAGGCTTCCTATCCTAAGGAGTATGGCATGAAAATCGTATTTTTAGGCCCTCCGGGCGCCGGTAAAGGCACCCAGGCCATGGTTATCAGCCGGGAGTTGGGCATCCCCCATATCTCGACGGGCGATATCTTTCGCCAGAATATCAAGAATGAGACGCCCCTGGGCGTGGCCGCCAAGAAGTTTATCGACGAAGGCCGCCTGGTGCCCGACGATCTGACCCTTGATCTGGTGAACGACCGGCTCGCCGCGGCGGACTGCAAAAACGGCTATCTGCTCGACGGCTTCCCGCGCACCCTGCCCCAGGCCGAGGCGCTGGATGAGAAGGTCGCGCTGGACTATGCGGTCAACGTGGATGTGGCGCACGATCACCTGATCGACCGCCTGAGCGGTCGCCGCGTCTGCCCCGAGTGCGGGGCCAGCTATCACATCACCACACTGGATGGCGCGCAGGAGTGCGCCGTGTGCGGCAACCTGCTCATCCAGCGGGATGACGATAAGCCTGAAACGATCCGCAAGCGCCTGGAGGTCTATGAGGCTCAGACGCGCGCGCTGATCGACTTTTACAGGGACAAGGGCATCTTAGTGGATATCGACGGCGCGCGCAGCGTCCAAGAGGTTCGCGCGGATATCCTGGCCGCATTGGGAAGTGACGCGAAATGATCGAGATCAAGACCCGGGAAGAGATCGCGCATATGCGTGACGCAGGCCGGATCGCCGCGAAGGCCCGCCAGGCGGTGGGCCAGGCCGTGGCGCCCGGTATCACCACAGCGGAGCTGGAAAAAATCGCTGAGGATACCATCCGTTCCTGCGGGGCGATCCCTTCCTTTAAAGGGTACGAGGGCTTCCCCTACGCGATCTGCGCTTCCACCAATGAAGAAGTGGTGCACGGGTTCCCCTCTCAGCGGGTTTTACAGGAAGGCGACATCTTTTCCGCCGATATCGGCACCATCTACGAGGGCTGGCAGGGCGATACCGCCGAAACCTTCCCCGTAGGCAAGGTCTCCAAAGAGGCCCAGGCGCTGATCGAGGTGACCGAAGCCAGCTTCTGGGAAGCGGTCAAGTTTTGCAAGGTGGGCTACCGGCTGGGGGATATCTCCTATGCCGTGCAGCAGTACTGCGAGTCCCGCGGCTATGGCGTGGTGCGCGATCTGTGCGGCCACGGCATCGGCCGGGAGATGCATGAGGACCCGGAAGTGCCCAACTTTGGCCGGCCCGGCAAGGGCCCAAGGCTGCAGGCGGGCATGGTCATCGCCATCGAACCTATGATCACCACCGGCACCTACCGGGTGCGGGTGCGCCCCGACGGGTGGACCGTCGTCACGGCGGACGGGTCGCTGGCCTCCCATTACGAACACACCGTGGCCATCACCGATGGCGAGCCCGAGATCTTGACGGCTCTTTAAGCAAAGGAGATAGGCGCATGGAGAGAATACCCCCTGAACCTGGAAGGATCGTGTTTTCCAAATCCGGAAGGGACGCGGGCAAATATTTCATCATTTTAAGTGTTTTGGATGATGATTATGTGTTATTATGTGATGGGCAGATGCGCAAACTGGCCAATCCCAAGAAAAAGAAACTGAAACATTTGGCAATTAAGCCTGAATGTATTGACAGTTTGCGGGAAAAATTGTTAAATGATAAGCGTATATTCGATTCAGAAGTGCGCAGTGCTTTGGAATCAGCCGGTTTCTATAACCGGAAGGTAAGCGGAGAGGAGTGAACCGATGTCCAAACAAGATGTCATTGAGGTTGAAGGCACCGTTGTGGAGGCATATCCTAACGCGATGTTTGAGGTGGAACTCAGCAATGGACATAAGATCCTCGCCCATATATCGGGCAAGCTGCGGATGAACTTTATCCGGATTTTGCCTGGCGACAAAGTGACTTTGGAACTATCGCCGTATGACCTGACCCGCGGCAGGATTACCTGGCGCGGCAAGGCATAAGGTTTATGTTCGTTTAAGGAGGTTTCTGGAAGATGAAGGTGCGTCCGTCGGTCAAGCCGATTTGCGAAAAGTGCAAAATCATCAAACGCAAGGGCCATGTGATGGTCATTTGCGAGAATCCCAAACACAAACAGAAACAGGGCTAAGGGTTAAAACAATTGCACAGGGCGGCTGCGGCCCTCTTTTGGAGCATGCCCCGCGGAGGGACGACCTGTGCAAACATGATGGCGTGCGTTTTTAAGAAGGAATTTTATCACCCTTTAATCAATTCAGGAGGTGTAGCTGTCAATGGCGCGAATTTCTGGCGTGGACCTGCCCCGGGAAAAGCGGGTCGAAATTGGCCTGACCTATATTTTTGGCGTCGGCCGTCCTACCGCGCAGGCGATTCTGGCCGCTACCGGTATCAATCCGGACACCCGTGTCCGCGATCTGACCGAGGCGGAGGTAGGTAAACTCAGAGAATATATCGATCAGAACGTGAAGGTGGAGGGCGACCTGCGTCGTGAGGTAGCCTTGAACATCAAGCGTCTGGTGGAAATTGGATGTTATCGTGGCGTTCGCCATCGCCGTGGCTTACCGGTACGCGGGCAGAACACGAAAAATAACTCGCGTACGCGCAAGGGCCCGAAGCGGACGGTTGCGGGCCGTAAGAAGAAGTAAGGAGGGTTACCATGGCGAAGCCTAAAGTAAAAAAGACGACGCGTCGTCGTCGCGAGAAAAAGAATATTGAACATGGCGCGGCGCATATCGCCTCGTCGTTCAACAATACCATCGTTACCATTACCGATACGGCCGGTAACGCCTTGAGCTGGGCCAGCGCCGGCGGTTTGGGCTTCCGCGGCTCGAAAAAGAGCACGCCCTTTGCCGCGCAGATGGCGGCCGAAACGGCTGCCAAGGCCGCGATGGAGCACGGCCTGCGCACGGTAGAGGTATTCGTCAAGGGCCCCGGCTCTGGACGTGAAGCGGCGATCCGTTCCCTGCAGGCGGCGGGTCTTGAGATCAATCTGATCAAAGACGTGACCCCCATTCCGCACAACGGCTGCCGTCCGCCCAAGCGCAGAAGAGGCTAATCAAGGAGGGAAATAAGCAGAAATGGCTAGATATACTGAATCGGTTTGCCGGCTGTGCCGCCGCGAGGGCTGCAAGCTCTTTTTGAAGGGCGACCGCTGCTATTCCGGCAAATGTGCGATCAATAAGCGCCCCACCCCCCCGGGCCAGCATGGCCAGGGCCGCCGCGGCAAGGTGTCCGAGTATGGCATGCAGCTGCGCGAGAAGCAGAAGGTCCGCCGTGCCTATGGCATGATGGAGGGCCAGTTCCGCCGTTACTTTGATATGGCGGAGAAGATGAAGGGCGTAACCGGTGAGAACATGCTCCAGCTGTTGGAGCGCCGCCTGGACAACGTGGCCTACCGCATGGGCTTTGGCGAGAGCCGCCCGCAGGTACGTCAGCTGGTCACCCATGGCCACTTCCTGGTAAATGGCCGCAAGGTGGATATCCCCAGTTACCTGGTCAAGGCCGGTGACGTGGTGACCGTGCGCGAGAAGAGCCGCTCACAGGAGCTGTTCAAGAAGATCCGCGAAAACGGCGCTTCCAAGCCCAGCCCCAAGTGGGTCGAGGTCAACTTTGAGACGCTGGAGGGCAAGGTCGTGGCGCTGCCCACCCGCGAGGATATCGACCTGAGCATCGAAGAGCATCTCATCGTCGAGTTCTACTCCAAGTAATCCATGTGGGAGCAAAAGCTGCGTTTCCGGCCGGTCCCATGGCCTGGCCGGGGCGGCTTAAACGATTTTAGCACAAGGAGGGCGATCCAATGATCGAGATAGAAAAGCCCAAAATCGAGTGTGTAGATAGAGGAGACGGGGATCGCTACGCCAAGTTTGTCATCGAACCGTTGGAGCGGGGCTTTGGCACGACGCTGGGCAACACCCTGCGCCGCATCCTGCTCTCTTCGCTGCCGGGCGTGGCGGTTACCACCGTGCGCATCGACGGCGTGCTGCATGAGTTCTCCACCATTCCGGGCGTCGCCGAGGATGTGGCCGAGATCCTGCTCAACTTGAAGGGCATCTCCGCCAAGATCCACTCCGACGAGGTCAAGACGGTGGTGATCGACGCGCAGGGCGCGGGCGAAGTGACGGCGGGGGACATCGTGTGCGACAGCGAGGTGGAGATCCTCAATCCCGATTTGCATATCGCAACGCTGAACGAGGATGCCAAGCTGCACATGGAGATCACCTTAGAGCGCAGCCGCGGCTATGTTTCGGCTGACCGCAATAAGCAGCCCAACATGCCTATCGGCGTCATCCCGGTGGATTCCATCTTTACCCCCATCCGCAAGGTGCATTACGCGGTGGAGAACACCCGCGTGGGGCAGATCACCGATTATGACAAGCTCACCTTAGAGCTGTGGACCAACGGCAGCATCTCCCCCGAGGAGGCCACCAGCCTGGCGGCCAAGATCCTGTGCGAGCACCTGATGCTCTTTGTCAACCTCACGGAGAACGTGGGCAGCGTAGAGATCATGGTGGAGAAGGAAGAGGACAAAAAGGAGAAGATCCTGGAGATGTCCATCGAGGAGCTGGATCTTTCCGCCCGGTCCTATAACTGCCTCAAGCGCGCGGGCATCAATACCGTTGAGGAATTGGTGATGCGCAGCGAGGGCGATATGATGAAAGTGCGCAACCTGGGGCGCAAGTCCCTGGAGGAAGTCGTACAGAAGCTGGCCGGTTTGGGCCTGAGCCTGCGCCTGAACGACGAGTAGCCTTAACGAAGTAAGGAGTGTAGACCATGTCTGGATATCGGAAACTGAACCGTCCGGCGGACCAGCGCAAGGCGCTGCTGCGCAACCAGGTGACGGCCCTGCTGTGGAACGGCAAGATCGAGACCACGCAGGCCCGCGCCAAAGAGGTGCGCGCGATCGCCGAGAAGCTGATCACCCTGGCGGTCCGTGAATATGACAATACCCTGACGGTGACCAAGGACGTTTTGAACGACAAGGGCCAGACCGTGCCCACCGAGTTCAAGATCGATGCGCCCAGCAAGCTGCATGCCCGCCGTCAGATCATGGCTTATGTGTACGATGTGCAGGAAGCCAAGCAGCCTAAAGAGAGCAAGAGCGATTACAAGGAGCGCACCGCGGACATCAAGCATCCCCTGGTGGAGAAGATGTTCGGCGAGATGGCGCCCAAGTACGCCAAGCGCAAGGAAGAGTCCGGCCAGGGCGGCGGCTATGTCCGCATGCTCAAAAAGGGTCCCCGCCGCGGCGATGCCGCCGAGATGGTGATCCTGGAGCTGCTCTAAGCGCAGGATGTAAAAGGGAAACCTTTTTGAAAGAGACTGGAGGGGGCGTCTTAAATGCGCTTAAACCGCCAGCCTCTTTTTTATTCTCGCAAAGCGGGAGCCGGGTAGGCCCAACCGTTTTAAAGGCGCCATGCTGCGCGAGGGCGCGGGCCGGTGAAGCACTCGCGCGGCCAAGGGAAAAGCAAACGCGTCTTAGGGCCTCGCAGTACCGGAATGGCAACGCCTTACCGTTTGCTTCCCCTTGTGGTTTGGATGAAAAGAGCAAAGTCTGCATGGCAAAGAACCTCGTGCGTTAGCAGACGGCCAGAATTGCCCCCGGTGTTCTTCCGCATGAGCAGGCGGCATAGCCGCACGGCCCGCCCTGCGTACCCTGCACCAAAGCCCAAGCCGGGCAGCGGCCCGCAAACGACAAAAAGGATGAGAATATGGAACCGATCATTCGCCTGGAAAACGTATTTTATGAATATCCCCGGGCTGAGCAGCCGCCGCTGCCGGCGCTGCGCGGCGTGTCCCTTGCGGTAACGCCGGGCGAGTTCGTGGCGGTCATCGGCCATAACGGCTCGGGCAAATCCACCATGGCCAAGTTGATGAACGGGCTGTACCTGCCCACAGAAGGCAGTGTCACCGTCAAGGGCATGGATACTGCGGACGACGAGAACCTGTGGCCCATCCGCCAGAGCGCGGGCATGGTGTTCCAGAACCCGGATAACCAGATGGTCGCCACCATCGTGGAGGAGGACGTGGCCTTCGGCCCGGAGAACCTGGGGCTGGCCCCCCAGCTGATCCGTCAGCGTGTGGACGAGGCGCTGCGCGCCGTGGGCATGGCCGAAAAGGCGCAGTCCGCCCCGCACATGCTATCCGGCGGGCAAAAGCAGCGCATCGCCATCGCGGGCATCATCGCCATGCGGCCGGAGATCATTATTTTAGACGAGCCCACCGCCATGTTGGACCCGGTGGGACGCGCCGAGGTGATGGATACGGTGGTCAAGCTCAACCGGGAGCAGGGCATCACCGTGGTGCACATCACCCACTTTATGGAGGAGGCCGTGCACGCCGACCGGGTGGTGGTGATGGAGGGCGGCCGCATCATCATGCAGGGCAGGCCCCGGGAGATCTTCCGCCAGGTGGCGCGCATCAAGCAACTGGGCCTGGATGTGCCCAAGATGACGGAATTAAGCTACCTGCTGCGCCAGCGGGGCGTAAAGGTGCCGGACGATACTGTAACGGTAGGGGAGATGGTGGAAGCGCTATGCCGATCGTAGTACAAAACCTGTCGCATACCTATATGGGGGGAGGGCCCTTCCGGGCGGAGGCGCTAAAGGATGTATCCCTCAGCATTGCCGACGGCGAATTTGTGGGCCTGATCGGCCATACCGGCTGCGGTAAGTCCACCCTGGTGCAGCACTTAAACGGGCTGCTCAAGCCCACCGCCGGCCGGGTGCTGGTGGATGGGATGGATATCAACGCCAAGGACGCGGACCGGCGCAAGGTCCGCCAGCTGGTGGGGCTGGTGTTCCAGTATCCCGAGCACCAGCTCTTTGAGGAAACGGTGGCAAAGGACGTGGCCTTTGGCCCCCATAACCTGGGCCTGGGCGAAGAAGAAGTGGACCGCCGGGTGAAGGATTCCCTGCGCCTGGTGGGCATCGACCCGGAGGAATACGGGCCGCGCAGCCCCTTTGAGCTTTCCGGCGGGCAAAAGCGGCGGGTGGCCATCGCAGGCGTGCTGGCCATGCGGCCTAAAATGTTGGTGCTGGACGAGCCCACCGCAGGGCTGGACCCGGCGGCCCGGGAGGAGCTGCTGCGGCTGATCCAGAGCCTGCACCGGGAGGCGGGAATGACCATCTTGATGGTCACCCATAATATGGACGACATCGCCCGGGTGGCGGACCGCATCGTGGTGATGAACGCGGGCAGCGTGGTGCTCAGCGGCACGCCGCGGGAGGTGTTCTCCCACGGGGCGCAGCTGGCGTCCTGGGGTTTGGGCGTGCCCGAGGCCACCCAGCTGATCGACGCGCTGAATGCGGCGGGCTGGGAGCTGCCCCAGGGGCTTTTCCGCCTGGAGGAACTGGCCGACGCCATCGCCGCGCGCGCCAAAGGAGGCCGGCATGATTAAGGATATCACCATCGGACAGTATTATCCCGGGGATTCCCCCCTGCATAAAATGGACCCGCGCATGAAGATCGTGGTGGCCATGGTGTTTATCGTGGCCATCTTCCTGGTCAAGACCTGGTGGGGCTACCTGGCGGTGCTGCTGTTTTTCCTGCTGGGGCTGCTGGTCAGCCGCCTGCCGGTCAAATTCATGCTCAAAAGCGTCAAGCCGCTGCTGTTTATCATTATATTGACGTTTGTGCTCAACCTGTTTTTGTCGCCGGAGGGCAACGCCCTGTTCCAATGGGGTTTTTTAAAGGTGACCGACCGGGGGCTGGAGATGGCCGCCATGCTCAGCCTGCGGCTGATCTTTCTGGTGCTTTCGGCCTCGCTTTTGACGCTGACCACCTCGCCCATCGCCCTGACCGACGGCATCGAGCGGCTGCTCTCGCCCTTAAAGGTGATCCACTTCCCGGCTCACGAGCTGGCCATGATGATGACCATCGCCCTGCGCTTCATCCCCACGCTGCTGGAGGAGACCGATAAGATCATGAAGGCGCAGATGGCCCGGGGCGCGGACTTTGAATCCGGCAACATCCTGCGTAGGGCCAAGGCCATGGTGCCGCTTTTGGTGCCGCTGTTCGTCAGCGCCTTCCGCCGTGCGGATGAGCTGGCCATGGCCATGGAGGCCCGCTGCTATAAAGGCGGCTCCGGCCGCACCCGCATGAAGGTGCTGCACCTGGCCCGGCGGGATTATATCGCCCTAACCGCCGTGGCGGTGCTGGTGGCGCTGCTGGTGCTGGAACGGGTGTTTTTGTAGGGTGGCTTGCCCCCTGGCGAGATATCTCGCGTATGGGCAGAAAAGCGGCGCTCGACCTGCGCTGCGCGGTGCAGGCGAGCCCGAAAGGGCGTAAGGAGATGCCTCGCCTGCGGCTTCGGAATGACAGAATTAGAAGTGGTGACCTGCGTGGGATAGTATGGGTTTTCGTTCAGTAGAAAACCAAGGCTTAATGCAAAACAGGGAGAAAAGTTAGGGAACGAGTTTTATATGTTAAGGGAGCGCGGAACGAACGCCGCCGGTGGCGGAGTAAGTGAGTGCAGCGCTCTGTGAGCATGAGACAAAGGCGAGCGGCCAACGCGCCGCGAAGCCTGCGTCCATAGCGAACAGAGGGGGCGCAAGCAGGGGGATTCCGATTTCCCCCTTAAGGCTAAAGCCCCTGAAGTTCACTGTGGATTTGCCCATCGCGGCGCGTCGGCCGCTCGGGCGCACCTCACGTTCACAGAAATCAACGCGCCCTTTGGCTCTGTAGGCCCGTCAGCCTCTGTTCGTTACGGGTTCGCCCTGCGCGGCTTTCGCCCCTTGGGCTTACCTCGTACTCACAGAGTACTGCGTTCGCTGCTTCCGGCACTGCCGGCGCTCACTCTGTACTCCACTGGCGGCGGGCGCTATAGATTTCCCTTAACAATCCCTAAACCTGAAGGTCCTCTGTTCACTGTGGGTTTGCCCGTCGCGGCACGCTGGCCGCTCGGGCGCACCTCACGTTCACAGAAATCATCGCACCCTTCATCTGCCACTGGCAGCGGGTGCTATAGATTTCCCCAAACGGCCACTAAAGTGGTGGGGACGGTGGTTTCTCAAACTCTCCTATGCAGATAAACAGATATATTTTTCAGTCGCTTCGCTTATGTTTCACTGCTCGATATCCATATCTCTTGCCTCCCTCTGACGAGGGAGGTGGCGCACCCATTGGGTGCGCCGGAGGGAGAGATTCCGCCGAACAAAAACCCATACTTCATTACTCGCTCCATTGTCATTCAGAGCGAAGTGCAGCTTGGAACAGGGGCAAAGCGCATGGCGGGAGAAGACGTAAGGGACGCATGTAGGAAAGAGCGGTTAGGTGGGACGAAGTCCCCCGGAGCGAAGAATCTCGCACATTGGCAGAAAAGCGGCGCTTGACCTGCGCTGTGCGGTGCAGGCAAGCCCGAAAGGGCCTAAAGAGATTCCTCGCCTACGGCTTCGGCATGACGGGATATAGGATCGCGCTATGCGGGCAAACCCATGCTTTCCCGCACAAGCTTCGAAGCGACAGGCGAGCGGGGCCTAACGGTGGAATGCCCGAGCTCGCACAAAAAATGACGAATCCGCCCATCCACCCAGAGAAAGGAGGCACCATGCGCGTCAAACTGATTGTGGAATACGATGGCACCCGCTACGCGGGCTGGCAGCGCCAGAAAAACGCCGTGGCCGTGCAGCAGCGCCTGGAAGAGGCACTCTGGGCCGTGACGGGGGAGCGCCAATCCGTCACCGGGGCCAGCCGCACGGATGCCGGGGTGCACGCCCTGGGTCAGTGCGTGCACTTTGATACGCGCTGCGGCATCCCGGCTGAAAAGTTCAGTTTTGCGCTCAACACCCGCCTGCCCGAAGATATCCGCGTGGTGGCCTCGGCCCGGGCGGCGGATGATTTCCACGCCCGCTTTATGGCCTGCGGCAAGCGCTATCGCTACCTGTACTGCAACCGGCCGCACCAAAGCGCCCTGGCGCGCAACTTCAGCTGGCACGTGTTCTGGCCGCTGGATGTGGAAAAGATGCGCGCCGCCGGCCAGCTTTTGCTGGGCTACCGGGATTTTGCGGCCTTTATGGCCGCGGGCAGCCCGGTCAAGGACACCCGGCGCACGCTGACCTATCTGGACGTGCAGCGCGAGGGGGACTTTGTCACCCTGACGGTGGAAGGGGACGGCTTTCTTTATAACATGGTGCGCATCATCGCGGGCAACCTCAATTACGTGGGCCAGGGCAAAATGCCCCCGGAAATGCTGCTGAAGCTTTTAAACGGCGCGCCCCGCCGCTTGGGCGGCCCCACCGCGCCGCCGCAGGGCCTGCGCTTAGAGCGGGTATTTTACCCCGGCGACGAGGCCAGCTGGCACCCGCCCCAGGGGCAAACCGCGCGGGAAACGTAAAAACGCCTTGACACTTTGCCCACAATCCAGTAAAATAATATGCGTGTTGGCATGGCTTACGCCCCGTTGGCTGTGGCAAACACCTTTTTTCCGCCAAGCGAATGTCCAGCGCGCGGCGGAGCATCCGGAAGCCAGGCTTCCATTTTTAGTGTTTGTTAAGAATATTGGGAGGGAAACTTCATCGTGAAAACTTTTATGGCGAACAGCCAGAATGTCGAACGCAAATGGTATGTGATCGACGCTGAAGGTCAGGTGCTTGGGCGCGTGGCTTCCCGCGTTGCCTCCATCCTGCGGGGCAAAAATAAGCCCACCTTCACGCCCCATGTGGATACGGGGGATCACGTCATTGTCATTAATGTGGACAAGATGGTGCTTACCGGCAATAAGCTGGATCAGAAATTCTATTACCGCCACACCCAGCACCCCGGCGGGCTCAAAGCGGTATCCTACCGTCATTTGATGGCGGATAAGCCCGAGCAGGCGCTGCAGCTGGCCGTTAAAGGCATGCTGCCCAAAAACAGCCTGGGCCGCGCGATGATCAAAAAGCTGCGCATCTACCAGGGCGCGGAGCATAACCATCAGGCGCAGAAGCCTGAGGCACTCGAGATTTAAAGGGCAGAGAGGAGAAAAGCTATGGCGATTGTTCAATATATCGGCACTGGCCGGCGCAAGACTGCGATCGCGCGCGTGCGCCTGGTTCCCGGCGAGGGCAAAGTGCTGATCAATAAACGCGATATTAACGATTATTTTGGTTTGGAAACCCTGAAGATGACGGTGATGGCGCCGCTGAACCTGACGCAGACCGCTGGCCGGTTTGACGTGCTGGTCAATGTGCGCGGCGGCGGGCTGACCGGCCAGGCCGGCGCGATCCGTCACGGCATCGCCCGCTCCCTGATCAAGGCGGATGCGGATCTGCGCCCGGCGCTGAAAAAGGCGGGCTTCCTGACCCGTGACAGCCGCATGAAAGAGCGTAAGAAGTACGGCCTCAAAGCCGCCCGTCGTGCGCCTCAGTTCTCTAAGCGCTAAGGAGAGCACAAACGGTATTTTATGCTATGCAAAAGCCCGGAACGAAAGTTCCGGGCTTTTTTGTTATCTGTATTTTCGGGCCAGTATCCTCTGGCAAGATCGGATTTTAATCTTTGGCATTCTGAGCCGTAAGCAAAGATGCGTTCGGCGCCCGCTGGCGCTTGCAGGTTATCGCCTTTTTACCGCTTCGCACATCTTGGGGCGCTAGCGTCCGCTAGGGGGTTTATCTGTTTCCAAACGGTAAACAATCCCTTAACCCCTTAAAACGGCCACTGAAGTGGTAGGGACGGTGGTTTCTCAAACTCTCCGATGCAGATAAAAAGATATATTTTCCACTCGTTTCGCTTATGCTCTGCCGTTCGGATCAACCCACACTCGCCTCCCTCTGACGAGGGAGGTGGCGCACCTTTGGGTGCGCCGGAGGGAGAGAATACCTTGAACGAAAACCCATACTTTCCCACGCAGGTTATCATTTCCAATTCTGTCATTCCGAGCGCCAGCGAGGAATCTCCTTACGCCCTGTTAGCTTCGTCTGCACCGCGCAGCGCAGGTCAAGCGTCGCTCCTTTGCCAACGCATGAGATTCTTCGTTCGGCCTTACGGTCTCCCTCTGAATGACAGGGCTATCGCCCTTTTAGCCGCTCTTGGCTTCCTATGTTTTCATACACGCTCGCCCGCCGTGCGCTTTGCTCCTGTCCCAAGCCCCCTCCGTTCTGAATGACAACGGAGCGAGTGCTAAAGTATAGGTTTCTATTCAACACAGTAAACAAGCGCAAGGCAAAGGGTGCGGCATACCCTCTGGATACGCCGGAGGGAGAGCTGCCGCTCAACAAAAGCCTATGGCCTCCCGGGCAGGTAGGCTTTTACACCTTTGCCCGGGAAGCCATAGGCCAGGAATCTTTTATAGCTTTTAAAAATGGCGGCACTCCTTGCCGGGGGCCAACTGCCGCATTTCCCCCTTAGGCGGCCTTAGGCGCGCCCTGCTGGGCCTCCAGGCGCTTAAACAGCCGCCGCAGCACCAACACCGCCGCCACGGCCAGGATGACCTCTGCCGTCAGCTGGGCATAGGCCAGCCCGTACAGCGGGAAGAGCAGGTTGAGCAGGTACAGCGCGGGGATCTCCAGCACGATCTTGCGCAGGATGGCGAAGATAAAGCTCTCCCGCCCCATGCCCGCGGCCTGGAAAACGCCCACCGCCAGAAAGTCGATGCTCAGGAAGGGCAGCCCCAGGCAGAACCCGCGCAGGAACTGGGCGCCGTAGGATACGATGGTCTCATTATTCATAAACATGCGGGTCAGTCCGTCCGCGCCGATAAAGTAGCAGGCGGAGACCAGCACCAGAAAGCTGAGCGATATCTTGGCCGAAAAGGACAGCGCCCCCTTCATGCGCTTTACGTTGCCGCTGGCGTAGTTGTAGCTGATCAGCGGCATCAGCCCCTGGGACATGCCCATGGCGATGTACATGGGCACCATGTTGATCTTTTGGGTGATGCCCATGGCCGCCACTGCGTCCGCCCCAAAGGCGGAGGTAAAGTTGTTGAGGATGGTCATCCCCGTAACGTTCAGCAGATTTTGGATGGCGGCAGGGATGCCCACGCCGCACACGCCGGTTACGATATCTTTACGCGGGCGAAACATCCTGGGCCGGATACATACATAGGTTCGGCCCCGCTTGACCAGCAGCAGGATGAAAAAGTACAGGCAGGCCACGCAGTTGGAAAGAAAGGTGGCCAGCCCCGCGCCCGCCGCGCCCATATTCAGCCCCCAGGGGAGGATGAAGATGGGGTCCAGCACGATGTTGAGCGCGCACCCGCTCATGGTGCCGATGCTGGCGTGCAGCGCCGCCCCCTCCGAGCGGACCAGGTAGGCCATCACTACGTTAAGAATAGCGGGGGTAGCGCCAAAGAGCACCGTCCAAAGCAGGTAGCCGTCCGTAGCGGCGGCGGTGTTGGCGTCCGCCCCCAAAAGGGCGAGCAGCGGCTGGCGAAAGAGCGTGCAGCCCAGCGAAAAGAGGATGCCGCACACCACGGCGCAGTAGAAACCGAAGGCAGAGCTGCGGTAAACGGTATCGTAATCCTTGCGGCCCAGGGCGCGGCTCATCATGCTGGAGGCGCCCACGCCAAAGAGGTTGTTTACGGCGTTAAAGGCCAGCAGCACCGGCGCGGCCAGGGTCACGGCGGCGTTTTGCACAGGGTCGCCCAGCATCCCGACAAAGTAGGTGTCCGCCAAATTGTAGAGCACCATCACCAGGGAGCTTAAAATGGTGGGCACGGCCAGCTTGGCCACCGCCCGCGGGATCGGGGTCTGTTCAAACAGGGTTATTTTCTGGGTATCTTCCATCTCGGTCTCTCCTTTTTGTTTGCTGCCAAAGTATATTCTAGCACCTTGGGCGGCAAATTGCACCCCTTGGCAGGGGCCGGCCTTTCGTGTATGATAAAGCATAGAGGGGTTACAAAATGTAAATCCCTACAGAGCATTGACAAAAATGGAGGGGAGAACAATGGCGCAATTACAGCTCAACTTTATCTCCGAGTGCCTGATGCGCACCGTGCCGGTAAACGTGATCATCCCGCTGGACAAGATCCCGCTGCCGGGCACGCCCAAGCGGGCGGATAAGCCCTTTAAGACCCTGTACCTGCTGCACGGCGGCTATGGCAATTATACCGATTGGCTGACCGGCACCCGCATCCAGCGCTGGGCCGAGGAGCGGGACCTGGCCGTGGTAATGCCCAGCGGGGATAATAAATTCTATGTGGATAATCTGCAAAACGGAGACCGTTACGGGGAGTTTATCGGAAGGGAGCTGGTGGAATTCACCCGCCGGATGTTCCCGCTTTCCAACCTTCGGGAGGATACCTATATCGCCGGCCTTTCCATGGGGGGATACGGGGCCACGGTCAACGGGCTGAAGTACAGCGATACTTTCGGGGCCATTGGCTCCTTTTCCGCCGGGTACATCCTGGACGACATCATCGGGGATACGGAGCTGGGGCAGGTGGCCAAATTCGGCCCCGCGTTTTATGAGCAGACCTTTGGCCCCAGAGAGAGCCTCAAGGGCAGCGACCGGGATTATGAGGACCTGGCCCGGCGGCTCGTGGCGGCGGGAAAGGAATTTCCGGCGCTGTATATCGCCGTGGGCACGGAGGATTTCCTCTATAAGCGGGTGAACGAGTACTGCCGCTACCTGGAGTCCCTGGGGGTGAGCTTTACCTACGAGGAGAGCGCCGGCGGCCACGAGTGGGATTTTTGGGACCGGCACTTAAAGCGCTTTTTGGATTGGCTGCCCTTAGAGGGCGGCACCGCGGGGCTGAACAGCGGCAACGTGCGCTGAAAGCGCAGGCCATAAAGCCCCCGGCCCCATCGGGAGCGGTGCCAGGCTCGTGCGCAAAATCTCGCACATTGGCTGGCTATGTGTTCTGTCATTCAGAGCGGGGCCAAAGGCCTCGCGAAGAATCTGGCGCGTTGGCTGGCAGCGAATTCTATTGATCGGGAACGAGGCCAGACCCGTGCGCAAAATATCGTTCATTAGCTGGCCATGTGTTCTGTCATTCAGAGCGAGGCCAAGGGCCTCGCGAAGAATCTCGCGCATTGGCTGGCTATGTGTTCTGTCATTCAGAGCGGGGCCAAAGGCCTCGCGAAGAATCTGATGCATTGGCTGGCAGCGCATTCTATTGATCGGGAGCGGTGCCAGGCTCGTGCGCAAAATCTGGCGCATTAGTTGGCCGTGTGTCCTGTCATTCAGAGCGAGGCCAGACCCTGGGCGAAGGTTCTTCCGCGTTATTGCCGCCCTGGGGCTTTGCCCTTTTTCACCGCCGTCCATCTATCGGGCGAAACCCCGCATGCGCCAGGTTTAGCGGCGTCCCGCACGCAAAGGGATAACCGGGGCGGCAAACGCATAAGGAATGCGAAAAGCGGGGCATTTTGCCCCGCTTTTTTTGCTTCGCCTCGCCCTATACCCGGTTGACCGAGATGGTCATGCCCATATCCTTGAGGGTGCTGTCCGTCTGGGCCGGGTAGCCAAAGCTGGCGCCCAGCACGGCCTTGTAGCCCGCCGGGATGCCCAGGTCTGCCTTGAGCTGCGCGTCCTGCTCGATGCCCTGGGACGAGGCCCAAATGATCACCGAGCCCGCGCCCTGTTCCGCAGCGGCCAGGGCCATATTCTGCATCACGCCCGCGGCGTTGACAAAGCTGATGCCCGCATCCACCTCCGCCCGGGCCGAGAGCAGGATATAGGCGGGCGGCCCGTACAGCGGGTCGTCCTGCGAGCCGGTCACCTTTTGGGTGGCCTGGGAGATGCGCGCGATCTTCCCGGCATCCTGCACCACGGTGATGTGCAGGTTCTCATAGCGGCCCATGCCCACCGGGCCCGCGCAGCCCGCCCGAAGGATCACGTCCAGCGCCGCCTCGTCCAGCTGCTTTGCGGCATACGCGCGCACCGAGTGGCGCGCGGCCATCGCCTGTTTCAAATCCATTGTCATTCCTCCCCTTTTGCCTTATTTCTAATTCCATCATAGCGCGGGGGCTAAGCCCCTGTCAAATGGGGGTTGACCTGGAGCGCGCTCCAGAGGTTAAAGTATAAAGGGGAAAGAAAAGGGCCGCGCCCTTGCAACAGGGCATGGCCGCAACCCTATGATTTTTTTTGGAAGGATGTGTTTTTATGGCGCTTATCACCCTTAACTTTTTTTCTCAGGCGCTGAACCGTATTGCCCTGCAACGTTGTTATCCCCTCGGATAAGGTGGTGGCCCGCGGGGCAGAGGCGGCACCTCGCGGCCCGTACAAGACGCTGTACCTGCTCCGCGCCGCCCCTTTGGCTTGCCCGGGCGGCGGCCCCGCTAAAGCCGGGACGGCGCCGGCTCCATGCGCCTGGGCGCGCTTTTTGGCTGAAGGCGCGCGCCAAAGCCCGCCAGGGCTCCTAGGCCGCCCGTTGCCCACCGCCATTGGTTTGCATTACCCTAAGGCTTTCGCTATAATGGTGGAAACACAGAGCATAAACCGACAAAACAGCTGGCGCACATGTCGTTCCAAGCGCGGGCAAGCAAGCTCATTATAAGCGCCTTGTCTGGCATTGGATCGCTTGCGCGCGAAATGGCAGAAGTGGAAATGATAACCTGCGTGGGAAAGTATACTTTAACGTTCGTTGTCATTCAGAGGGAGGCCGTAAGGCCGAGCGAAGAATCTTGCGCATAAACAGGAAAACGGCGCTTGACCTGCTTTGCGCGGCTTAGCTTACGTGCTCGCCCCGGCAACAGCAAAGCCAGGCAACTCTCGGTTCGCTGTGGGCTTGGTCTGCGCGGCTTAACTTATGTGCTCCCCCTGACAACGACAAAGTCAAGCAACTCGGGGTTCGCTGCGGATTCACCCTTCGCAGCACGTCGGCTGCTCGGGTTTATCTCGCGCTCATTGGGCGCTACGTTCGCTTCTTCCGCCACTGGCGGCGCTCGCTCCACGCCCTCACCGGGTACTGCGTTCGCTGCAAGTCTGGCTCTGCGGGTCGCCTCTGTTCGCTGAGGTTTCGGGCTTCGTGCCACAGGGCACTCGCCCTCAACTTACGCTCACAGAAATCATCGTGCCCTTCATCGCCCACTGGGCGCGGGCACTATAGATTTCCACCGGCGCTCGCTGCGCGCCCTCGCTGGCGCTTCGGAATGACAGAATGTAACCTTTCCCCTTGCGCAAAAACCATATCTATAAAAGAGAGGAGAACCCAAAGATGCGGATACCAAAGGATTATTTTTCCAGAGTGTATGCGGGCTGGCTGGGTAAGGTCATCGGCATCCGGCTGGGCGCGCCGGTAGAGGGCTGGACGTATGAAAAAATCGCCAGGGTGTATGGGGAATTGACGGATTACCCCATGGCCTTTCGCAACTTCGCCGCGGATGACGACAGCAACGGCCCGATCTTTTTTGCCCGCGCCCTGGAGGACTGCCGGGACCTTACGGCCTTTTCCGCCCAGGATGTGGGGGAAGCGCTGCTCAATTACGCCCCCTTTGAGCATGGCTTTTTCTGGTGGGGCGGTTACGGCGTCTCTACCGAGCATACGGCCTATCTGAATTTGCGCTCCGGCATCCCGGCCCCACGCAGCGGAAGCAGCGCGCAAAACGGCAAAACGGTAGCCGAGCAGATCGGCGGGCAGATCTTTATCGACCCCTGGGGCCTGGTGGCGCCGGGCGATCCGGAGCTGGCGGCCGGGCTGGCCCGCAAGGCGGCCAGCGTGACTCACGATGGCGAGGGCGTCTACGGCGGCATTTTTGTGGCCTGCTGCATCAGCCTGGCCTTTACCCTAAAGGATATTAAAGACGTGATGGCCCGGGCGTTAACCTTTATCCCGGCCCAGAGCGAGTACGCCCGGGTGGTGGAGGCGGTAAGCGCCTTTTACCGGGCGCACCCGGAGGACTGGCGGGCCTGTTTTGGCTTTGTTAAGGCGAATTTCGGCTACGATAAATACCCCGGCAACTGCCACATCATCCCCAACGCTGGGGTGATGGCGCTTGCCATGCTCTATGGCGGCGGGGATTTTAGCCGCACCATCACCATCTGCAACATGTGCGGCTGGGATACGGATTGCAATGCGGGCAATGTGGGCTGCATCATGGGGGTGCTGTGCGGCCTGGAGGGAATCGACGAGAAGTGGATCAAACCCATTGGCGATTTTCTGGCCTGTTCCAGCGTGCTGGGGGCGCTAAACGCGCAGGATATCCCCTATGGCGCGGGCTTTTTCGCCCGGATGGCTTACCGTCTGGCGGGGGAGGAGATGCCTGAAGCCTGGCAGGAGGTCTTATCCGGCCCGCAGCAGCGCTGCCATTTTGAGTTTCCCGGAAGCACGCACGCGCTGCGGGTGCAGACCAGCGGGCTATATCACCTGGCCAATAGCCAGGAGCAGGCGCACACCGGATGCCGCTCTTTGCGCTGGGTGATTGGCAACGCGGCCTCGGGCGAGCTGCATTACCTTTATAAGCAAACCTATTACCGTCCGGAGGACTTTGACGACTCGCGTTACGATCCGGCCTTCTCGCCGCTGGTCTATCCCGGCCAGCGTTTGCACCTGAGCATCCGCCCGGGCCTGGAGCCCGGAGAGATGGCGGCCTGGGCGCAGCCCTACGTGCGCGATGGGCGCACGGGCGAGGTGGTAACGGGGCAGTGGGTTGCGCTGGATCAGCCCAGGTGGTATGAGCTGTCCCTGCAGATCCCCGCCGGAAGCGGGCTGATCGGCCAGGCGGGCGTGATTTTGTGCGGCAGGGGCAAGGGGTTTGAGACCTCCTCGCTGACCGTGTATGTGGATGACCTGTATTTTGACGGGACGCCGGAGTATACCGTGGATTTTGCCCGGGAGAATATCGAGGTCTGGAACGGCGCGCTGCACCAGGAGATCAGCCAGTTTACCCGCCTGAAGGGGGTGGCCTATCTGGAGGGGGATTGCCTTGGGGTATCCTGCCATGATTTTGGCGCGGTCTACACCGGCGGGGATTTTGAGGATTACAGCTGCTCGGCCACGCTGGAGCCGGTCATCGGCCAGTGGCATCTGCTGAATTTCCGGGTGCAGGGGGCGATACGCAGCTATGCGGCGGGCTTTGCGCCCGACGGCCGGTTGGTGCTGATGAAGAACCAGAACGGTTACCGCGTCCTTTGCAGCTGCCCCTTCCCCTGGGAGCACGCAAAGCGCTACCGGCTGCGTATTTCGGCGCGCGGCGCAGCGTTATCCCTGGCGGTGGATGGGCAGACGCTGCTCTCTTATGAGGATGGGGATGCGCCTTACCTGCGCGGCGCCGTGGGGCTGTGCGTGCTGGAGGGCAGCCACTGCCGCTACCGGGATCTCAAGGTGGCCGGCCCGGTATAAAAGCGGCGCAACCGGCTACAATGATAAGCATACGGATAAAATTGGATGAGATGGAGTGAAACGCCATGCTGGATTGTTTGATCATCGGCGGCGGCCCGGCGGGGCTGACGGCCGCATTGTACGCTGCCCGGGGCGGCCTTGATACACTGGTGCTGGAAAAGACCTTTGCCGGCGGCCAGGCGGCCACCACCAGCCTGATCGAGAATTACCCCGGCTTCCCCAAAGGGGTGGAGGGGCCGGAGCTGGCCATGCTGCTCCAGAGCCAGGCCGAGGCCATGGGCGCCAAATTCGAGTACGCCCAGGCGGAGCGGCTGGAGCTAAACGGCCCGGTCAAGGCCGCCATCCTGCCGGGCGGGGAGCGGCGGGAGGCCCGCAGCCTGATCCTGGCCCTGGGGGCGGAGCCGCGCACCTTGGGCCTTGCGGACGAGGCGCGCCTGCGCGGGCGGGGCGTATCCTACTGCGCCACCTGCGATGGCGCGTTTTTCAAGGATAAAGAGGTGTTCGTAGTGGGCGGGGGCGATACCGCCGCGGAGGACGCCCTGTTTTTGACCCGCTTTGCCGCCCGGGTGCACCTGGTGCACCGGCGCGATGCCCTGCGCGCCGCGCGGGTGCTGCAAAAGCGCATCTTTGCCCACCCCAAGATCGTGCTGCATTGGGACAGCGTGGTCACCGCCCTTTCCGGGGATACCCGCCTGGAGAAGATCACCCTGCAAAACCGCAAGACCGGGGCGGAGCAGACCCTGCCGGCGGACGGGCTGTTCGTAGCCATCGGCACCATTCCCCAGACCGAGATCGTGCGGGGGCAGCTGGCGCTGGACGAGGCGGGCTATATCCTGGCGGATGACCATATGCGCACAGAGATCCCGGGCGTATTCGCCGCCGGGGATGCGCTGCAAAAGCCCCTGCGGCAGATCGTCACCGCCGCCGCAGACGGGGCCGTGGCCGGCTGGCAGGCCGAGAGCTACATCGGCGAGCTGGAGGACTGAGGCCCAAGGGGTTTGCTCCCTGCGCCCCATCTGTCATGCAGAGCGAGGCCGAAGCCCCGGGCGAAGCATCTCCCGCGTGCGCTGTTGGCCGCGCCTATCCGCGCCGCCTGTCAAAAAGCAATAGCGGGAAAAGGGCCGGAGCATCCTGGACAGGACAGCCGGTAATCCCAACAAACAATAGCAAAAAGCCCCGCATTTGCGGGGCTTTTTTTGCTGCCGGGCGACCCGGCCGTCATTACAAAGCGCTTACTTCCCGACGAACACCTGCGCCAGGGTCACATAGCCGTTGGCATCCGTCACGATGCCGATGCCCACATGGGTATAACCCTTGCCCAGAATATTGGCCTTGTGGCCAGCGGAGTTCATCAGCGCCACATGGGCCTTTTCCACATTGGCGTTTTTGGCGATGTTCTCGCCCGCCGAGCGGTAGGAGACCCCGTAGCGGCTGAGCATGCTCCCGATGTCGCCATAGGTGGGGGACTCGTGGGCAAAGTAGTTGTTGTTTACCATATCCTGTGCCTTGAGGCGGGCCACCTTTTGCACGGTGGGGTCCACCTGCAGGGCGCTAAGGCCCTGCTTGGCCCGCTCCTCATTGACCATGTTCAGCATGGATTGCTCCAGCGCCGTCATGGAGCCGGAGGCCTCCGGCGTAGTGGTGGGCTGGGCGCTGGGCGTGGCGGTAGGCTTTGCTGAAGGCTTGGGCGTAGCCGTGGCGCTGGGGGCCGCGCTGGGCTGCGGGGTGGCGGTGGGTCGCTCCGTAGGCGTCGGCTGGGCGCTGGGGGCTGCCGTGGGCGCTGCCGATGGCGCGGGCGTCGCCGTAGCGCTGGGCGTGGCTTGCGGCGTTTGGGTAGGCGTAGCGCTGGGCGTTGCCTGCGGCCCCTGGGTAGGCCGGGGCGTCAGGCTGGGGCAGCCGGGCTTAATGGTGATGGCGCAGCCCGGCCAGGGGCGCAGCTGCGGGCAGCGGTAGATGGCGATAAAGCGGATGGCGCAGCGGTTCAGACCGTAGTAATTTACGCCCCGGGCGGCGGCCTGGCCCGTAGGCGCGCCGGCCAGCAGCAGCGTAGCGGTCAGCGCGCCGGCCAGTATGGTTTTCATGGATCGATGCATGTTAAACTCACTCCTTTAAAATAATTCACACGGGGGCTTGATTTTTCATATGCTTCATGGTACAAAGTATAAGACACCTTTCCGGAAGGGGCGGGGGGTTGCCCGTTGACCGTATCCTAACGCAAATTGTTACGAAAATGCAATAAATTTGGAAGCGGGCTTCCAAGGTAAGTTTTTCCAAGCGCCCGCTGCTTTGGATATGCGCATGCCCCGGCAGGGTGCCGCATAAGATGGCGACACGTAGGTCAAATCAACAATCGTGCGAAAAGGAGAGGATTCGTTCATGGCGTTGGTGAAGTGCCCTCGGTGTGAAGTGAATTACATGCGCGATACGGATCAGTATTGCGCCGTGTGCCGTAAGGAAATGAATATGAAGATCAATGCCGACCCCAAGGTGGAGATGTGCGTGGAGTGCGGAGAGAATCCCGCCCTGCCGGGGAAGGACGTTTGCCTGGCCTGTTACCAAGAGGGGTTGCACGCCGTCGTGGAGGAGGACCCGCCCCAGAGCTGGGACGAGGATGAGGATACCGAGCTGGAAGAGGCCGGCGCGGATATTTTAGACGATGAGGCGGATATCGACCTGGAGGACGTGGAAGAGCTGGAGGATCTGGAGGATATCGCCCTGGAAGAGGACGACGAGATCCCCACCGACGAGCTGCGGGAGATCCAGAGCGACCTGGGGATGGACGAGGAAGAAGAGGAGGACGCGGAGGACTTTTAGCCCGCCCGCTTCACCCTTTACGATAGCTTTCGGGGACCGCCTGGGTCAAAGCAGGCGGTCCTTTTTGCGGGCCCGCGCGGCAAACGGCCGGGCCGGGGAAGGGGACTGGATGAGGATTTTTGCAATAGGGGATCTGCACCTGTCGGGCGCGCAGCCCAAGAGCATGGATGTTTTCGGCCGCCACTGGGCCAGGCATTGGGACCGTATCCGCGCCAACTGGCGGGAGGTGGTGCAGCCACAGGACGTGGTGCTGGTGCCCGGGGACATCAGCTGGGCGATGGATTTAGGCGGCGCCCAGGTGGACCTGGACGAGATCTGCCAGATGCCGGGGCAAAAGGTGCTGCTGCGGGGCAACCACGATTACTGGTGGTCCAGCCTGAGCCGGGTGCGCGCGGCCCTGTGGGGGGATACCTATGCCCTGCAAAACGACTGTATCCGCCTGGGGGATGCGGCGGTGTGCGGCACCCGCGGGTGGCTGTGCCCCAACCCGGGGCAGTTCAGCGTGCAGGATGAAAAGATCTATAACCGGGAGCTGGGGCGGATGGAGCTCTCCCTCAAGGCCTTTCAAAAGACCGGCCTGCCCACGGAAAACCTGGTGGTGATGACCCACTATCCCCCCTTTAACGACCATCAGGAGCCCTCCGGCTTTACGGCGCTTTACGCCCAGTACGGCGTGAAGCGGGCAGTGTACGGGCACCTGCACGGGGCGGGGCTGCGCAACGCCTATGAGGGCACCATGGACGGGGTGCAGTATTTTCTCACCTCCTGCGATTATCTGGAGTTCAAGCTCCAGCTCATCGCGCAGATTTAAGGCCCGTTTTATCCCCCGGCGCTTGATGCGCCACGGGCCGCCGGAAGCGGAGAAAACGCCTCCCTTTGCGCCTGCGTTTGCTGCAATACGGCGCGCGGGGAGGCGTTTAATGCGCCTGCACGCCCCAGGGCGGCGGAGCATTTACCGGCAGGGAGCGATGCCCCGGCTGCCATTTATCCGGCGTTGATATTTACGCTTCCTGCCGCGTATGCTATAATAAACGGGATTTTTGTCAAACCATTTGTAAAGAAGGGGGACATCCGAATATGGGTATCCTTTTTGGTACGGACGGCGTGCGCGGCGTCGCCAACTCTGAGCTGACATGCGAGCTGGCCTTTAAACTGGGGCAGGCAGGGGCCTATGTGCTGACGGGGGAGACCCACCACCGTCCCCGCATCCTGGTGGGGCGGGATACCCGCATTTCCGGCAACATGCTGGAGGCCGCGCTGGTGGCGGGCATCTGCTCGGTAGGGGCTGAGGCCGCCCTGGTAGGGGTGCTGCCCACCCCGGCAGTAGCCTACCTGACCCGCGCTTACGAGGCGGACGCGGGCGTGATGATCTCGGCCTCCCACAACCCGGTGGAGGATAACGGCATCAAGTTCTTTAACGCCCAGGGCTATAAGCTGGCCGACGCTATTGAGGACGCCATTGAGGACATCATCCTGAATAACCGCAAGGAGCTGCCCCAGCCCATCGGGGCGGAGGTGGGGGCCAGCGTGCAGATGCGCAACGCCCGCAGGGATTACATCCGCTTTTTACAATCCACCATGGAAACCCGCCTGGAGGGCCTGTTCATCGTGCTGGACTGCGCCAACGGCGCGGCCTCCCACGTAGCGCCGGAGGTGTTCCGGGCGCTGGGCGCCAAGGTGTGCGCCTTTTATGACGACCCGGATGGCACCAACATCAACGACAACTGCGGCTCTACCCACCCCAAACACCTGCAGCAGCGGGTGGTGGAGCTGGGCGCGGATGTGGGCCTGGCCTTTGATGGGGACGCCGACCGGCTTATCGCCGTGGACGGGCGGGGCGTGATCGTAGATGGCGACCAGATCATGGCCATCTGCGCCGGGGAGATGCGCCGCCACGGCACGCTGAAAAAGGATACCCTGGTGGCCACGGTGATGAGCAACATGGGGCTGGACCTGGCCATGCGGCGCGAGGGCGTCAAGATCGAAAAGACCGGGGTGGGGGACCGTTACGTGCTGGAAAAAATGCTGGCCGAGGGGTATAACCTGGGCGGCGAGCAGAGCGGCCACATCATCTTTTCGGATTTTAATACTACGGGGGACGGCATGGTCAGCGCCCTGCAGCTGACCGGCATCATGGCCCGCACGGGTAAGCCCCTTTGCGAACTGGCCGATATCATGCAGGTGCTGCCCCAGGTGCTGGTGGGCGCCAAGGTCTCTAACGAGCGCAAGGATTACTTTGCCAAGGAGGCGGCCATTGCCGAGCGCATCGCCCTTTTGGATAGCAAGTACGCCGGCCGGGGCCGGGTGCTGGTGCGCGCCTCGGGTACCGAGCCGCTGGTGCGCGTGATGATCGAGGGCGAGGATCTGGACGAGATGCAGCGGGACGCCCAGGGGCTGGCCCAGCTGATCGAGCAGCAATTAAAGGTCTGCCCAGAATAGGGCGCGGAAGGTTTGTAACAAAAGGGCCGGTCAAAAGACCGGCCCTTTTGCTATACCGCCTGGGCAGGCTTTGTCTTGTCACCCCGGGCGGGATGTGCTATCCTGTTACATAGAGTTTTGTTATTTTGGGACGAATTTTAAGGGGGAAATAGTGCGATGGCTTACGTAACGATAGACTACAAGGCGGCGCTGGACTTTTGCAGGGACTTGTTCCCTAAATACGGCTTTACCAAAGAGCAGAGCGAGCAGGTGACCGATGTGCTGCTGCGCGCGGACCTGTACGGCATCGAATCCCATGGCCTGCAGCGCCTGGTGCGCTACCACCAGGAGATCGGCTTTGGCATGGTGGATACGCAGGCCCGGCCCGAGGTGGTGTTTGAGACCCCGGTCTCCGCGGTGATCGACGCGCACAAGATGATGGGGCAGCTGGCCGGCCGCTTTGGGATGGAAAAGGCCATCGAAAAGGCCAAGACCACCGGCATCGGCATGGTGGTGGTGCGCAACTCCAACCATTACGGCATCGCCGGGTATTACACCAAAATGGCCGCGGATGCGGACATGATCGGCGTGTGCATGACCAATACCGAGGCGATCATGGTGCCCACCTTCGGGCGCAGGGCCATGCTGGGGACCGACCCCATCGCCGTTGCCATGCCGGCCGACCCCACCCCCTTCCTCTTTGACGCGGCCACCACCGTGGTGCCTCGGGGCAAGCTGGAGGTCTACAATAAAAAAGAGCAGCCCCTGCCAAACGGCTGGGCGCTGGATGCCGACGGCCTGGGCTGCACAGATGCCAGCGAGGTGCTGCACAATATCATCCATCGCCTGGGCGGCGGCATCCTGCCCCTGGGCGGGGAGGGCGAGCTGAACAGTGGCTATAAGGGCTACGGCTTTGGCATGATCTGCGAGCTGTGCACCGGCATCCTGGCGGGCGGGCCCACCGCCAACCATATGACCTCGGTGGGGGATCATGCGGATACCTCCCACTGCTTCTGGGCCATAGATTACGGCATCTTTGGGGATAAGGCGCAGATCAAATCCCGCTTTTCCACCTATCTGGAGGAGCTGCGCACCTCCCCCAAGGCCAAGGGACAGCAGCGTATCTATATCCATGGGGAAAAAGAGCTGGAATCCATGGGCAAAAAGCAGAGCGAAGGGCTGCCGGTCAACGATAAGACCCTTTCGGAGATGCGGCGCATCGGCACCGAAATGGGGCTGGATGTGGACCACTATTTTGGGAATATCGGCAAGGCTTAAGGGCCTGCTGGTTTTGGGGCGAGGGCCGTTGGCTTTCGCCCCTTAAAAGTATGGGTTTTGATTCAGATGTATCGCTCCCTCCGGCGCGCCTTTAGGCGCGCCACCTCCCACGGCAGAGGGGGGCAAGAAGGGTGCGGCGGGACGGGCGGCTTAAGTGTTCTCCTCAACGATGGCAGAACCGAACAACTCGGGGTTCGCAGGGGGCTTGCGTGGCGCGGCTTAACTTATGTGCTCCCCCCTGACAACGACAAAGTCAAGCAACTCTCAATTCGCTGCGGATTCACCCTTTGCAGCACGTCGGCTGCTCGGGTTTATCTCGCGCTCATTGGGCGCTACGTTCGCTTCTTCCGCCACTGGCGGCGCTCATTCCGCGCCCTCACCGGGTACTGCACTCGCTGCTTCGCCCACCGGGCGCGCTCGTTTCGTACCCTCACAGAGTACTGCGTTCGCTCCTCCCGCCACTGGCGGCGCTCACTGTGTACTCCACTTCGGCGCGGGCACTATAGATTTCCGCTGGACGCGTTCGCTATAGATTTCCGGCGGCGCTCGCTGTGCGCCCTCGCTGGCGCTTGGAATGGCACTTGGGTATGCTTGAGAGGCGAATGAATCAATAAAAACAGGCCGGCGCTAAAGCCGGCAAGGGGTGAATGGCAATGACGCAGGCGCAAAGAGATGAGGCCGTGGGCCTGGCGCAAAAGATCTGCGTGGAGTATTTTTGCAACAGCAATATCGCCTTTCTGGTCTCCACCTTCGCGCCAGATATCATATGGCTGGGCGGCGGGGAGGATCAGCGGGCCGAGGGCGCGCAAAACGTGGCCGCGGCCTTTTGGGCTGGCGAATCCGAGGCGATCCCTTACGATATGACCAACGAGCGCTACGTGGCCCTGGAGCTTAAGCCGGACTGCTACCTGGTCGAGGGGGAGAGCGACCTGCACGCCCGGCCGGAGAGCGGCATGGCGCTGGACGCCCACCAGCGGGTCACCTTTATCTTCCGGCGGATGGATGGAGCGCTCAAGTGCGCGCACATCCATAATTCCATGCCCTTTAACGCCCTGCAGCCCGGCGAGCTGTTTCCGGTGAAAAAGGCGCGGGAGGACTTTTTGCGCCTGCAGCAGGCCTATGACGACCAGAACCGCCAGATGGAGCTGATCTTAAGCCAGCTGCCCGGCGGCGCGGTGATCTGCCGCCTGGACGAGGGGATGAGCGTAAAATGGGCTACGCCGGGCTTTTACGCGCTTTTGGGCTATGCCGGCCCTGCGGACTTTGCGGCCGATCAGGGCGGCAGCTATGCCAGCCATATGGATAAGGCGGACGCCCGGAAGATCCTGCGGCAGATCGGCGCGCTGGAGATTGAGACCGGCACCTGCGCGCTGCAATACCGCATCCGCAAAAAGGACGGCGGGGAGCTATGGGTGCTGGACAGCGCCAAAAAAGTGCGGGATGTGGATGGGGAGAGCGTCAACTACTCCTTTGTGACGGATATTACCCAGCGGGTAGCCCAGCAGCTGCAGCTGGAGAACCAGGCGCGCTTTTTGCGCCAGCTATACGATACGGTGCCCTGCGGCATCTGCCAGTTCAGCATAGAGGGGGAGCACGAGCTGCTCTCGGCCAACCAGCAGGCCCTGGCGATCTACGGCTATGAGGACCTGCAGGAGGGGCAGACCGCATTTCATCCCCTGCGGGATGCGCTGGCCTGTCCAGACGGGCGGGTGCGCAAGGCCGTTTGCGCCGTGGTGCGCCAGGGCGGCAGCGCCCGCTACCAGCGCCAGTGCGTCAAGCCGGACGGCGGGCTGCTGTGGGTGGATGTGCATATCGAGCGCATCCAAAACGCCCAGGGGCGGGACGTGATCCAGATGGTGGTCATCGATATCACCGAGCAAAAGCGCTACCAGCAGGCGCAAGAGCAAGAGCGCCTGATCGAGAACCGCTCGCTGCGGGCGGCCATCTGCACCGCCTATCCGGTGATCCTACAGATCAACCTGACAAAGGATAGCTTTACCGTGATCAACCAAGAGCAGGGGGCCACGCATCTCAACGGCCTGCACAGCTATCAGCAGATGGTGGAAGCCAGCAGGCTCATCGTGGATGAGGATTACCGGGAGGACTTTAACCGCCGCTTTGACCGCCGGCAGGTCATAGACCGCTTTCGGGCGGGAGAGCGGGAGCTGTACGCGGAGATGCGCGTAGCCGGGGAGGACGGCGCGCGGCACTGGATCGCCCTGCATCTGGTGGCGGTGGATAACCCCTATAATGACGACGTGCTGGCCATCGAGCTTATCAAGTTGCTGGACGAGCAGCGGGCCCAGAGCGCACGCCAGGAGCAGCTGCTGCGGGATGCGCTTGCCGCCGCCAACACCGCCAATAAGGCCAAGAGCGACTTCCTCTCCCGGATGAGCCACGATATCCGCACCCCCATGAACGCCATCATCGGCATGAGCGCCATCGGCCTGTTAAAGGCGGCGGAGCCCGATCGGGTGCGGGATTGCTTCCAGAAGATCGACCTGAGCTCCAAATACCTTTTGACCCTGATCAACGACATCCTGGATATGTCCCGCATCGAGAGCGGCAAGATGTATATCGATATTGCGCGCTTTGACTTTGAGGAGCTGATCGACGGGGTGGATCACATCATCTACCCCCAGGCCCAGGAGGCCGGGCTGCATTACGAGGTATATGTCATGGGCCAGGTGGCCAGCTGCTATGAGGGGGACGCGCTGCGCATCAATCAGGTGCTGATCAACCTGCTGGGCAACGCCGTCAAGTTTACCCCAGCCGGGGGCCGGGTCACCCTCACAGTGCGCGAAAAGGCGCGCCGGGGCGGGCATGCCACGCTTCAGTTCGTGGTGGCCGATACCGGCCAGGGCATGAGCGAGGCCTTTCAGGACCGCATGTTTCAGCCCTTTGAGCAGGAGCGGGACGACGAGGCGCGCAACAGCGTAGGCAGCGGGCTGGGGCTTTCCATCGTCTACAATATCGTCCAGCTGATGGAGGGCAGCATCAGCGTCCAAAGCCAAAAGGGAAAGGGAACGGCCTTTACCGTATCCCTGCCCCTGGGCCTTTCCCCGCAGGACGAGGCCTCGCCCCGGCAGGAGAGCACCCTGCTAGAGGGGATGAGTATCCTCATCGCCGATGACGACCCGGTGGTGGGCGAGCAGGCCGCCGCCCTCATGGCCCAGGTAGGCGCGCGGGCGCAGTGGGTGGATTCGGGCCAGCGGGCCGTGCAGGCCGTACAAGAGGCGCTGGCGCAGGATTGGGGGTACGATGTGGCCCTGATCGACTGGAAGATGCCCGGCATGGACGGGGTGGAGACCACCCGCCGCATCCGCGCCCTGGTGGGGCCGGAGACCACCATCATCATCATCTCCGCTTACGATTGGAGCGATATCGAGCAGGAGGCGCGCCGGGCCGGGGCGGACCTGTTCATCCCTAAACCGCTGTTTCGGGATACCCTGTACCGCACCCTGCGCCAGCGCGCCCCCCGGCGGGCCGCGCCCCAGCTGGGGCCGCAGGCGGGTTTTGCGGGCAAGCGCGTGCTGCTGGTGGAGGATAACCTGCTCAACCGGGAGATCGCCAAATCCCTTTTGGAGATGCAGGGCCTGCTGGTAGAGGAGGCGCCGGACGGGGCCAAGGCTGTGGATGCCTTTGCCGCCCACGGCGCGGGCTATTACGCCGCCATCCTCATGGATATCCGCATGCCGGTCATGGGCGGCCTGCAGGCCACCAGCGCCATACGCGCCCTGACCAGGGCGGACGCGGGGCGCATCCCCATCATCGCCATGAGCGCCAATGCCTTTGAGGAGGATAAGCGTCAGGCCGCCGCCTGCGGGATGGACGCCTACCTGGTCAAACCCATCGACGTAAAGGACCTGACCCTGACGCTGGGACGCTACCTGACACAAACGGAATAAAAATACATTTTATGCATAAATTCTGTGGGGATAACCCCCGGTTAGACCCTGATTTTGCGGAATGTATGGTTATGGGCAGGAATTTTCAGCAAATATATTGCAAAAAAATACATTCTATACTACAATAACACTTGTCTTTTATTGTAGACGAATTGAGAGATGGAGGCGTTTGTAAAGTGAAAAAGAAGGTTATGGCCCTGGCGCTGGCCCTGTGCCTGTGCTGTGGCGCTGCGCTGATGACCGGCTGCGGCCAGGATGGCGGCAAGATCATCATGGGCACCAATGCGGAGTTTGAACCCTTTGAGTACAAGACCGAGAGCGGCATCGTAGGCAATTTTGATGGGTTGGATGTAGCCATCGCCCAGGAGATCGCCAAGGATATGGGCAAGGAGCTGGCCGTGGAGGATATGGACTTCGGTTCCCTGATCGGCGCGGTATCCACCGGCAAGGTCAACTTTGTGGCCGCCGGCATGACCATTAAGCCCGACCGGCTGGAGAACGCGGATTTCTCCGATACCTATTTTGACGCCGGCCAGGTCATCATCGTGAAAAAGGGCCAGACGGATATCAAATCCAACGAGGACCTGAAGGATAAGAAGATCGGCGTGCAGGAAGGCACCACGGGCGACGAGGCCGTCAGCGAGCTGGGCGGCTCCACCGAGGTCTACCGCTTTAAAAAGGGCATGGACGCGGTGCTGGATCTGAACAACGATAAGATCGACGCCGTGGTCATCGACGAGATGCCCGCCCGCGCCTTCGTGGCCAAGAACGAGGGGCTGGAGATCCTGGATGAGCCCTTCACGGTAGAGTCCTACGCCATCGCGGTGAAAAAGGGCGATACGGCCACCCTGGAAGCCATCAATAAGACCTTAAAGCGCATCAAAGAGGACGGTACGTTTGACGAGCTGTACAAAAAGTATATCGACGCGTATGTGGAAAACTTTGAGGAATAATTCGCTTTAAGTTCAGTGGGAGGATAGCTCTCGGGCTATCCTCCTTTTGGCATAGACGAAGAAAACCTTCGATGGGACGGTGAAATGGATGGATTTTTGGACGAATTTATCGGATTCGATCTATCTGAACTTTATTAAGGACGACCGCTGGACGCTGATGCTGGACGGCCTGGGGATGACGCTGCAGGTGGCGCTGTACGCAGTGCTGCTGGGCGTAGTGCTGGGGCTGATCGCGGCGCTGATGCGGCTGAGCCAGTTCCGCATCGGCCGGTGGCGCCCGCTCAACACCATTGCCAGCATCTATATCGATGTGGTGCGCGGCACGCCTATGGTGCTGCAGCTGATGATCATGTACTTTGTGGTGTTCGGCTCGGTCAATATCCCGCGCATTCTGGTGGCCACGCTGGCCTTTGGCTTTAACTCCGGCGCCTACGTGGCCGAGATCTTCCGGGCGGGCATCCTGTCCATCGATCAGGGGCAGATGGAGGCCGGCCGCTCTTTGGGCCTTAGCCACCGGCAGACCATGATGTACATCATCCTGCCCCAGGCCATCAAAAATATCCTGCCGCCGCTGGCCAGCGAGTTTATCGTGCTGATCAAGGAGACCTCCATCATGGGTTATATCGGCATGCAGGATCTGACCAAGGCGGCAGACGTGATCCGCTCCCGCACGTTCGAGGCGTTTTTGCCCCTGATCACGGCGGGTCTGATCTACTTTATCATCATCTTTACGCTGACCAGGCTTTTGGCCATCATGGAAAGGAGGTTGCGCCGCAGTGATTCGCGTGGAAGGACTCACTAAATCGTTTGGAGAGCTGGAGGTGCTAAAGGGCATTACCGAGCACATCGCTCCCGGGGAAAAAGTGGTGGTGATCGGGCCTTCGGGCTCGGGTAAATCCACTTTCCTGCGCTGCCTGAATCTGCTGGAGCAGCCCACCGCCGGCAAAATATACATCGAGGGCGAATGCATTACCGATAAGGGGTGCAACGTCAACAAAGTGCGCCAGAAGATGGGGATGGTGTTCCAGAACTTTAACCTGTTCCCCCACCGCACGGTGCTGGATAACGTGGCCCTGGCCCCTACCAAGCTCAAGCTGCTTTCGGCGGGCGACGCTAAGGATAAGGCCATGGCGCTGCTGCGCCGCGTGGGGCTGGACAGCAAGGCGGATAACTACCCCGTGCAGCTGTCCGGCGGCCAGAAACAGCGCGTGGCCATCGCCCGGGCGCTGTGCATGAGCCCGGACATCATGCTCTTTGACGAGCCCACCAGCGCCCTGGACCCGGAAATGGTGGGCGAGGTGCTGGAGGTTATGAAGCAGCTGGCGCAGGAGGGGATGACCATGGTGGTGGTCACCCACGAGATGGGCTTTGCCCGGGAGGTGGGCAGCCGCCTGCTGTTTATGGACGAGGGCGTGATCCTGGAGCAGGGGGACCCGCGGGAGATCTTTGCCGCCCCCAAGCACGAGCGCACCCGCAGCTTTTTACAAAAGGTGCTCTAGCTTTTAATCAAACGTCTCTTAAAAAGAGCCGGAAGGTCAATCCTTCCGGCTCTTTTTGTATCCCCGCAGGGCAGGGCGCGGGTATCATCCCAGCAGAGGGCGTAAGGAGATTCCTCGCCCCGCTTGGAATGACAAAATGAAAATGATAATTTACGTTGGAAAGTATCATTTAGTACTCACTGCGTTGTCATTCAGAGAGAGGCCGTAAGGCCGAGCGAAGAATCTCGTGCATGGGCAGGAAAGCGGCGCTTGACCTGCGCTGCGCGGTGCAGGCACGGCCAACAGGGCGTAAGGAGATTCCTCGCTGGCGCTCGGAATGACAGAATGAGAAATGATAACCTGCGTGGGAAAGTATACTTATCCATTCGCTTCTCGAGCATGCCCAGTGTCATTCCGAGCCGAAGGCGAGGAATCTTATGCGAACCCCTTAGCCCTGCCTCATGGCAGTATCTTGGCCCGCGCCCGCCCGTGGCGGCCGATCGCCACTCAATCCTCGAGGATCACCTTGATGGGCGTGCACCGCCCGGCGTTGCAGTCGCTTTCGGCCACGCTGCAGGCCGCCACCCCCAGACGGACGTCCATCTTCGCCTCCAAAACGATCTGGTCCCCCGGCCGGGAGAGCGGACGGAGGACGGCAATATCGCCGTTGGGCTTGATGCGGGTATGCATAAACAGGTTGACCGGGTGAATGACCGGCCGGCTTTCCCCAAGGCATTGGTTGATGTTGTCCAGGCAGTTGGGGTGCCCCGAGCCGTTGTGATAAAAAAAGTCGTACATCTCTTTCCGGCAGCAGGGGTGCAGCAGGTCGTGCTCGCCCACCGTATCCGCCAGTATCTGGAACATGGGGCGGTAGCGTGTCGAGTAGAGCAGATCGCCCACCCGCAGCCGCAGGGATTCGTTGCAGTCTATCGTTACGCCGGGGGAGAGGAACTCCTCTGGCTCCCTTTGGTTCTCCGCAAAAAAGTCCACCACCTGGCCCCCCTCAAGGTCGATGACCGTGATGCGCTGCCCCGCTGCTGCCGCGATCGCCCGCCCGCTGCAGGCGGCGATGTGGTATTCCTTCTTCAAATCCATCACCTTCACTTTCTCTGTGCCGATATTGTATCACATCAAAATTGTGGGGTGAAGCCCCGCCTCGGAGAAAAAACGCTTGCCGCGCTGACAAAACCGTGGCGGCAGGCCCCACTTTCTCCCACCCGGGGGAAAATTCCGGGGCACTACCCCTGGTTTCATCTGCTATAACGGTAGGGGATGTGGGATAAATCCCCAAAAACACAACAAATTGTACGCCTTCCCCTGCTTTTGGGGCAACATTCTACAATATATGGGCTTTTATCCCATTTATAGTATATTTTGACGGAATTTACAATATAGAAAAACCGGGTGAATTGGGGGTAAAGTGGAGGTAAAAAATCTTAAATTTTGGGATATAATACTTGAAAAGTGGTATGAAGTGGTGTAAAGTGGTATTACATCCCGCACTAGGGGTGTAAAATTCAATCCCAAAGGATGAAAGGGGGTGGGAAGCATGTTTTACGGCGAATACGCCCATACGCTGGATGCCAAAGGGCGCATGAGCATGCCCGCGCGCTACCGCGAGGAGCTGGGCGAGAAGTTCATGGTCACCAAAGGCATCAACAACTGCCTGTTCGTCTTTCCCATGGGCGAGTGGAACGCCTTTGCGGACAAGCTGCGCGCGCTTCCCACCACCGATAAGACGGCCCAGATCTTTTTGCGCTTTCTGTTCGCCGGCGCATGCGAGTGCGAGCTGGACAAGCAGGGGCGCATCCTGCTGCCGGCCAGCCTGCGCGAGTTCGCGGGGCTGGAAAAAGAGGTCATGGTCATCGGCGCGATGACCCGGGCGGAGATATGGAACCGGGACCGCTGGAAGGAATATTCCACGGCTGCGGCGGATGAGTATGACGAGGTGCTGGCCCAGATGGCCCAGCTGGGGATTTAGACATGGGCGAGTTTACCCACGTTACCGTATTGCTGCAAGAGGCAGTAGAGGCCCTGCAGGTCAAGCCGGGCGGCGTTTACCTGGATGGGACGCTGGGCGGCGGGGGCCATACCGAGGCGATCCTTCGCCAGAGCGGGCCGGACGGCGTGGTCTACGGCATCGACCGGGACCGGGACGCGCTGCGGGCCGCGGGCGAGCGGCTGGCCGCCTTTGGGGAGCGGCTTAAGCCCTTGCACGGCAATTTTCACGATGCCAAAGCCCTGCTGGCGGCTCAGGGGGTCGCGCAGCTGGATGGCGCGGTGCTGGATCTAGGGGTCTCCTCCTTTCAGTTTGACGAGGGGGAGCGGGGCTTCAGCTTCCAGGAGGACGCCAGGCTGGATATGCGCATGGATCAAAGCTGCGGGCGCACCGCGGCGGATTTGTGCAATACCCTGAGCGGAGAGGAATTGACGCGGATCATCCGCGATTATGGCGAGGAGCGCTGGGCGGCCCGCATCGCGGCCTTTATCCTGCAGGCGCGGGAGAAAAAGCCGGTGGAGACCACAGGGGAGCTGGTTTCCATTATCAAAGCGGCCATCCCCAAAGGGGCCAGACGGGATGGGCCCCACCCCGCGCGCAGGACCTTTCAGGCGCTGCGCATCGCCGTCAACGACGAGCTGGAGCCGCTGGCAAAGGCGCTGGAGGAACTGGTCTCGCTGCTGGCCCCCGGCGGACGGCTGGCGGTGATCACCTTCCACTCTTTAGAGGATCGGATCGTCAAGCAGACCTTTAAGCGCCTGCAAAACCCCTGCATCTGCCCGCCCAAAGCGCCGGTCTGCACCTGCGGAAAGTTGCCAGTGGCGCAGGTCGTCACCCGCAAACCCATCCTGCCCAGCCCGGCAGAGGTGGAACAGAACCCGCGCAGCCGCAGCGCAAAGCTGCGGGTCGTGCAAAAGCTATAGCGGAACCGCCCCGTACCCTGCATTTGGAAGAGGGGGCCGGGGTTCTAAATAACACGTGGAGAGAATAATCATGGTAGCAGCACAAAAAGGGAGCACGGCTCGTAAAATCGAATATCAAAACGAAAAACGGCCGCAGCTGCGTCTGGCCGAGCCGCCTGCGCGCATGCCCCAGGCCGGGCGGGTGGTCAAACCCCAATCCAAGGCCAAGCCCATCGTGCTGCTGATCCTGGGCTTTATTTTGGCGATCGTGGTGGTCACGCGGTTTTCCATCATCGCCCAGAACGCCAACCAGATCCACACCCTGAAAAACGAACTGAGCGAGGTGGAGAAAAAGACCGCTTCGCTGGAGCATCAGCTAAACTCCGTCCAAAATCTGGACGTGGTGATGAACGAGGCCTCTAAGAGCCTGGCGATGAACGCGCCCAGCGAGGACCAGGTGCGCTATGTTTCCCTGCCCATGACGCCCTCCGAGGCCCAGGCCCAGGCGCAGGCCCAGCAGCAGGAGCGCGAAAGCGCCTCCGCCGGCAGCACCTCGCCCATCGGGGAGTTTTTCTCGCGCGTGGTCTCCTGGCTTGATTAGGGCGCAGGGGCGGCCATCAAACCATAAAGGAGGGAACACCCCATGGCATCTCCCGGAATGATGAATAAAAAAAGGTTACTCGCTTTTTTATCAGCCGTAACCTTACTTTTTTTTGTGCTCTTTGGCAGGCTGGGTTATATCCAGCTGGTGCAGGCCCAGTGGCTGCAGGAAAAGGCGGCGGACCAGTGGACGCGGGATCTGGCGGTATCCGCCAAGCGGGGGGATATTCAGGATCGTAACGGCAACATCCTGGCCCAAAGCGCCAGCGCCGATACGGTGGTGGTGCGCCCCTCCCAAATCAAAGATGTGGACTATACCGCCGATAAGCTCAGCGAGATATTGGAGATGGACCGGGACGAGGTGATGCAAAAGCTGACCAAGGACGCCTCCGAAGTCTGGCTCAAGCGCCAGGTGGAGAGCGAGCAGGCGGACGCCATACGCCAGCTGAACCTAAGCGGCGTGGTCTTTACCGAGGACAGCAAGCGCTATTACCCCCGGGGCAACTTCCTTAGCCAGGTGCTGGGCTTTTGCTCGGTGGATGGGCAGGGCCAGGAGGGCCTGGAGCTCAAGCTCAATAAGTATTTAGCCGGCACCGATGGGCGCATCGTGGCCGAGACCGATACCAAGGGCCGGGAGATGCCCTACTCCGTCAGCCAGTATATCGCCCCTCAGGATGGGTACGACGTGACGCTGACCATCGACTACGTCATCCAGAGCTTTGTGGAAAAGGCCATGGAGGACGCGCTGGTCAAGTACAACGCCAAGGCCATCCAGTGCGTGGTGATGGACCCGCAGACCGGCGAGGTGCTGGCCATGGGCAATAAGCCCGATTTTGACCTCAACGACCCACCGCGGGACGACCTGGATACCCTAAAAGCCTTGAGCCGCAACTCCTGCGTGGTGGATGTGTACGAACCCGGCTCTACCTTTAAGATCGTTACCACCGCCAGCGCCCTGGAGCTGGGCGTGACCAGCACCGACGCGCACTTCAACTGCCCGGGTTACGCCATGGTGGATGGGGAAAAGATCAAGTGCTGGCGCTCCTACAATCCTCATGGGGACCAGACCCTGGCCCAGGCGGTGCAAAACTCCTGCAACCCGGCCTTTGTGGCGCTGGCTCTGGCCATGGGGAAGGAAAATTTTTACGACATGATCTATAACTTCGGCTTTGGCTCCACCACCGGCCTTGATTTTACCGGCGAGGCCGGCGGCATCGTCCGAGCCGAGAAGTACGTGAAAAACGTGGATCTGGCCCGCATCGGCTTTGGCCAGTCCATCGCGGTCAGCCCCATGCAGCTGATCACCGCCGTATCCGCCGTAGCCAACGGCGGCAACCTGATGAAGCCCTACCTGGTCAAATCCATGACGGATAACGAGGGCAACGTGGTGGAGGAGACCACCCCTACGGTGGTGCGCCAGGTGATCTCTTCGCAAACTTCGGACACCATGCGCCAGATCCTGGAGGACGCGGTCACCAACGGCTCGAAAAACGCCTACGCCGCCGGGTACCGCGTGGCGGGCAAGACCGGTACCGCCCAGAAGTATGTGGACGGCAAGATCGATAACACCAAGCACGTGGCCTCCTTCGTGGGCTTTGCCCCGGCGGACGACCCCAAGATTTGCGTGCTGTTCATCGTGGACGAGGCCACCGGCGTGCCCAGCGACTTTGGCGGCACCCTGGCCGCGCCCTATGCCCGGCAGATCATCGAGGATACCTTAAAGTATATGAAGGTGAAGCCCCAGTATAAAGAGGGCGAGGGGCAGGGGGACGCGCTGGTAGCGGTGCCCAACCTGGTCGGCAAGTCCTCTGAAGATGCCCGCAAGGCGCTGGAGGATGTGGGCCTTGTGATGAGCGCTGACGGCACGGGCGCCAGCGTTACCGAGCAGGACCTGCCCGAGGGCACCGAGGTGGCCAAGGGCGCCACCGTCAACGTGATACTGGGCGAACCCTCGCCCCCGGCGGGCGATACCGCCGTGCAGGTGCCGGATGTGACGGGCAAGACGCCGGAGGAGGCCAATGTCATCCTCACCACCTACGGGCTGCAGCTGCTGCCGCGGGGCAACGGCGTGGCGGTGGCACAGAGCCACTCGCCCGGCACTACGGTGACCATCGGCACCCAGATCGCGGTGGATTTCAGAGAGTAGCATAAAAGAGCGGGAATAAACAGGCAAAGGAGGCCATGCAGATGCAGCTTAGTGATTTGATCCGGGATGTGGAGGGCGCCTTATTGCGCGGCAGCGGCCAGACCCGGATCGGGGAGCTGACCATCGATTCGCGCAAGGTGGCCCCGGGGGCGCTGTACATCTGCATCCCGGGCACCCGGGTGGATGGGCACGCCTTCGTGCCCCAGGCCCAGGCGGCGGGGGCCGCGGCCATCCTTTGCGAGCGGGAGATGGATACCGACCTGCCCCAGGTGATCGTCCCGGACGCGCGAAGGGCCATGAGCACCGTGGCGGCCAACTTTTACGGCCGCCCCGCCCAGGGGATGAAGCTGCTGGCCGTCACCGGTACCAACGGCAAGACCTCCACGACCTACATGCTCAAGTCCATCGCCCAGGCCGCGGGGCTTAAGGTGGGGCTGATCGGCACCATCGCGGTGATGATTGGCGAGCAAACCATCCCGTCTGATATGACCACGCCCGACCCCATAGAGCTTCAGCGCCTGCTGCGGCAGATGGCGGACGCGGGGGTGGAGCTGGTGGCCATGGAGGCCTCGGCCCACGCGCTTTACCTGCGCAAGCTGGAGGGCATCCGCTTTGCGGCGGCGGCCTTTACCAACCTGACGCAGGATCACCTGGATTTCTTCGGGGATATGGCGCATTACCTCAAGGCCAAGGCCCGGCTGTTTGAAGGGGATATGTGCGAAAAGGCCGTGCTCAACCTGGATGATGAGGCGGTGCGCGCCCTGGCGCAGCGGGTATCCGTGCCCAAACTGACCTTCTCCATCGCAGGAGCGGCGGACCTTACCGCCCAGGATGTGGCGATGGATGTGCGGGGCTCCCGCTTCACCCTGCGGGAGGGGGATGAGGCCCTGCCGGTCTTTCTCAAAATGCCGGGGCTGTTTGCGGTGCATAACGCGCTGACCGCCGCGGGCCTGGCGCGGGCGGCGGGCATCGGCCTTGAGGAGGTGGCCCGCGGCCTTGACGCCTTAAGCGGGGTGGCCGGCCGCTTTGAGGTGGTGGAGCACCCGCGCGCGCCCTTTAGCGTGATCGTGGACTACGCCCACACGCCGGACGGGCTGCAAAATATTTTGGGCACCGCCCGCACCCTGGAGCACAACCGCATCATCACTGTGTTTGGCTGCGGCGGGGATCGGGACAGTAAAAAGCGCCCCATCATGGGGCGGGTGGCCGGAGAGCTTAGCGACCTTTGCATCGCCACCAGCGATAACCCCCGCACCGAGGACCCCTACGCCATTTTGGAGATGATCCGCCCGGGGCTGGAGCAGGCGGGCAAACCCTATGAGATGATCGAAAACCGCATGGCGGCCATCGAGCGGGCCATCGCCCTGGCGGGGAGCGGGGATATCGTGATCATCGCCGGCAAAGGGCATGAGGATTACCAGATCGTGGGCACACAAAAGCACCACTTTGACGATAGGCAGGCCGCGCGCGCGGCGCTGGAGGCGCGTTTTCCCAAAGGATAAGGCGGGCTGCAGCCACAAGAGAAGAACGGTTTAAGGAGAGATCAATCCATGTTCCCAATCACCATCCCCGAGCAGATTCAGGCGCTGAGCTTTGCGGTGGTCATCGCATTTGTGGTGGCGCTCATCGTGGGCCCTATCGTCATCCCGGCGCTGCTAAAGCTCAAAGTGCGCCAGACCGAGCGGGAGGACGGCCCCCAAAGCCACCTGAAAAAGAGCGGCACCCCTTCCATGGGCGGGCTGATCATCCTGGTGGGGCTGCTGGTGCCCTGCGCCATATTGATGCGCGGGGATATCGACTTTCTCTCCTTTAGCGTCCTTGTCACCCTGGGCTTTGGCCTGGTGGGTTTCTTAGACGACTATATCAAGGCCCGCAAGCACCGCTCCCTGGGGCTCAAGGCTTATCAAAAGATCATCGCCCAGTTCGGGCTGGCGCTGATCTTTGCCTGGTACGCCTACCAGCATCCGCTGATCGGCTCCTCGATTTTCGTGCCCATCGCCAATATCGAGTGGGATCTGGGGCTGTGGTACATCCCCATCACCATGTTTGTGATCATCGGCACGGTCAACAGCGTTAACCTTTGCGACGGGGTGGACGGGCTGGTCAGCGGCGTGACCATGATCGTGGCGGCGGCCTTTGGCATCATCTGCATGGCCATGCTGAACCTGCCGGACATTGAACCGGCGCTGGCCATGAATATCCGCAACCTCATGGTCTTTACCGGGGGCGTGGCGGGGGCCTGCCTTGGGTTTTTGCGCTTTAACGCCCACCCGGCCAAGGTGTTTATGGGGGATACCGGCTCTTTTGTCCTGGGCGGGGCCGTGGTGGCCATGGCGATCGCCACCCGCACCATGCTGCTGCTGCCGCTGATGGGGATCTGCTATGTGATCTCGTCTGTGTCCGATATCATACAGGTGGGCAGCTACAAGCTGCGCAAAAAGCGGGTGTTCCGCATGGCGCCATTCCACCACCACCTGGAACTGGGCGGCATGAGCGAAACGCAGATCGGCGTTTTATACATGTCCATTACCGGGGTATGTTGCCTGGCGGCCATCATGTTGCTGCAATAGTGCCTTTACGCTAGCTGCCGCCTTCAGGCGGCGCTTGTGCTATAGACGGGTTTCGACAGGGCCCGGCAAATTTACACATTTTACTAAGGATAGGGCGCCTTTTGCCCCCGGGCGGGAGGCGAATGGGAAATGGAGGTCTTCCTATGGGTTCGTTTAAGCAAGAGATCGCGGGAAAAAAGGTTTTGATCGTGGGCGCGGCGCGCAGCGGCGTGGCGGCAGCCAAACAGCTGTGCGCGCTGGGGGCCCAGGTGACGTTGAACGATTCCAAGGGGGAGGACGAGCTGCCCGGCGTGATGGAGGAGATTCGGAGCCTGCCCATTGCCAGGGCCCTGGGCTGCCCGGCTATGGATTGCTTGGCGGGCCAGCAGCTGATGGTTATCAGCCCCGGCGTGCCCATCCAAAGCCCCTTTATCGCGAAAGCCCGCCAGATGGGGATCGAGGTGATCGGCGAGATCGAGCTGGCCTTTAGGCTCTGTCCTGAAGGGGTGCGCCTGGCCGCCATCACCGGCACCAACGGCAAGACTACCACCACCGCCCTTTGCGGGGAGATCTTTAAAGCCGCCGGGCAGCGGGTGCACGTGGTGGGCAATATCGGCACGCCCTTTATCTCCCGGGTGCCGGAAATCGCCCCCGGGGATGTGGTGGTGGCCGAAATCAGCTCCTTCCAGCTGGAATCCGTATCCGCCTTCCGGCCGTCGGCAGCCGCCCTTTTGAACCTGACCGAGGATCATTTGAACCGCCACGGCACTATGGAAGAATACTTGCGCGTCAAATCGCGTATCTTTGAAAATATGGAGGGCGAGGACGCCCTGTTCCTCAACGCCGACGCGCCGGCGCTGCGCGGCGTAGACAAGGGCGCCCGCTGTAAGGTAGGTTCCTTCTCTCGCAAAGGGCCGGTGGCTTTTGGCGCCTATGCGCAGGACGGGACGGTGTACTTTGCCGGCGGGGAGGGGACCGAAAAGATCTGCGCGGTAAAGGATATCTTTATCCCCGGGGCGCATAACCTGGAAAACGCGCTGGCCGCCGTATCCCTTTGCATGGCGCTGGGCGCGCCGGCCAAGGCCGTGAAAAAGACCCTGCGGGATTTCCAGGGGGTGGAGCACCGCATCGAGTTTGTCACCGAGGTGCGGGGCGTGCGCTTTATCAACGATTCCAAGGGTACCAACCCGGATTCCACCATCAAGGCCATCCAGGCTATGGACCGGCCTACGGTGCTGATCTGCGGCGGGTACGACAAGCACGCGGACTTTTTGCCCATGGTCAAGGCCTTTACCCCGCAAATTCAGACGCTGGTGCTGATCGGCCAGACGGCGGACCAGATCTTGGCCGCCGCCAAAAAGTGCGGGTTTGACCGGGTGATGCGCGCGGGCGATATGGCTGGCGCGGTCAAAACCGCCTTCCGCGTGGCCCAGCCCGGGGGCAGCGTGCTGCTAAGCCCCGCCTGCGCCAGTTTTGATATGTTCAGCGATTATGAAGAACGCGGCCGCGTGTTTAAAGATGAAGTGCGGCATCTTAAGGAGGCGCTAGATGGCCAATCCCAATCCTAGGGTACCCGCCCGCAGTCGCGCGGCAAGCGCGCCGCAGGCCCAGCCCCGCCAGGGAGGCGGCAAACGGGCCGCAGACCGGGCAGGGCGCAAAAAATCATACGATTATTCCATCCTCTTTGTCACGCTGCTTTTGGTGTGCATCGGCATCGTGCTGGTGTACGATGCCAGCTATTACGCCGCCAGCCAGTCCAAGCTGTACAATTACGACGGCATGTTCTTTTTCAAAAAGCAGATGTTCGGCGCGGCGGTGGGCTTAGGGCTGATGCTTTTGACCATGCGCATCCCCTATAAAAAGCTGGAGAAGTTCAAGACCGTGGGCATCCTGGGGGCCATCGGCCTTCTGGCCTGCGTGTGGGTGCCGGGCCTGGGGACCGAGGCCAACGGCGCGACCCGGTGGCTGAATATCGCGGGCATCTCCATCCAGCCGGCGGAGCTTGCCAAGTTCGCCCTGGTGCTGTACATCGCCGGCTTTGTGGCTAAGGACCGCAAGCGCATCCGCAGCTTTAAAAACGGGGTGCTGCCCATCCTGCTGGTGGGCGGGGTGATCGCCGGGATGGTCTTTTTACAGCCCAACCTGTCCACGGCGGCTTCCATCGGCTTTTTGATGCTGGCCATGCTCTTTGTGGCCGGGGCCAACCTGGGGCACCTGGCGGTGATCCTCACCGGCGCGGTGGGGGCCATGGTGGCCGCGGTACTGTTGGATAAGGACGGCTACCGCTTTAAGCGCTATACCGCGTTTTTAGACCCCTGGGCGGACGCCTCGGATACCGGGTATCAGCTGGTGCAATCCCTTTACGCGCTGGGCTCGGGCGGGCTTTTCGGCATGGGCTTTGGCAACAGCCGCCAAAAGTATCTCTACCTGCCCTACCGGGAGAGCGACTTTATCTTCTCCATCGTGGGGGAGGAGTTTGGCCTGGTGGGGTCGATCCTGCTGCTGGGGATCTTTATCTTCCTGATCTGGCGGGGCATCCGCGTGGCGCTGACCTGTAAAGACCTTTTTGGCTCGCTGCTGGCGGCGGGCATCACGGCGGTCATCGCCATCCAGGTCATCATCAACGTGGCCGTGGTCACCGGCTCCATGCCGCCCACGGGCGTGCCGCTGCCCTTTATCAGCGCGGGCGGCACCAGCCTTATGATCTTTATGGCCGCCATCGGCATCCTGCTCAATATCTCAAGGTCTACCCGCTCCACGCCTTAGGGCGCCGGCGCGGGTTGCGTTGTAACACAATTTCCACCCCCGACATAGGATGTGGATAGATTGTTCGTGGGGGGTGGAATCATGGCAATGATCCGGATACGGGGCGGCAGGCCCCTGCACGGAGAATATACCGTGCCCGGTTCTAAAAACGGAGCGCTGCCTATCCTGGCGGCCTCCATCCTGTGCAGCCAGGGCCCGGTGACCCTTTTGGGCTGCCCGCATTTGAGCGATGTGGAGAACATGCTCGCACTGCTGCGGCATTTGGGCTGCCAGACCCGTTGGGAGGGGGACGCCCTGACCATTGATGCGCAAAACGCCCGCGTCAGCCAAATGCCCGAGGAACTGGCCAAGGTGATGCGCTCGTCCATCTTTATGCTGGGCCCTCTGCTGGGCCGGTTTGGCAGCGCGGTAGCCACCTATCCGGGCGGCTGCGACATAGGCCTTAGGCCCATCGACCTGCATTTAAAGGGCTTGCGCACCCTGGGCGCGCGCATTACCGAGCAGGCGGGTTACATATTCAGCGACGGAGCCGCCCTGAAAGGCGGCATGATCCATTTAGACTATCCCAGCGTGGGCGCTACCGAGAATTTGATGATGGCCGCCGCGCTCACTCCCGGCACCACGCGGCTGACCAACGCCGCCCGGGAGCCGGAGATCGTCCAGCTGCAGGACTTCTTGCGGGCCATGGGGGCGGATATCTCGGGCGCGGGCACTGAGACCATTACCATAAACGGCGTGGAGCGGCTTTCCGGGTGCAGCTTCCCCATCGCGGCGGACCGCATCGTGGCCGGTACATTTTTGGTGGCCGCGGCCATCACCGGCGGGGAGATCGCCCTTCGCGGCGCGCCGGTGGAGCAGCTCGCGGCGGTGGAAGCCAAGCTGCGTGAGGCCGGCTGCACATTGGAAAAAGACGGGGCGCTCTGGCGCTTGCGCGCCCCGGCAAAGCTAGGCGCCATCGAATCCATCGAGACCCAGCCCTACCCGGGCTTCCCCACCGATATGCAGGCGCTGTTTCTGGCGCTGTGCACCCGGGGGCAGGGGGCCAGCGTGATCACCGAGAATATCTTTGAGAACCGCTTCCGGGTGGTGCCCCAGCTTGCGCGCATGGGCGCACGCATCCGGGTGAGCGACCGGACGGCCATCGTCCACGGGCCGGGCAGGCTGACCGGCGCTGGCGTTACCGCGCCGGACCTGCGGGGAGGCGCCGCGCTGGTGGTGGCGGCCCTGGCGGCCGAGGGGGAGACCCGCATCGGCCGGGTGGACCTGATCGACCGGGGATATGAGCACATCGAGCAGGACTTAAGCGCCCTGGGCGCAGACGCGGTGCGCATCGAAGGATAAACAAACCCGAAGGTACGAAGGAGAAATTAGAGCCATGGCCAAGGCATCCAAAGAAAAAAAGAAGATGAAAAAACCCAGCACCCTGGTGACCTGGCTGCTGGGCCTGCTGCTGGCGCTGACGCTGGCCGCCATTTTGAACCTCGAGGTGCTGATCGTGCGGGACGTGCAGGTCTACGGCAACGAGACCGTGGCCACCGAGGACATCGTGGGCATGGCGGGCGTAGCCCTGGGGGAGAACATCTTTAAAGTCAACCTGGATGCGGTCAAGGCCAATATTGAGGAGAACCCCTATCTGGTGGTGGATCATATCGGCTACAAGCTGCCCGATAAGATCAGCATCGTCCTGCACGAGCGCAAGGCCCGCGCAGTGCTGGAGTACCTGTCCAGCTATATCCTCATCGACGAGGAGGGCACCCTTCTGGAGCTGAAAAGCAAGGGGGAGGACGTGCCGGAACTGCTGGTCAAGGGCGTGGAGGTGGTCTCCTTTACCACCGGCAAAAAGGCGGAGCTGAGCAACCCCTACCAGATGGAGGCCTGCGGCATGGTGCTCTCTGAGTTTTATACCCAAAACGCCCAGGAGCTGATCAGCGAGATGGACCTGAGCAACCCGGACGACATCACCCTCAAGACCACCGCCGGCATCGCCGTGCGCTTTGGCCAGGCCAAGGATGTGGAAAAGAAGGTGACCTGGGTGCGCACCCTGATCCCTCAGCTTCAGGCCGAGGGCAAGGTGGGCACGCTGGATGTGACCGCCGCCGAGACCGGCGCTAGCTTCCGCGAAGAGCCGGTGAGCTGAGTTTGTAAGCGCGCCCAAATAGCCGCTGCTGCGCCCCGCTAAAAAAGCGGGGCGTTTTTGCACGCCTTAAAGCGGTTTATCGGTGGGGGTGAGGATATGCCGCGCTGTCATTCCGAAGCGTCAGCGAGGAATCTCGTGCATGGACGGGAAAGCGCCGCTCGACCTGCGGCTGCGCGGTGCAGGCACGGCCGGGCCTTACATTAAAGTGCATCCGTTAAGAACGCACAAGGCCAAGAAAGGAAAAAAACTTACTTTGGCTCTCTGCCGCCCCCAAGGGCAACGACGGGCAAAGGATAACGTGCGGGCCGGGCCGCATGGCCCACGCTTTTGTGCACAAGCCCGGGCGAGGCTCCCATCCATCCGGGCCAGGGGCGGGGAATACGGCGGCTGACGCGCGCATATGTTTTCCCGGCCAGGCGTGCGCCGCGCGTTTGGCAGCCATTTAACCAGAGGATGCAGGCAGGTTTTTCCATAAAAATAATTTGTATTTAAACTGTAAAAAGCACATTTTGCGGTTTATTTCTGGGCGAATTTCTGATATGATAATGGTTGATATAGGCTAGGGAAGCTAAAGGCAGGCCCGGCCATGCGCAAAGAGGGGGAAGCGGGCGTGGATCACGGCGCTGCGGTTTTAGACTTTGGCAGTTCCAAAGTGATTTGTGCCTACGGTACCGGCGCCCCCGGCCGTGCGGTGCAGATCAGGGGGGCAAACGCTGTTTATTACCGGGATTTCGCCATCGGGAGGGACAGCGCCAGCCCGCAAAGCTGGCAGGTAGCCGCGGCCCAGGCCGTGGAGCGCACGCAAGCGCGCGCCGGCGTATCGTTTGACAGGGCCTATCTGGTGCTGCCCGGGCCTTACTCCCGGGTAACCTGTTTAAACGCCAGCGCGTCCGTCACCGGGGAGCGGGTAACCCCCCGGGATATGCGGACGGTGCTGGATCAGGCGGCCTCTCTTTACCAGCCGGACCGGTACGCGGTGGCCCACCGCACCCCCATGTATTATACATTGGACAGCGGCGAAAAGCTGCTGGACCCGGCGGGAGCCGTGTCGGGCCATCTGCGGGTGCGCGCGGCGCTTACCCTGGCGGATCGGTTCTTCGTCCAGCGCGTAGGCGCGGTGATGGACGCCCTGGGTCTTGAAACGGCGGGCTTTGTGCCCAGCGCCCTGGGGCAGGCGTTAAAGCTGATCCCCGCGCAGGTGCGCGACGGGCTGTGCATCCTGCTGGATGCAGGCTATCACGAAAGCTGCGTTTCGCTGGTCTATGCCGACAGTGTGATCTTCTCTTCCACCATCCCGGTGGGCGGGTGGCACATGGCGACCGATCTGGCGCTGCAGCTGAACATCTCCCTGGCCCAGGCCGAGCGGATTAAGCGCAGGTTCGCCTTTGGGCTGGACCCGGAGGCGCCGGACAGCGCGATCCTTGTCCAGGTGGCGGGGGGGCGCGTCAGCCGCTTTGACTATGGCGCTGTGTGTGCTATAATTGAAGCGCGGGCGATGGAGATCGTCCAGGAGGCGATGCGGGCCGTGGCGCTTAGCGGTTACACCGTCGGGGCGGACAAGCCCCTGGTGGTGACCGGCGGGGCTATCGCGCCGCTGCGGGGGGCCAAGGCCTGGTGCGCTGATGTCACCGGGCGCAAGGTGTCCATGCCCATTCCGGTGGGCGCGGTGCTCAATACCCCCATGGATACCGCGGCGGTAGGCGGGCTGCACCTGGCGCTGCAACAAACGGAAGACCCGGAAAAGGAGGAGCGATCTTCGCTTTTCCATAAACTCATTCGAAAGCGGTTTTAAATGCTAAGGAGGTAAACATCCTATGATGGAATTGGACAATGCTGTAAACGCGTCTTTTGCCAAAATCAAGGTAATCGGCGTTGGCGGCGCGGGCAACAACGCCGTGAACCGTATGATCGAGAGCCAGCTGCGCAATGTTGACTTTATCGCGATCAATACCGATCATCAGGCGCTGACCATGAGCAAGGCCGACGATACCGTGCAGATCGGCGAAAAGCTGACCAAGGGCCTGGGCGCGGGCGCCAACCCCGATGCGGGCATGAAGGCGGCCGACGAGAGCCGTGAAGAGATCATGAAACATCTCCAGGGCGCGGACCTGGTGTTCATCACCGCCGGTATGGGCGGCGGCACCGGCACCGGCGCGGCCCCCGTGGTGGCCGAGATCGCCAAAGAGATGGGTATTTTGACCATCGGCGTGGTCACCAAGCCCTTTATGTTTGAGGGCCGCCAGCGCATGCTCAATGCCGACCGCGGCATTCAGGAGCTAAAGAGCAAGGTGGATACCCTGGTCATCATCCCCAACGATAAGCTGCTCCAGGTCGTCAGCAAGGCCACCTCCATCGTAGAGGCCTTCCGCGTGGCGGACGACGTGCTGCGCCAGGGCGTGCAGGGCATCTCGGATCTGATCACGATGCCGGCGCTGATCAACCTGGACTTTGCGGACGTGCGCGCCACCATGTTCGAGCAGGGCATCGCCCACATGGGCATTGGCACCGCTGCGGGTGAGGATCGCGCCATCGCCGCGGCCCGCGGGGCCATCGAGTCTCCGCTGCTGGAGACCACCATCGAGGGCGCTACCGCGGTGCTGATCAACATTACCGGCAACGCCGACACCCTGACGCTGATGGAGGTCAACGATGCGGCCAGCCTGATCACCTCGGCTGTGCATCCTGAGGCCAATATCATCTTCGGCGCCGGCTTTGACGATACCCTGGGCGACGAGATCCGCATCACGGTCATCGCCACCGGCTATGCCGATGCCAAGCAGGATCGCGCGGCGGAGCCCATTTTCTCCCAACCCCGGGCGACCGCGGGTTCGGCCCGCCAGGCCAGCGATGGGCTGAATATGCCCAACTTTATGAATCCGCCCCAGTCCGTGCGCCCGGCCGCGCCGGCCCAGCAGGCGCAGCCGTCCAACCCGGCTCCCCAGCAGGCGCCCCGCCAGGCCCCGCAAACCGACGATAACGGCCTTCCGTCCTTTATCCGCCGGCATAAATAAGCCTACAAGTATGCAAAGGCCCAGCCATACGGCTGGGCCTTTTTTTCTTTGCGCCGGGGCGGCGTTTGTATAAAACCGGTCTTTGTATTATAATATGTAAATAGATCCCGCAGCGTGAGGAGGAGCAAATTGGCACAGTTTACCAAGCAGGCCATCGTGGCGTCCTTTGTTAAATTACTGGGGCAAAAGCCGCTGCATAAGATCACGGTTAAAGATGTGGTGGAGGATTGCGGGGTCAACCGCAATACCTTTTATTATTACTTTCAGGATATTTACGCGCTGCTGGACGAGGTCTTTCAGGAAGAGACCCGCGCCGTGCTGGAGCAGGGGGAGCCCTTTACCTCCTGGCAGGAGGGCGTGCTGCACGCCATCACCTTTGCCAGGGAGAACAAAAAGGCCATCTACCATATCTACAATAGCATGGGGCGGGAGCGGCTGCGCACCTACCTGGACGATGTGATCGCCAAGGTCGCCCTGGAATACGTGCAGCAGGAGGCCAGGGGCCTGAATGTATGCCAGGAGGATATCGAGCTGCTGGCCGAGTTTTACAAGCACGCCCTAAGCGGCATGGTCATCGAGTGGATCCGGCGGGATATGACCACCGAGGCCGAGCCGATGATCCTCAACCTGGCCCGGCTGTCGGAAGGGGCGCTGCGCGCCATGCTGGAAAAGAACGGCCGCAGGAATTCAGACGCGCCAGAAGATGCCTAAAAACCAGACATAGGGCGGGAAATGCCCAAAATTCAGACAATGTTTGTGCCGTGTGCGAAATTCGCACACGGCTTTTTGATTGTCTGCGGCAATCCCGCGGCCCCCTGCCTATAATAGGCTTTGGAGTTTGAATTTAGGGGGTGACAGGATGGCGACGTTGCAAACGGCCCGGGCCTATTGCAGGGGCCAGAGCGACAGCCTGTGCGGCCAGATAGCCGACCGGATACTGGATGCGGCCCTTTCCCAGGACCCGGGCGCGCGGATGCGGGTGGATGTGGCGCTGGCCGGCGCGCGGGCATGGATCGGAGGCGAGCTGAGCGCCGACGCGCAGATCGACTACGCCGCCCTGGTGCGGCAGACCTTGTTGCAGGCCGGCTATCCCGATCTGGCGCAGCGCTGCCAGGTAGAGCTAGCCCTGCGGCCCTTCGCACCGGAGGCGGAGGCCGGGCTGCGGCGGGCGGACGCGGGAGACGGGGACGCGCTGTGCCAGGGGCTGTACACGGGCTATGCCTGCCGGGAGGGGGCGGCGCGCTTTCCGTTGGCGGCCGCGCTGGCCCAGGCGCTTTGCGGGCGGCTGGATGCGCTGCGCGCCGAAGGCGACCTGCCCGGCTTGCTGCCCGATGGAGGGGCCTTTGTGGCGCTGCGCGCGGGGCGGATCGACGCGCTGGTGCTATGCGCCCAGCACCTGCCCTCGCTCTCCACTGACCTTGTGCGCGCGCTGCTGGAGCAAAAGGTGGTCGCCCCCTGCCTGCCCGAGGGGCTGGAAAGCGCGGGGGCGCAGATCTTTATCAATCCCTCCGGCCGCTTTACCCAGGGCGGGCCGGCGGCCTTTGCCGGCAGTTCCGGCCATCTGGAAAGCGGCTATGGCGATGCGCTGGGGCAGCCCTCCCTTGCCGGGCGGGACGCCACCCGCACCTGCGGGGCGTACATGGCCCGCTACATCGCCAAAAACCTGGTGGCGGCGGGGCTGGCGCGGCGCTGCCGGGTCAAGCTGTGCTACGCCCTGGGCCTGGCAGACCCGGTAGCCCTGGAGGTGGAGACCTTTGGCGAGGGCGGGCAGGCGTGGCTGGGGCGGTTGGTCAGCGATACGCTGGATCTGCGGCCCGCGGCCATCATCCGCCGCTTTGGCCTGCGCCGCCCCCTGTACGCGAAGCTTGCGGCCTGCGGGCGCTTTGGGCCGGGGGCGCAGGGCGCGCCCTGGGAGCAGGAGGACCTGGCCGCGGCCTGGCGGCAAAACCTGGACGGAAAGAGAGGCCATGAAGAATGATCAAGTTTGGCAAGGCGGTTGTAAAGCTGCGGATACCGATCCTGATCCTGGCGGTGATCCTGCTGATCCCGTCGGTATTGGGGATGCTGAACACCCGCATCAACTACGATATGCTGGATTACCTGCCGGAGGATATGGATACCGTTAAAGGGCAGAACATCCTGCTGGAGGACTTTGGCAAGGGGGCCTTTTCCCTTGTGATGGTGGAGGGCATGCAGCCCCGGGATGTTTCCGCCCTCAAGGCGCAGATGGAGGGCGTGCCCCACGTGGAGACCGTGCTGTGGTACGATTCGCTATCGGACATCTCCATCCCCATGGAGCTGCTGCCCCAGAAGGTGTACGATGCCTTTAATAACGGGGATACCACCCTGATGGCGGTGTTTTTCGATACCTCCACCTCCGCGGATGAGACCATGCAGGCCATTGCCTCTATCCGCGCCCTGGCGGGCAAGCAGTGCTTCGTCTCCGGGATGAGCGCCATGGTCACCGATCTAAAGGACCTTTGCGAGCGGGAGGAACCCATCTACGTGGGGCTGGCGGTGCTGCTGGCCTGCGCGGCCATGATGCTGTTTATGGATAACTACCTCATCCCCTTTATCTTTCTGGGGTCCATCGGCATGGCCATCCTTTTAAACCTGGGCACCAACTACTTTATGGGGGAGATCTCCTACATCACCAAGGCTCTCTCGGCGGTGCTGCAGCTGGCGGTGACCATGGATTACTCCATCTTCCTGTGGCACAGCTATGGCGAGCAGCAGGCCCGGTTCCCGGGGGATAAAAAGCGGGCCATGGCCCACGCGGTCGCGGCCACCATCACCTCGGTGGTGGGCAGCTCCATCACCACGGTGGCCGGCTTTATCGCCCTTTGCTTTATGAGCTTTACCCTGGGCTTTGACTTAGGTGTGGTCATGGCCAAGGGCGTGATCCTGGGCGTGATCGGCTGCGTGACCACGCTGCCGGCCATGATCCTGCTCTTTGACAAGGCCCTGCAAAAGGCCCAGCACCGGCCGCTTTTGCCCAAAATGGATAAAGCGGCCCGCCTGGTCACCCGCCGCAGCTGGGTGTTCCTCATCGTCTTTGTGGCGCTGCTGGTGCCCGCCTTTTATGGGTACATGAATACCGCCACCTATTACGACCTGGGCGAGGCCCTGCCCAAGGATATGGCGTACGTCATCGCCAACACCAAGCTACGGGAGGAGTTTGACATGGCCTCCACCCACATGATCCTGGCGGACGCGGAACTGCCCCCAAAGCAGGCCCGGGAGATGCTAGAGGAGATCGGGCAGGTGGATGGCGTGAAATTCGCCCTGGGCTTTGATTCGGTGCTGGGTTCCACCGTGCCCGAGGAGGTGGTACCCGATACGCTTAAAGCGGTGCTCAAAGGGGACCGCTACCAGCTGATTCTGGTCTCCTCTCAGTACAAGGTGGCCTCGGATGCGGTCAACAGCCAGATCGACCAGATCGGCGCCGTGCTCAAAAAGTACGATCCCAGCGGCATGCTCATCGGCGAGGCGCCCTGCACTAAGGATATGATCGAGGTGACCGACCACGATTTTCAGGTGGTCAACGCCATCTCCATCATCGCGATCTTCGTGATCATCGCCCTGGTCCTAAAGTCCATCACCCTGCCGGTGATTTTGGTGGCGGTGATCGAGCTGGCCATCTTCATCAACCTGGGGATCCCCTACTATACCGGGGTCTCGCTGCCCTTTGTGGCGCCGATCTGCATCAGCACCATCCAGCTGGGGGCCACGGTGGATTATGCGATTTTGATGACCACCCGCTATAAGCGCGAGCGTGGGATGGGCAAAACGGGGCGCGAGGCGGTGGATATCGCCCTGTCGGCTTCCATCCCATCCATCCTGGTCAGCGCGCTGGGCTTTTTTGCCGCAACCTTCGGCGTGGCGCTGTACTCCAATGTGGATATCATCAGCTCCATGTGCAGCCTGATGGCGCGCGGGGCCATCGTTTCCATGCTGTGCGTGCTGTTCATCCTGCCGGCGATGCTGATTTTGTTTGACAAGGTGATCGTGCGCACCAGCCTGGGCTTCCGAAATAAAAACGCTTGAATGGAGGAGAGACCATGAAAGATCTGAAGAATAAAAACAAATGGGCCGCCGCCGCGCTGGCGGGCACACTGGCCCTTTGCATGGGGGTATGCGCCGTAAGCTACGGGCCGTTGCAGGCCCGGGCGCAAGGGGAGGCCGCCGCGGCGGCCCCTGCACAGGAAACGCAGGTGAAGAGCCTGCTCAGCGGCTTTGTTTCCGGCAAGGATGAGACGGTGTACGTGCTCACCGGGGCGGACGGGGAAGTCCATAAGGTGATCGTCAGCGACTGGCTGAAAAACCCCGATGGCCTGGATACCTTAAAGGATTATACCGAGCTTGAAGATCCCCAGAACGTCAAGGGCGAGGGCGGCTACCAAAAAGACGGGGAGGGCATCGCCTGGGAGGCGGCCGGGGAGGATGTGTACTACCAGGGCACCACCGATAAGGCCCCGCCGGTAGAGGTGCGCTTGAGCTATACCCTGGATGGGCAGCCCATCGCCCCGGAGGCGCTGGCGGGTAAGAGCGGCCGGGTGACCCTCCATATCGATTACGTCAATCACGAAAAGCGCACCGTGGAGATCGGCGGGGAGCAGCAGGAAATATACGTTCCCTTCGTGGCGGTGACCGGGGTCATCCTGGATGGCGAGCACTTTAGCAACGTGGCGGTGACGGGCGGCAAGCTGATAAACGATGGGGACCGGTCCGTCGTCATGGGCTTTGCCCTGCCGGGGCTCAAGGATAGCCTGGGCCTTTCCGATGAGGATGTGGACCTGGACATCCCCGAGCGGGTGGAGATTAGCTGCGATGCCGAGGATTTTACGCTGGATACCGTCATGACCCTGGTCACCGGGGAGATGTTTAACGAGCTGGAACTGGGAGATGTGACGGACGCCGCGGAGCTGACCGGCGCGCTGCAGGAGCTGCAGGAGGCCTCCGGGCAGCTGGTGGACGGTTCCTCGGCCCTGTACGATGGCTTGGCCACGCTGATGAGCAAGTCCGGCGCGCTGGTAACGGGTATCGACCAGCTCTCGGCCGGGGCGCTTCAGCTTAGGGGCGGCGCGGGAGATTTAAAACAGGGCGCCGATGCCCTGGCTACCGGCGCTGCGGGCTTAAAAGAGGGCCTGGAGACGCTGTGTGCCAATAACGATCAGCTAAACGGCGGCGCGGGAAAGGTGTTTGATTCGCTGCTGGCCGCCGCGCAAAGCCAGCTCAAAGCCGCGGGCCTCACCGTGCCTGCGATGACGCGGGAAAACTACAGCCAGGTGCTCTCCTCGGTGTTGGACAATCTGGACGAGGCCAAGGTGCGCGCCCTGGCCACCCAAAAGGCGCAAGAAGCGGTGACGGCCCAGGTGAAGGAAAATTTGGTGACCATCCGCGCCGGGGTGGAATCCGCGGCGCGCGAGCAGGTGCTGGCCGCGGTGCTCAAGGGCGCGGGGCTGGACCTGACGCCGGAGCAGTACCGCGCGGCGGTGCAGGCGGGCGGGATAGATAGCGCCGTGGTCGCGGCGGTGGAGCAGAATGTCAGCGGCCAGATGGCCTCCTCCGCCGTGCAGGGCAAGATCGAGGCGGCCGTGCAGCAGCAGGTGGATGCGCTGATCCAGCAGAATATGCAAAGCGATACGGTAAAAGAGCAGATCGCCTCTGCCGTGGCGCAGGCCAAGTCCGGCGCGGGCAGCGTATCGGCCCTGAAAGCGCAGTTGGACGCCTATAAGGAGTTTTACGACGGGCTGACCGAATACACCGCCGGCGTACAGACAGCCTATGCGGGCAGCGCAGAGCTGGCTAGCGGCGCGGAAGCCCTGTCCGGCGGCGCGGGCGAGCTGCTTGCGGGCGCTAAAGCGCTGTCCAAGGGCGCAGGCGCGCTCAAGAGCGGCAGCGGGCAGCTGCTGGGCGGCGTAGACCAGCTGGAAGGGGGCGCCCTTACCCTTAAAGAGGGCATGGCCCAGTTTGACGAGGCGGGCATCCAAAAGCTGGTCGAGGTCTTTGACGGCGACGTGCAGGGGCTGATCGACCGGTTTACCGCCCTGTCCGACGCGGCCAAGGCCTACCAGAGCTTTGCCGGCCTTGCCGAGGGCATGCAGGGCAGCGTCAAGTTTATCTATAAGACCGATGCCATCGGCGAATAGCCCTGTAAGGCGCATGGGCCTTTACCGTGCGGCGTAAAGCCGACAATTCAGGCAGAGTAAGCGGGGTTTTGGGAAGAAAAGTACCAAAATCCCGCTTTTTTTGCTACAATAATAAACAAGGGTATGTTTTTTTGTTGAATAATTTTATTCCTGCCATTCCGGGCAGCCAGGCTCTTCATGCCGTCATGCCGAAGTGCAGCGGGGAATCTCACGGCAACCGCATCGGCACAGCCCGGGGGCGGCGCGTATTCAAAACGACATTTCAGCCCGGCTGCTCATAGACGTTGGGGGCGGGCGATGAGGGGTTGATCCCCTTCGAATAGGAGAGAGGGACGAATGAAGATTTTATTGGTCATGGACCAATACTACGGCGCCAACAATGGCGCCACCATCTCGGCCCGGCGGTTTGCCGGGGTGCTGATGGCGCATGGGCACGAGGTGCGGGTGGCCTGCACGGCCATGGGGGATATGCAAAGCCAGGGCGAGCGGGCGTATCTGATGCGCAAGCAGTACATCCCGATTTTTGATAACCTGGTCACCGCGCAAGGCATGATCTTTTCAAAGCCGGACGACGCGTTGCTGGAAGAGGCCATTTCCTGGGCGGATGTGACCCACTTTTTGCTGCCCTTTGCCATGGCGCACCATGGCATCCGCATCTGCAAGCGCCTGGGCAAGCCCTATACCGCGGCCTTTCACGTGCAGCCGGAGAATGTTTCCAGCTCCCTGCACCTGGGCAACGTCAAATTCGTAAACGATGGCATCTACGCCTGGTACCGCCACTATATTTATAAGGATTGCGCGCATATCCACTGCCCCAGCCGGTTTATCGCGGGGGAGCTGCAAAAACACGGTTACAAGGGCAAACTGCACGTGATCTCCAACGGTATCGACCCGGATTTTACCTACCGCAAGCAGGAGAAGCCCGCGGCCTACGCGGATAAGTTCATTATCTTGATGATCGGGCGGCTCTCCATCGAAAAGCGGCAGGATGTGCTGATCCGCGCCATCAAGCTATCCCGGCACGCGGACAGGCTGACGCTGGTGCTGGCGGGCAAGGGGCCGCGCAAAAAGCAGCTGGAAAAGCTGATCCGCAAGCTGGAGGTGCCGGCTGCCATCCGCTTTTTTGATAAGAAGGATCTGCTGGACATGATCGCCGTGAGCGACCTGTACGTGCATGCGGCGGATATGGAGATCGAGGCCATGAGCTGTATGGAGGCCTTTGCCGGGGGGCTGGTGCCGGTTATCGCCAACAGCCCTAAAAGCGCCACGCCCCAGTTTGCCCTGGACGAGCGCAGCCTGTTCCGGGCGGGGGACCCGCAGGATCTGGCCCGCAAGATCGATTACTGGATCGAGCACGAGGACGAGCGCAAAAAGATGGAGCATGCCTATAGCGCGCTGGGCAAAAAGTACGACCTGGATACCTGCGTGCGTCAGGCCGAGGAGATGTTCCGCGAGGCGATGCGCGGGGCGTAGCGATATTGGGGAGAGGAGGGCAGAGGCATGAATGCCGTACAGGATAAGCGGGAGGGCCGCACCGCGGAAGATGAGCACGTGGTGCACATGTGGCAGCCGTTTTCCTTTGAAGTCGCGCCGGATTATGACTTCCGGCGGGATGGCTTTTTGCGCCGCACGGTGGGCGTGGCCCTGCGCGGGGCGGCCACGGTCATCCTCTCCGTGGTGGACCGGGTGTTTTTGGGGCTGAAGATCGAGGGCTGGGAGAACCTTAAGGGCCTGGGCGCGCGGGGGGCGGTCACCGTATCCAACCACGTGCATATGATGGATTGCTCCATGATCGACCAGGCGCTGTGGAACCGGCGGATGTATTACGTCACCCTGGAGAGCAACTTCCGCATCCCGCTGGTGCGCCACCTGGTGCGGGTGTTCGGCGGGGTGCCGCTGTCCCAAAAGCCCAAGGCCATGGCACGCCTGTTTGAGGAGATGGGCAAGGCCTTAAAGGCGGGGGCCTTTGTACAGGTCTATCCGGAGGGGGTGCTCTACCCCTATTATCAGGGCCTTAGGCCTTTTAAAAAGGGCGCGTTTTACCTGGCGGTAAAAAATAAGGTGCCGGTGGTGCCCATGGTGATCGCCGCGCGCAGGCCCCGGGGGCTTTACCGGCTGTATAAGCGCAAGCCCTGCCTGAAGCTGACCATCCTGCCGCCCATCTATCCCAAGCCGTTTCTGGGGCAAAAGCAGGCCATCGAGACCCTGATGGAGGACTGCCGCGCCGCCATGGACGCCCAGCTGCGCGACCAGGACGTTAGAGGGCAGGATGAATAAAATTTACGGGCTGCCGTTATTGAACGGCGGCCCTTTTTATAGGCCAAAAGGCATAGCTTTAGGATTGACTGCGTTACCCCAAAACCATATAATAAAAAGGAATATATGGTCTTTATTTGATTTTGTAATTCGTCAGAAGGGGTTGGAGGAGCATACAGAAAGGATGTTACAGATGAAAAAGAGAAGATGGGTGGCCCTGCTGTTGAGCGTGGCCGTGCTGCTGTCGCTCGGCGTGTTGCCGGCCACTGCTTTGGCTGCTGGCGACACCTTTACCGTGACCTACATGACCAATGCGGGCGTGGAAATGGGCACGCTGACCTATACGGTGGACGACCCGGCCAATGCCTTCCCCACGAGTGGGTTTGGCTCCCATTTCCCTGATTTTATGGCCCGGGCCCAGCAAAAGGGCGGGGTGTACCTCTCCAACGATCTGGCACAAAGGTGGTATGAGGATGCAGCCTTTGCGTCCCCGGCAACCTTCCCACAAGGGCAAGCGGGGGAGAATTATACCGTCTACTGTAAATTAACGGTGGGCAATATCGGGGCCGGCAGCGTCCAAAACCAGGCGGCAGATGCCTCCTATGCGGATACATCCATGGCTATCCTCGCCCTATCAGGGCAGTATGTTTCGGGTAGGAACGATGGCTATGAGGGCGCAAAGGCCGTGTTTGAAAAGAAGGTGGACGGCCAGTGGGTGGAGGTGCCCGAGCGGTATTATAACGATTCGACGGGGACGCCCTGGCCCAACGTCATTTGGCTGCACGATGTGGCAGACAGCGGAGTATACCGCCTCAAATACTTCCGCTATACCGCTACGGATAATGCGGGCAACGCGCTTTATTATGTAGATGCGTACGACGCTACCTCGGGCGAGTATACGGTCAGCATTTCTCCGGTTCAGCTGACCCTGACGGGGGTGACGGCGCAGGATCGTACCTGCGATGGAACCCAGGATGTTGCGCTCGCCGGCGGCACGCTGGAGGGCGTGCTGTATGGCGATGATGTATCCTTTGCCCTGGGGACCGGCAACATGGCCGATCCCTACGCCGGTAAAGATAAATCGGTCACTACCAATATTCAGCTTACCGGCGCTAAGGCTGGTAACTATGTGCTGACCCAGCCGGAAGGGCTGACGGTGACGATCACCTGCGCGGCCGAGCGGGTAGAAGAAAAGCCGGCTACCTGCACCCAGGCGGGCCACACCGCTTACTGGTACTGTGCGGCGTGCGACCGGTACTATGGCGACGAGGCTTTAACACAGGTTATCTCGCAGGAGCAGACGGTGTTGGCCGCCCTGGGCCACAGCCCGGAAAAGGTAGAGGCCAAAGCACCTACGGCTACTGAGGCGGGAAACATCGCCTACTGGAAATGTAGGGAATGCGGCAAGGTATTTAGCGACGAGGCTTGTACGCAAGAGATCGCTCTGGCGCAGACGGTACTGCCTGCGACGGGCGAACCGGCGCCCAGCCCTTCTGCGCAGCCCAGCGCTCAAGTAGAAATAGCTGCTTCTGCCACACCCCAAACCGGGGATGACCGGGGCGGCATGCTGTGGATCGGCGTGATGCTGCTGGCCGGCGCGGGGATTGTGGCTGGAACGCTGCTGCGCGGCAAAGAACGCAAAGTAAATAAATAAGCAGGCCACTGCCTTTAGGTTACGGCAGTAAAGTTTAGATGCTCAGCGGCTAAGCGCCCACGGATTTTTTCGCGGGCGCTTTTGCTTACCTGCATACCCCCTGCCAACCAGCGGATGGGATTTGGCATTCCGGGGGGAAGATGATATAATGATTCCTAAATATCCCAAGGTTTTAAGAAGAGGAGAAATTTAAGATGTTTGGCTTTCGCAATTTTATGGCCGGCCGCTATGGCAGCGATGCGCTGACCTATGCGCTGGTGATCTTTTCCCTGATATTGGGGCTGCTGATGAACCTGTTTCGCGTCCCGTTTTTACAGCTGATCATGCTATTGCCGCTGGGGTACTGCTTTTTCCGCATGTTCTCGCGCAATATTGAGCGGCGCGCGGCGGAGAACCGGGCCTTCCTTAAATTCTGGCAGCCCATCGGCAACTGGTTCATGGGCCGGGCCGCCCGCAGCCAGGATGCGGCGCACCGGTACTTCCGCTGCCCCAAGTGCCGCCAGGAGGTGCGCGTGCCCCGGGGCAAGGGACGCATCAACATCACCTGCCCCAAGTGCGGCAATAAGTTTATCAAAAAAACCTAGAAGGTATACTTTCCCACGCAGGTTATCATTTCTCGTTCTGTCATTCCGAGCACAAGCGAGGAATCTTCTTACGCCCTGTTGGCTGTGCCTGCACCGCGCAGCCGCAGGTCGAGCGGCGCTTTCCGCCCATGCACGAGATTCTTCGCTCGGCCTTACGGCCTCCCTCTGAACGACAACGGAGCGAGTACTAAAGTATGGCTTTTCGCACAAGGGAAAGGTCCCGCTCTGCAATGTAGAACGGAGGGCGCAAGATAGCACAGTTCGGCAATTGGAACTGCAGGCGGCGGGCGGTAAGCGAAGGCCAACGAAAAGGGCGGATGCGGTTAACGGGCGCAAGCACCGAAGGGAAGAAGCGGTTTGCTGCCTGCTAAAGCCGTACATGCGCTAAAGGGATTTGCCTGCGCGCAAAGACAAGCGGTTGCCGAAAGCTCCCCCGCCTCAGGCTGGGAATGCCGGTTTGCAGTACGCTGGGCGCCATAATGCGGTATCATTTTCCGCCGCGGGGCATAGAATGCTTAAGGCCGGATTGCGGCCAAAAAGCGTCTATGGAGGGGTGGTATGATGGCACAGCTGTCCACCTATAACGAACTGCGGCAAAAAGAGGTCATCAACGTGATCGATGGCCGACGCATGGGCAACATCGTGGATCTGGAGCTGGACGTGGGAGACGGCACCGTTTTGAGCCTGATCGTGCCGGGTTCCACCAAGATGCTGCAGTTTCTGCGGCCGGAAAAGGATATCATCATCCCCTGGGGCAATATCGTCAAGATCGGGGACGATGTGATCCTGGTCAAGTTTGACGCGTTTTGCGTGCCCCGCGGGCGGGACTAGACGAAAGCGGGCAATATTTTGTATAATAGGCAAAAGAAGCAGCATAAGGAGTACACGTATGAAATGTAGATATTGCGGCTGCACGGAGCTGCGCGTGATCGATTCGCGCCCCACGGAGGACGGGGCCATCCGCCGGCGGCGGGAGTGCACCAACTGCCTGCGGCGCTTTACCACCTATGAGAAGATCGAAACGCTGCCCATCTATGTGGTTAAAAAAGACGGGCGGCGCCAGGCGTTTGATATCGCCAAGCTGCGCGCCGGGCTGATCAAGGCCTGCGAAAAGCGGCCCATCCCTTTAAAGGATGTGGAGGCGCTGGCCCAGTCCATCGAGATGCAGTTGAACAACGAGATGGTGCAGGAGGTCACCAGCCTGCAGCTGGGGGAGATGGTGATGAAGCGCCTAAAGGAGCTGGACGAGGTGGCCTATGTGCGCTTTGCCTCGGTCTACCGCCAGTTCAAGGACATCAACACCTTCCGGGATGAGCTCAACCGCCTGCTGGGCGAGGATAGACCTTAAACATAAGGATGGAAGAGAAGATGCCAAAAAGCGATTTTGAGCCCCGCAGCTACGCCGGGGTTCTTATTTTTAAAATCCCCCTCTGGGAGGAAAAGTTCCCCGAGCTGTACCACGCCTTTTCGACCCGGGTGGGCGGCGTGTCCGATGGGGAGCGGGCCACCATGAACCTAAGCTTTAAGCGGGCGGACAGTGCCGCCGTGGTGCGGGAGAACTACCGGCGCCTGGCCGCTGCGGCCGCCGCCCCTTACGAGGGGCTGGTCATCACCCGCCAGGTGCATGGGGACGATATCCTGCCCGTAAAGGACCGGGCGCTGTGCGGCAAGGGCCTTGCGGACGGCAACATCACCCCGGAATACGATGGGCTGATGACCGACCTGCCCGGGGTAACGCTGGTTAAACACTTTGCCGATTGCGTGCCCCTGTTTTTTTACGACCCCGTGCGCCGGGTGGCCGCCATCTCGCATGCGGGCTGGCGGGGCACGGTCAAGCGCATCGGCGGCAAGACCATTCAAAGCATGGGGGAGACCTATGGCTCAAGGCCGCAGGATATTTACTGCGCCATCGGCCCGTCTATCGGCCCGTGCTGCTTTGAGGTGGACGCCCCGGTGCGGGACGCCTTTGCCCAAAGCTACGGCGGTGCGTCACCCCATATCCATGAGGACGGAAACGGCAAGTTCCATATCGACCTGCAGGCCTGCAACCGGGAGGACCTGCTGCAAAACGGCGTGCCGGCCGGGCAGATCGCCATGGCCAACCTGTGCACCAGCTGCAATGCGGCCACCTTTTACTCCCACCGGCGGGATCGCGGGCATACCGGCACCCTGGCCGGACTGATCGGCATCAGGGGCTAAGGAGCGGCGCGATTTTAGCCCAAATAATAAAACGGCCCGGCTTGCTGCCGGGCTGTTTTTATGCCCTTATCCATTGCGGCAGGGCAGGTACTCGATAAAGCGGCGCACGGCCTTGGGCGCCGCCTTGCTGTCCCGCAGGGCCAGGCCGATCTGCCGGTAGGCGGGCACATCCAGCGGGCGGATGGCCACCTGGTAGGGGACGCGCCGCAGGATCAGCTCCGGGAGGATGCTCAGCCCCAGCCCGCTTTCCACCATGGATAAAATGGCGTAATCATCCCAGGTGGTAAAGTGCACGTGGGGCCGCACGCCGTTGCGCTCCAGCACCTGGGAGATCTCGGCCTTGGCCCCCTTTTCCAGCAGCATAAACGGCGCGCCGTCGAAAGCTGCGATGGGGAAGCGCTGCTGCCCGGCCAGCGGATGGTCCGGGGGCAGGATGGCCAAAAGCGGATCCTGCTCTAAAAAGAGGGTCTCAAACTCCGGCCGGGTGGGCAGACGCAAAAAGCCGCAGTCTACCCGGCCGGCGGCGATCCAGCTCTCGATCTCGGTATAATCCCCCAGCAGCAGCTCGTAATCCACGTTGGGATAATCCCGCTGAAAGGCTTTGATGATGCCGGGCAGCCAATGGGTGGCCACGCTTGAGAAGGTGCCGATGCGGATCAGGCCGGATTGCAGCTCCCCCAGCTCCTCCACCCGGGCCTGCAGCCGCCCCTGCGCCTGGCATACCTCCCGGGCGTAGGGCAGCAGGCGGACCCCGTCAGAGGTCAGCACCACCCCGGCGCGGCCCCGCCGCACCAGCGCCACCCCCCAGTCCCGCTCCAGGTCGGCGATCATGCGGCTGATGCCGGACTGAGAGTAGTTCAGCCGGGCCGCAGCCTTGGTAAAGCTGCCACATTCCACGGCGGCCACAAAGGCCATCAGCTTTTGAAGGTTGTTCTCCATATCCATCCTTTCTATCTGTTTTTATCATGTTATAGATGATAAAAATTCGCTTTAGTCATCGATAGAAGGATGATACACTATTCTCACAGCACATGCAAGGGAGAAAGGGAAAATGGCAAAGCACTACGGCAAGTATTTTCTGGCGCTGCTGCTCTTTGGCTCAAACGGGGTGGTGTCCAGCCGCATCCCCTTGAACAGCTATGAGATCGTGTTTTGGCGCACGCTGATCGGCTCGGCTTTTTTGCTGGGGCTGCTCGGCCTGACCCGGGCGCGGGCGTGGCGTAGGCCCGAGGGGCGGCACCTGTTGTTTGTGGCCCTGTCCGGCGGGGCGATGGGGGCCAGCTGGATCTGCCTGTTTGAGGCCTATTCCACCGTGGGGGTCAGCGTGGCCACGTTGGCCTACTATTGCGGCCCGGTGATCGTGATGGCGCTGTCCCCCCTGCTGTTTGGCGAGCGGATGACCCTGGCCAAGGCCCTGGGGTTTGGGGCGGTGCTGTTGGGCATGTTTTGGGTAAACGGGGCCGCCCTGGCGGGGGGCGCGGCGCCCTTAGGGCTGGTGTGCGGGGCGCTTTCGGCCCTGCTGTACGCGGCCATGGTGATCTTCAACAAAAAGGCTAAAAGCATCACCGGCCTGCAAAACGCGGCGCTGCAGCTGCTGGCGGGCTTCCTTACGGTGGCGGTATATACCCTGGCGCGCGGGGGCGCGGCCCTGCCCGCGCAGATGGGAGAGCTGGCGCCGCTGCTGTTTTTGGGGCTGGTCAATACCGGGCTGGGGTGCTATCTGTACTTTTCGGCCATCGGGCGCCTGCCCGCCGGCACCGTGGCCATCTGCGGCTATCTGGAGCCCTTAAGCGCGCTGGGGTTTGCCGCCCTGCTGCTGGGCGAGGCGCTGTCCCCCCTGCAGTTGGCGGGCGCGGCGCTGATCTTGGGCGGCGCGGCGGCCGGGGAACTGCTGGGCCGCCCTGGAAGATGGGGCATAAAAAGAGCGCCGGGCGGTAGATGACCCGGCGCCCCGCGCTGTAGCTTAAAATTCAGGCAGCTCCGCCTCCGGCACGGGCTGGGCCTCTCCGGACAGGGCGGCAAAAAACGCATCCCCGTCCCGCAGCGCCGCGGGGCAGGCGGTGACGACCCTAAAGCCGGACGGCGTGCGCAGGGTGGCGCCATCAGCGCCCAGATGCACCAGCGCGCGCGTCCCATCTTGCAGGCGAAATTCAAATTGCAGCCCGATAGAGCCGGCCACCGTGTCCGCCGCGGTAGCCTCCCGGCCTAACTGCACCTGCTCTAATAGTTGAAGCAGGGACGCGATCTGCCGGGCGTCCTCCACCTCTTTTTTCATTGCGGCCGCAGGCACCTCGCCGGTGTAGACCGCCGCGCTTTCCACCTGCGCGGGGTCAAAACCCAAAGCCGGGGGCTGCCCGCCCGCGCAGGCCCCCAGCGCCAAACAGAGCAGCAGCGCCATACAGGCGATCAAACATCGTTTCAAATGCGTCCCCTCCTTTTTAAAGCGCGTCAAATCTTTCCCCGCCCCACCAGTCGGGGACAAGCGCCCCCAGGGTCACGGTCTTTCTCCCGGGGTAATCCATCAAGATCTCGATGCGGGCGCTGTCCGGGCCCAGCTGCATCATCAGCTCCCGGCAAGCGCCGCAGGGCGGGCCCACCCGTCCGTCCGGCATCACGGCCACCAGTTTGTCGATCTCCTGCTCGCCGCAGGTGACCATGTTGGCGATGGCCGCCCGCTCGGCGCACATCCCCAAGGAGCTGGCCGTATCCATGCACACGCCCAGGTAAATATTTCCCTTACGGGTCAAAATAGCCGCCGCCACCCCGCCCGCCTGGATAAAGGGGGAGAGGGCGCGGTCCGCCTGCACGGCCCGGGCCGCCTCATACAGCTTTTGCCAGTTATCCATGTTTTCGCCCTCCTTTTTTTCATTATAGCATATTCGTCTGATTTCCCCTTGAGAAAGGGTAAAACCTTTAGTAAAATCGTAAACCTTTTTATAAATCAAAATTTTGGTGCGTTACAAGCGGCGGGATATGTTCTATAATGGTTTCATAGTAAAACGCGGCCGATGAGGGGTTGCCCGCCCGTCGCTGGCCGGTCGATTTAGAAGAATAGGGGGAAAAGCTATGCAACAAACGATACCGCGCCCGGAGCACCCGCGGCCGGACTGGCAGCGGGCCGATTGGCTGAACTTGAACGGCGCCTGGGATTTTGCCTTCCAGCCCCTTAGCGCTGCCACGCGCGCTTGCCCGGAGCTGACGGGCGAGATCACGGTGCCCTTTTCCTGGAGCTGCCCGCTAAGCGGGGTGGCGATCGATCAACCGGGGGTGGGCTGGTACCGCAAAAGGGTGGCCTATGCGCCCCCGACGGGTAAGCCGCGGCTGTTTTTGCACATCGGCGGGGCGGATTATACCTGCGATGTTTACGTCAACGGCCGGTTCTGCGCCCGGCACAGAGGGGCGTACGCCCCGGCCTGCTGCGAGGTCACCCCGGCCTGGAAGGACGGGGAGGAAAACGAGATCCTCTTGCGGATAGAGGATGCCGACGGGGCGGACCAGACCCGGGGCAAGCAGGCCTATGGGGAGATACGCGGCGTGTGGCAGACCGTGTACCTGGAGGCCCGGCCGGAGAGCTTTATCGGCGGCATGCGCATTGCCGCGGATATGCAGGGCCATGTGACGATGCAGGGCGCGCTGCACCTGAAAAGGGCGGGCGAGTATACCCTGCGGGCGGATTTTGGGGATGTGCGCGCGGAAAAGACCATCCATGTCCCGGCGGGGGTGCTGCCGGTGGAGATGGCCTTTGATATTGAAAACCCACGCCTGTGGTCTCCGGAGGACCCCAACCTGTATGAGGGCGCGCTGACACTCTTGGGCGATGCGGTGCAAGATACGGTGGCCTGCTATTTCGGCTGCCGCAGCATTGGTACCTGCCCGTCCCCCAGCGGGAAGTACAGCTGGATTACCCTCAACGGCCAGCCGGTGTACTTAAACGGCGTGCTGGACCAGGCCTATCACGAAAAGGGGCACTTTACCTATCCCACCCAAAAGGATATGCGCGAGGAGATCTGGCGGGTCAAGCGGCTGGGGCTGAATTTGATGCGCATCCACATCAAGCCCGAGGACCCGGTCAAGCTCTACTGGGCCGATAAGCTGGGCGTAATGGTGATGGAGGATATGCCCTGCTTCTGGGGCGAGCCCACGCCCAAAGCCCGGGCCGCCTACGAGCGGGAGGCCCAGGCCGTGCTGGAGCGGGATTTCAACCATCCTTCCATCGTCAGCTGGGTAGTGTTTAACGAGACCTGGGGGCTTTTCACCGGCCAGGGGGAGGAAAAACGCTATCTGCCCGAAACGCAGGCGTGGGTGCGGGCGCGCTACCGCTGGACCAAGCACTTTGACCCCACCCGGCTGGTGGAGGATAACTCCCCCTGCAATAACGACCATGTGGAAAGCGACATCAACTCCTGGCACTTTTACCGCAACGGCTACGAGGTGGTGCGGGATCATATCCGCGAAGTCGTCGGGCAGACCTACGCGGGCTCGGCCTTTAACTACATCGGCGGGAACCGGCAAAACGGTGCGCCGCTGATGAACAGCGAGTGCGGCGCGGTCTGGGGGGTGGATCACTCCGCCGGAGATAGCGATTTAAGCTACCAGTACCATTATATGATCAACGAGTACCGCCTGCACGAGGCCATGTGCGGCTTTATCTTTACCGAGCTGCATGATGTGACCAACGAGTTTAACGGCTATTACCGCATCGATAATACAGATAAGGACTTTGGGTACGACGACTTTGTGCCGGGCATGAGCCTGCGGGACCTGCACAGTCCGGATTTTGTGGCGGTTGACATCGCCCCCTGCACCCGCGTATCCTGCGGGGAGAGCGTGCGCGTACCGCTTTTCGGCTCCAGCTTTTCCCCGGCCCACCACGGCCAGACCATGCGCCTTGCCTGGACGCTGAGCTTTGAGGACCCGGTGCTGGGCCGCGTCACCCTGGAAGAGGGCGAAAAAGAGCTGCCCTGGCCGGGCTATGGCGTGCAGGACCTGGGGGCGGTAACCTTTAGCATGCCGGATTGCGACGCCCTGTGCGTGGCGGCCTTTACCCTGCTGGCCCCGGATGGGGAAGTGGTCATGCGCAATTACACCACCTTTGATGTGCGCAGCGCCAGCGGCCAAAAGCACCCCTGGCCGGGCCGCGCGGTGGAGGTGCCGCTGGAAAGCGCCACGGCGCGCGGGTTTGCCCGCTCTTACCTGGCGCTGGAAAACGAGAAGCTCAGCGCGGGCGGCTTTGGCGCCTTTATCTTCAAGGTGGATACCGCCGCCTTTGCCGGCTGCACGCAGATGGAGGTTTTGTTTGAGGCCTCCGCCCGGCAGGTATTAAAAAAGGATTTGGGGACAAACTACACCCAGGCGGACGACCTGCAGTACTTTGTGCAGGATCTGGGGGATGTGCGCCAGACCAACCCCAACAGTTATTACATGACCGATGAAGAGCGCTTCCCCTCCCGGGTGCGGGTCTACGTGGAAGGACAGTGCATCGGCCGGTGCTATCTGCCGGACGCCCCGGCGGACGCGCGGGGGGTGCTGACCTACCAGTCCCAGCGCAACGTGCGCAGATTGGAGGACGCGGGCTCGTACGGATACCTTTGCCGCTTAAAGGTGCCCAGTCGCCTGCTGCCCGCCATCCTTGAAAAGGGCGAGATGAGCGTGGAGATCCGCGTGCCCAGCAGCGTGCACGGCGGGTTGGCCCTGTACGGGCGCCTTGCGGGGCGCTATCCCATGGGGCTTACGGTGCGCGGCTGGTAAAGTTATTAGGAGATTGCAGGAAATTTGTAAAATGGGCTTGACAGGCCCTTCACCGGAATGGTAGAATAATCATCGTTCCGGTGAACATTGGGGAATAATGTAACGGCAGCATACGTGACTCTGACTCACGGCGTCGGGGTTCAAATCCCTGTTCCCCAGCCAGCGGACGGTGTCCGCGCCCGATATCGCAATTCACTTTTGTGGGTTGCGATATTTTTATTGCCCAAAAGGGAATATCCATTCCGTCAGCCTTTGCCAGCGGCAGGTTGCCGCTCCCAAATTCGCAAACCGCTTTGGTGGTTTGCGGATTTTTTTAATCCCGAAAAGTGGCGTTCATGTCGTCAAAGCGTGCCAGCTGCCCGTAGCTGCACTTTAGTAACGCAGCTTGCATTTGCAATCTGCGGTATTTTTTGCGGATTAGGTTTGCAGCGCAAGGCCCGGCGGGAGAACTTCCCGCCGGGCCTTTGAACGGTTTGGCGCCGCAGTACTATCTAAGCGTTATACCGTCAGTATGCCTTCGCAGCAACGGAAATCGGTATCGATGTTGTGGGCGATCACCCGCGCCCTGAGGTAACGGGTGGGGCAGATGCTCTGCCCGTTGTCGCTGGGCAGGGCCAGGTCCTCGGGCAGGACGAATTTGATGCACTTGACCTGCACATCCCGGCAGGTCGGCTGGTCGTGGGCGGGCAGGGTTATGGCCTTCATGCCGCGCTGGTACTCCAGGCCGTGCTCATCCACCTCGGTGAGGATCACGCCCAGCGCTACCCGCTTGCCGGGGCACACGTTTTTCACGGTCACGTCCATCTGCACGATCCGCCCCAGGGATTCGAGATAGCTGTCCCCCAGGTCCACCATAATGGAATCCGAGCAGCCCACCGTTTCAAAATCGATGGGAACGGGGCAGTCCTCGGGGTTGACCACCACGCCGCAGTCCACCGTGACGCTGGGATCGGGGAAGATCACGATATTGCCCTCGTCGTCGGAGTACTGGATGGAGGCGTTCACCTTTTTAACGCCAGAGCTCTGGCCGGTGTGCTGGATAAAGAACTCCAGCGAGGCGCCCTCGCTGGCGGTTACGCCCAGCTCGGCAATGCGCCATTTCAGCGTGTGCGCATTGAGCATCATCGCCGTCCCCTTGGTGGGAGAGGAAAGGCTGGTGATGATAAAATCGTCGTTTAGTATCTCGTCGATCACGATATTGGTGGCGCCGGGCTTGGTGATGTTGGCCGCAAGCGCGGCAAACAGCTCTTCCAGCTTGGCGTCGTCCGGGGTGACCGCCACGTGGGAGGCGTCCGGGTCGGTCGCCCACTCGTTTAAGGTGTTTACGTCCACCCCATCCGAGCCCACCAGGCCAATGCAGTAAATGATGATGCCTGCCGCACGGGCCGCCGCGGCCACGGGTGCGGGCGGCGCGCCGGTGGTGGTGTTGCCGTCCGTAAACATCACGATGACCTTCTGGTTGGCGCTGGCCGGGTCAAACAAGGCGATGGCCTTGGAAAAGGCATCCGCGTGGTTGGTATTGCCCCCCGCGCTCAGCGCGTCCACGGACGCCTTGAGCGTGGCTACGGAGGTGATCAGCTGCGTATCCGCGGTGGCGGTGCTGGCAAAGCTGACGATGCCGATATGGCTGCCCGAGCCAATCACGCCGTCCTTTACGCCGTCGGTCGCCTCCTCGATGATATCGATAAAGGTCTTGGCGCCAGCCTTCATGTTGGCCAGCGGCGTGCCGGTCATGGAGCCGGAGCGGTCCAGCACCAGAGCGATGTCGGTGGGGTTGGTGGTAATATCCGGCGCGGCCGTTAAGGCCAGGGTCACTTTCAGCGTGCCGTCGCAGCCGATCCGGTCGATACTGACGACTTTGTTGGAATTGGTTACACCCATGATCAATTCTCCTTTCTCGGCCGGGCGCTGCCCGGCCATACTTTAAGATATGTGCAGCGGATATCCGTTGCTACCGAAAAAGGAGATATATGGGAAATATATTTTTTGCCGGCTGGAATATATCTGTAGGGGGGAGAATGAGGGATGCAAAATGGCCGGGGAAGCCAGAAAGAGCGGCATCCCCGACCTTGCAGATGCGGTGAAATTTTAGGCTTTACCGGGCGATCAGAGCCTGCAGGTCATGGATGAACTGGCAGGCGTGGTAGCCATCGCATACGGCGTGGTGCACCTGCAGGGCGAGGGGGATAAGGTATTTCCCATCCGCCTCCACATACCGGCCCAGCGTAAAGATGGGCAGCAGGTAGGTGTATCCCTTTTCAAGGTTTAAGTTGAACCCCTCAAAGGTGGCCCAGGGGATCATGGATACGTTAAAGTGGTTCTCGGGCAGGCCGGGCTTGGCCAAAAAGCCCGGCTTATCGCCATAGGCCGCCAAATCGGCCTCGTAGGCGGCGCAAAAGGCGTCGTAATCCTGGCAAAACGCGGTCCAGATGGTGGAAAAGGTATGGGTATCCTTATGGAATACGGTGTAGCAGGGCAGCATCTGGCTGTACAGGCCCAACTGCCCTTGGGCGTTGATCGCGTAACGGAAGGCTTCGTGGCGGTTGACGGCGGCAGTGATGGCGTAAAGCATGGTTGGGTAAAGCTTTTGTCCCCTTTGCAGGATGGGCGTAATATCCAGCTTTACGCACATGCTATAGGTACAGGGCTGGGCGGAGAAATAGTGCTCAAAATACTCTTCCCGCGCCCAGGTCTCCCGGTTGACCGGGGTAAAAACCATGGTATCCTCTCCTTTAAAGCAGTCTAAAGCGGAGGGCCTGTGCGCTACATCTCCCTGCGCCCGTCAGGGTTGGCGTAGCACATCTCCTCATGGTAGTCCGCCTGGGTGATCTTCTCAGTAGGCAGGTGCAGGTATTTAATGTGCGCCTCGGCCAGCACCTGGCCCTCCAGGTCCAGGATCTGAGCCTGGCTTTCGATAAAGCGCGCAGTGGCCCGCAGCACCTGGCCCCGGCCGCGCAGTTCCACGCCATAGGGGACGGGCTTGCGGTATTTGGTCGTCAGGCTGAGGGTGACGGCCAGCGCCTCGGGGTGTTCCACCCAAAAGGCGCGGCAGCCCAGCTCGTCCAGCATGGCGGTGATCAGCCCCCCGTGCACCCGGCCGGGGTAGCTTTGGTGCTCGGCGCGGTAGCAAAAGGCGCTCATCACGCTGCCATCCTCCATCTCGTAAAAGGGCGCCTGCACGCCGTAAGGGTTGTCCAGCCCGCAGATCACGCACATGCGGCTGTTATTTTGTTTGGATAGGATCTTCATCTTCGTTGCCTCATTTATTTTCGTGATTTTTTTGCCGCGCACCCGGGCAAAAGGGGCGCCGCACCTCCAGTTTACTTCGTCAAAAGCGGCCCTGTCAACGCATGGCGGCGGGCGCAGGCGGGCATACTAGCGCCGAGGTGATACGATGCCGGTAGGCTATATAATCGTTGTGGTGCTGATAATCCTTTTCGCTTTTGACGCGCTGCCGGACTGGGATGCGCGGCTGCACGTCAAAAAGATATGGCTGCTGGCCGCGCTGGCGGCCCTGGCGCTCTCCGGTTTTGCGCGGGGAGTGAACCTGGGGAACCTGCTGTGGTTCAACCCCATCGCCCTTGCACTGGTGCTGGGCTTTGGCGCGGCGCTGATCTGCAAACAGGGCGTGCGGGGCCTGCTGGGGCCGGTGTTTGCCATCATGCTGGGCACGCTTTTGCGGGTGGGCTTTGCCGAGCTTTTGGACCAGTGGTTCTACCCCTCTTTCTGGATGCTGGGGCTGATCGAGGGCGTATTCGCCTTTGGCCTGGGGCTGACCCCCATCGGGTCGGTGAGCTGCGCGCTGATCGGCCCGCCGGTCAGCCAGATCGTCTATGGCATATTTGCGGGTGCGGGCGGGGTATCGGTAGCCATTGGGGACGCCTTCAGCGCACAAATGGTGGCCGTGGCCACTGCCGGTGCGCTCAGCCTGGTGCTGCAGTGGGCGCAGTACCGCCGCCGCGCCAGGCGCCTGCAGGTGCCGCTGCGCTAAAAAAAATCCATTCATGCGTTTATGCCCAGAGATTTTTCCTGCCTCCCTTGATGAAGGGAGGCAGCGCTTTGACTGGGCATTACGTTCTAAACGGATGCGCTTCAGTGTAAAGCCCAATGGCCGTCCTGAGACTCCTCGCTGGCGTTCGGCATGACAGGATTGGAAGTGATAACCTGCGTGGGAAAGTGGGGATTCTCATTTAAGTATATGAAATAAGAACGAAGCAAAAAAGGGAGGATTTTCAGCCGATCCGCTGCTTGCTTTCCCTTTCGCTCACCTCCCTCTGACGAGGGAGGTGGCGCGGCTCTGCCCGCGCCGGAGGGAGAGAAACCTTCCGGCGCAAACCCATCCTTTTCCATGGGCGTCTACCCCCTTGCGCCTTTGCAAAGCGGCCCGCGCTCTGCTATACTTGTAGCAGAGATAAAGGGGGGCATTTTCATGCAGGTCGGGTTATCCACCGCCAGCTTTTACCCGCTGATCTATAACGAGCAGGCCGTAGAGGAGATCGGCCGCCTGGGGATCAGGGATTGCGAGATATTTTTATCCACTTACAGCGAATATACAAAAGAATTTGGAGAGGAACTGTACCGCCGGGTGCGCCATTGGGGGCTGCGGGTGCATAATGTGCACACGCTCTCCACCCAGTTTGAGCCGCAGCTGTTTGCCCGCGTGCCCCGCCAGCGGGCGGACGCGCTGGGGTTCTTCCGCCGCGTGCTGGCCATTGGCCAGCGGCTGGGCGCGGAAAATTACGTGTTCCACGGCCCGGCCAACCTTAAGCGCACGCCGGTGATCCACTATAACTATCCCTTTTTGGGGGAGCGCATTGGCGAGCTTTGCCAGGTAGCTGCCGAATACGGCATGGCCGTAGCCTGGGAGAACGTGCACTGGTGCCAGTTCTGCCGGCCGGAGTTTGCCGCGCACATTCTGGAGGTGTGCGACCACCCCGGCCTCAAGTTTACGCTGGATATCAAACAGGCCATGCAGGCGGGGTGCGACCCGCTTAAGTTTATCCCAGCCATGGGTAAAAGGCTGAACAACGTGCACCTGTGCGATTTTGAGAGCGACGGCACGCTGCGCCTGCCCGGGGAGGGCGGGTTTGATTTTGGCCGCCTCAAGGCCGCGCTGGACGGGGCGGGCTACAAGGGCCCGCTGCTGGTGGAGGTGTACGCCAGCAATTATCAGGATTATGCCCAGCTGGGCCGCAGCGTGCAGCGCATGCGGGAGATCTTCTGCCCCGGGGATTAACGGGGGCGGAACCGGTCCAAAAGCTCCTGCACCCATTCGGCCTTAGGGCCTTCCACCAGCGCAAAGGGCTGGCTGTAAAGCTGGTCGCGCTCAAACATCATCACCACCGGGTCTGTGCGGGCCTGGCCGGGCTCTACCTGCAGGTGGAAAAGGGCGTAGTCCTCATACCCCTCGCAGTAGGCCAGCACGCTGATTTCGCCCCACTCCTGGGGGTGCAGCTGGTCGTAACGGGTATCCCGGAGGATGGGGACGGGTATGTCGGGGGTGTAGCCCTGCTCGTCGGTATGGTAGTGCTCCCCGGTCTCGGCGATCACCACCTCGGCGCCCGGCAGGTCGGCGCCGGTGTGCCCGTCCTGCACGCGGATGCGCAGCGTGGCCTGCGTCTGGGCCTCGGGGGCGTTTAAGCCGCCCAGCGGCGAAAGCCAGGCAACCCCAAGGCACAGGAGGATCACCGCTGCACACAGCGCGGCCGAACCGACGATCAGGATCTTACGATTTGGCAGATGCATATCTATACCCCTTCCGTATCACAGTCTTTTCTACTATATGCGCGGCCTATAGCGCCATAGCCTTAAGAAGATAGTAAAATTATGTAGTAAAATCGTAAAATTATATTGCGAAATGGATTTTGCACTTTGAAACCTGCGCTTTTTCGTCTATAATATTCATTTGAAAAAGAATTGTAAAATTGATATTTCTAAGTAGAGAGAGGATGTATGTTCATGCGCTACGAGGATGCAAATTGGCAAAAGGCGATGCGGCTGAAGGTGGACTACAACAACATGCTGGCCGGCTACTCCAAGGCCGCGGCGGCCATTACCCCTCAGGAGATCGCGGCGTTAAAGGATAAGGCGGCCGAGGCTTTCCAGTTCATCGCCCAGAACCGGGGCAAGGGCACCATGGAGTGGAGCGAGCTGCCCTACAACCAGGATGCGGTGGTGGCGGATATCCTGCAGGAGGCAAAGGCCATCCGCGAAAAGTGCGATACCTTTGTGGTGCTGGGCATCGGCGGTTCGGCGCTGGGCCCCATCGCCGTGCAGCAAGCCCTTAACCATTTAAATTATAACGAGCTGCCCGCCGAAAAGCGGGGCGGCCCGCGCGTGTACGTGCTGGATAATATCGACCCGGAGCGCATCAGCGGCATTTTGGATATTATCGACCCCAAAAAGACGGTGTTCAACGTCATCACCAAGTCCGGCTCCACCTCGGAGACCATGAGCCAGTATCTGATCTTCCGCGAGATCTTAAAGGGCGCGCTGGGGGAGGATTATGCCGGCCATATCGTGGCCACCACGGATGCTGAAAACGGCTATCTGGTCAAGATCGCCGCGCAGGAGGGCTTTAAGGCCTTTGTCATCCCCGCGGGGGTGGGCGGCCGCTTTAGCGAGATGTGCCCGGTGGGCCTGCTGGCCGCGGCGGTAGCGGGTATCGATATCCGCGAGATGCTCGCCGGCGCGGCGGCGATGGATAAGATCGCCAGCAATACCGACATTATGCAAAACCCCGCCTGCCTGGGCGGCCTGCTGCAATACATCGCCATGCAAAAGGGCATGAACATTACCGTGATGATGCCCTATGCCGACAGCCTGCGCTACATGGCGGACTGGTACGCCCAGCTGTGGGCCGAGTCCCTGGGCAAGCAGTATGCCCTGGATGGGAAGACCGAGGTGTTCACCGGGCAGACGCCGGTCAAGGCACTGGGCGTGACCGATCAGCACTCTCAGGTGCAGCTGTATACCGAGGGGCCCTTTGACAAGGTGGTCACCTTCCTGGCGGTGGAGAAGTTCCGCTGCGATGTGACGATCCCCCACGGCCATGAGGATATCCCGGCCGTCGGTTTCCTGGGCGGCCACACCATGGCCGAGTTGCTGGAGGCCGAGATGAACGCCACCGAGTACGCCCTTTATAAGGCCAAGCGCCTCAGCTGCAAGGTCACCCTGCCCGAGGTCAACGCCTTTACCATCGGCGAGCTGCTGTATTTCTTTGAGATGCAGGTCTCCTTCGTGGGCGCGCTGCTGGGTATCGATACCTTTAACCAGCCCGGCGTTGAGGAGGGCAAGGTTGCCACCTATGCGCTTTTGGGCCGCCCGGGCTTTGAAGAGAAAAAGGCGGAGCTGGATGCCCGCCCGGCCAAGGACCCGGCCTTTATCCTGGAATAGGCAAAAGAGCAAAGCAAAAGCGGCATGGCTTAAAGCCATGCCGCTTTTTTTATTCCGCGGCGCTTATATTTCCGCTGTGCCGCCGGCGCCGGCCCCTAGAGGGCGCGATGGCGCGCGCCCTCTCCGGCCCCGGCGGCGGATAGCGCCCCGCCCTCAAAGCGGGCCAGGAGGTAGGCTCTGGCCTGCTGCGGGTTGGCCGCGCGTTTTTGCGTAAGGTATTGGCAGGCGTCCAGCCACTGCGGAGCGGGGAAATCCTCCAGCGCGGTATCCGCCAGCAGGGCATACAGCTTATCCTGCCGCTGAGGTTTACACCGCAGGTCCGACAGATAATCGCACTGCATTTTATAAGATAGGTATTCCAGCAATGTAATCGGTTGGTTCATGCTCTGTCTTTGCCCCTTTCATCGCGCTTGCCGCCTCCTGCGCAGCGGTTTGTGATGCATACACGCGCGTTGGGCAATGGGCTGGTTTGCAAAACCACAGAATAAACATTCTGTGGTACGCGTGTATAGGGTTTTGCTGCACAAAGTACACATTGGACGCTTTTAGTATAGCGCCACTGCCCGTAAAAATCAACCGGCGCCGCTGGAATTCGACAAGTTTCGCCGCGGGTTCCAGCGCAAATAAGCCTGAAGTTCCACATATTTCCAGGCTGTTTTTTTCGTGCTTTTTTACTGGAAAAATCTTCCATACTGCCTCAATAATCCAGTCTTTCTAAACTGCCCCCGACCCGAAGGCACCACAGAATGTTTATTCTGTGGTTTTTTTATTTCCCCCTAAATCACCATCTTCATCTTGCGCAGCGTGCGCTCGTGCTGCCGGGTGCTGGCAGCCACGTAGATGCGGGTGGTCTCAATGGACGAGTGGCCCAGGATATCCGCCAGATGGCATAGGTTGCGCTCAATGGCGTAAAAGCTGCGGGCAAACAGGTGGCGCAGGTTGTGGGGATACACCTTGCTGGGGATGATGCGGGCCAGCGCGCACAGCTTTTTCATCTCATGGCAGATATTGCTCCGGTCCAGCGGCTTTCCGCTTTTGGTGCAAAAGATAGGCCCCCCCTCAAGGCCGCGCTTACGGGCATAGGCCAGCAGCTTTTTGCACAGCTCCTGGGGCAGTAAAATGGTGCGGCACTTGCCCTTGAGGTAGAGCTCCACGCTGCCGCTTTGGGCGGCCTCCACCGTGATGTAGCACAGCTCACTCACCCGGATGCCCGTGCTGCCGATGGTCAGCATCAGGTGGTAAAGCCGCTCCTTGCCGCTGGACCTGGCGGCGGAGAGCAGCCTGTGGTACTGGGCGGCGGTCAGCTCGCGCTTTTCTTCGATAAAGGCGCTGCGCTGAACTTTGAGCAGGCGCACCTTGCAAAGGGGCAGCTGCATAAAGTCCAGGAAGCTGTTGATAGCAGAGAGCTTGGCGTTGATGGTGCTGCTCTTAAAGCCGCCCTTTAACTGCTCCCGGTAGGCCAGGACAGCAGCCTTGCTCAGCGCTTTGCCGGTCAGGAAATGCCCCAGCGCCCGCACCTCGTGCAGATACTTTTCCACCGTCGCGCGCGATTTTTCGCTTTCCACCAGATAACCCCTAAAGGCCGCGAGGTTCTTATTGGTCACAAAAATTGGTCGCATTTCTTATCCTCCAAAATATTTGTTACCATTAAGTATGCCCCATAATTGTAATGCAGCGGTGGATAAAACATTGAGGAGTTTTCGTAGTTTGCTGGAAAATACTGTAAACGACAGTAAAAGGCCCAGGTGAAGCGCCGCTCCAGCTGGGCCTTTTGCAAATTATGCGGTTTTATTGTAGGATAATCTATATCCGGCGCCCTGCGTTGGCCTGCAGCCTCAGCCGCTCGATCAGGCGGCGGGTGGGGGGCAGCAGCACCAATATCAGGCAGATAGCCAGGTCCGGCCCCACCACGGAGGCGTTATAGCCCAGCGAATACAGGGCCACATTGGCCCCCTCGGGCGCGTAGGCGCCAAAAAAGAACACCCCGGCCAGAAAATGGCAGGCAAACCGCCCCAACCCGGCGACGAGCACGCCCAAGGCCAGGTTTTTGCGGAAGAAACCGGCCAGCCCCAGGCAGGCAAAGGCCAGGATATAGTCCAGAAACAGCCCCATGGGATGGGTGACGTAAAAATCCTGAAACAGCTGCAACAGGCCGTAGGCCGTGCCGGCCAGTATGCCCGGCAGCCCGCCGAAGATGAAGCTGAAAACCATGACCGGCAGCATGCTGCCCGGGGTGACCGAGCCGCCCTGAGGCATGCGGTAAAAGCGGATATAGCTTAGGATGAACCCCAGGGCGATGCAGATGGCGGCATAGGTCAGCATGCGGGCGTTCCACCTTTTGCGGCCCAGGGCCAGCAAAAAGGCCAGCGCCACCAGGGCAATAAGCGTCATCCATACCTCGGGCTTAACAAGGCCAAAGCTGGAGAATATTTGGGATAGGTCCATTAAACGCACAGCTCCTTTCAGGGGGCTTGTTGGGCGGCCCCGCTCCCCGTATCATAGGGAAACGGGCGCTGCTTTGTCAAGTACGCGCCCGGCTTTTGAGGGCCCAAGGCACATAGGGAGGAATAAGATGAGACAGAAAAACAGTCCCTTTTTTGCATATATGTCCCGGATGAAGCTGATCCGCCGCTGGGGTTTGATGCGCAACACCCGGGAGGAGGACATTGCCCAGCATTCGCTGCAGGTGGCCATGGTGGCCCACGCCCTGGCGGTGATCCGCAACCGGGAGTTTGGCGGCCAGACGGATCCGGAGCACGTGATGGCATTGGCGGTTTACCACGAGGCCGGGGAGGTGATCACCGGGGATATGCCCACGCCCATCAAGTACTTTAACCCGGAGATTCGCAAAGCATACCACGCCATAGAGGACGTGGCCTGCCATAGATTGCTGGACATGCTGCCCGAAGCGCTGCGCGCAGATTACCAGCCGCTGCTGCTCCAGCCCCGGGAGGGGGAGGCGCACGCGCTGGTCAAGGCGGCGGATAAGCTGTGCGCCTATTTAAAGTGCGTGGAGGAAGAGCGCAGCGGCAACGATGAATTCCGATCGGCCAAAGCGGTTACCCTAAAGGATATAGAGGCGATGGGACTGCCGGAGGTGGAGCGCTTTTTGCAGCTGTTCGGCCAGGGGTTTGGCCAGACGCTGGATGAATTGAACCAGGACGGGGATTAACATTTTCTTAAAGCCGCCGGGGCCCCTCTAGGCGAAGGGCCGCAAATGTGCTATAATAAGGCATATTTTGGATAAACTAAGGGCGCTTTGGGCCCCGAAGGACGATAGCAGGCAAAGGATGTGCTTAGGCTCCATGACGATACCCAATATTTTGACCGTGATACGCCTTTTGATGGTAGGCGTATTTTATTGGCTGTTCCAGTCGGGCGAGTGGATATGGGCGTGCGTCGTCTTTGTGGTGGCCGGCATTACCGACCTTTTGGACGGCTATATCGCCCGAAAGTATAATATGATCTCCAACTTTGGCAAGCTGATGGACCCGCTGGCCGATAAGCTGATGGTGCTGACGGCCATCTTCTGCCTGTGGTCGGCCCATCTGGTGCCCACGGCGGTCATTATCATCATCGTCGTGAAGGAGCTGGCGATGATCGCCGGGGCCTCCTTTATCTTTGGCAAGCGTAAAAAGGTGGTGTACGCCAACTGGGTGGGGAAGATCGCCACAGCCTGCACCTTTGCGGCCATCGTGCTGCTGTTTTTGGACCAGTGGGTGCGCCCGGTGGGTTCCATCGTGCTCTACATCGGCGTGACCTTCCAGGTGCTGGCGCTGGTGCAGTACGCGGCGCTGAACCTTTTTGGCTGGCAGCCCAAACACGGTAAGCTCAAGATTTCCGCCCCGATGAACGACCGGGAGGTTGACAAATAAGGGCGAAATCGGTAATATTATTTGAAAGCCGATGACCGGGAGGAGGGCATGGGCTGCGCATCCCAGGGTAAAAAAGAGAGGGGCCCCCAGGCTGAAAGGGCTCTAAGGGGATGGCGGTCTGCCCGGGTCGCCCGCAAGGCGCCCGCGTGAAAGAGCAGTAGCGCCGGGCCGGTGACGCCGTTACCGTCGCTTTCAAGGAGGGCGCGCCTGTTTGCGCCAATCTGAGGTGGTACCGCGGAAAACGCCGTTTTCCGTCCTGAGCTGTAAGGACGGAAAACGGCTTTTTTGATGGAGGAAGGCATGAATTATCTGTTGGAGCGTCTGGAAGAGATCGGCATCCCGGCGCTTGTTCTGCTGGCGCTGGGCATCGTTTTGGCCTTTGGGGCCAAGCCCTTTTGGGAGCGCAGGGGCAAAGAGGGCGAACATCTGGCGGCGTGCGTGCTCTACACCAAGCTGGCCGCGCTGGCACTGGTGCTGGCAAGCGTGCTGCTGGGCATGGTGTTTTAGAGGGATGTTTGATGGCGACCTGCGCGCTGGGTTTTAGGAAGAAAAGACTTATGTCAAGCGCGTACCCGAACCGCGCAGGTCAAGCGCGGGCGAGAGGCCATGCAGGCGATCCCTCGCCCGTAGCTCTGAAGGAAGCTATCCCCGGGCCTCGGGTCAAGATAGGCCCATCAGCGCGGCTAACGGGCGCTTAAAAATATAAATACACAATGTACGCGATTTTAGCTTTCTGATTTTTAAAGGAGGATGTTTTTATGGCGAGCGCACCCATGGATAAGGTGTACGATCCCCAGTCGGTTGAGAGCCGGCTGTACAAAGAGTGGATGGACAAGGGCTACTTCCACGCTAAGCGGGACCCGGATAAAAAGCCCTTTACCATCGTCATCCCGCCCCCGAACGTGACGGGGCAGCTGCACATGGGCCACGCCCTGGACAATATGATGCAGGACGCGCTGATCCGCTTTAAGCGCATGCAGGGCTACGCCGCCCTCTGGCTTCCGGGCACCGACCACGCCAGCATCTCCACTGAGATGAAGGTGGTGGAGCAGCTGCGGGGCGAGGGCACCAATAAGCGCGACCTGGGCCGCGAAAAGTTTTTGGAGCGCGCCTGGGAGTGGAAGCGCACCTACGGCGGGCGCATTGTCGAGCAGCTCAAGCGCTTGGGCTCCTCCTGCGATTGGGAGCGGGAGCGCTTTACCATGGACGAGGGCTGCAACAAGGCCGTGGTCGAGGTATTCAACCGCCTGTACGAAAAGGGCCTGATCTACCGAGGCAACCGCATCATCAACTGGTGCCCCCACTGCGAGACCTCCCTTAGCGACGTGGAGGTGGAGTACGAGGAGCAAGCCAGCCACCTGTGGCATATCCGCTACCCCCGCGTGGACGGCAAGGGCGAGATCGTGGTGGCCACCACCCGGCCTGAGACCATTTTGGGCGATATGGCCGTGGCCGTGCACCCGGAGGACGAGCGCTATGCGGACCTGATCGGCAAGATGGTGGAGCTGCCCCTTTGCAACCGGCAGATCCCCGTGATCGCCGACGAGTACGTGGAAAAGGACTTTGGTACCGGCGCGGTGAAGATCACCCCCGCCCACGACCCCAACGACTTTGAGGTGGCCATGCGGCACGGCTTAGAGGTGCTGCGCGTGATCGCCGACAACGGCAGTATGAACGAGAAGGCCGGCGCCTATGCCGGGTTAGACCGGATGGAATGCCGCAAAAAGCTGGTGGAGGACCTGCAAGATGGCGGCTTCATGGTCAAGATCGAGGATTATACCCACAACGTGGGCCATTGCGAGCGCTGCAAGACGGTGGTGGAACCCATCGCCTCGGAGCAGTGGTTCGTCAAGATGGAGCCGCTGGCCGGCCCGGCGATCGCGGCGGCCAAAAACAAGGACGTACAGTTCGTGCCCGAGCGATTCGAGCGCACCTATTTAAACTGGATGGAGAATATAAGGGACTGGTGCATCTCCCGCCAGCTGTGGTGGGGCCACCGCATCCCGGCCTGGTATTGTCAGGATTGCGGGGAGATCATCGTCGCCCGCGAGACGCCGGAAAGCTGCCCCAAGTGCGGCAGCCACAGCTTAAAGCAGGATGAGGATGTGCTGGATACCTGGTTCAGCTCGGCGCTGTGGCCGTTCTCTACCCTGGGCTGGCCGGAGCAGACCGAGGACTTTAAGTACTTCTACCCCACGGATATCCTGGTCACAGGGTATGACATCATCTTCTTCTGGGTGGCGCGGATGATCTTCTCGGCTCTGGAGCAGACCGGCAAGGCACCCTTCCACCACGTGATCATGCACGGCATCGTGCGCGACAGCCAGGGCCGCAAGATGAGCAAATCCCTGGGCAACGGCATCGATCCGCTGGAGGTGGTGGACAAGTATGGCGCCGACGCGCTGCGCTTTAGCTTAGCCACCGGCAACTCCGCCGGGAACGACATGCGCTTTTACTGGGAGAAAGTGGAGTCCAGCCGGAACTTTGCCAATAAGATCTGGAACGCCGCCCGCTTTGTGATGATGAATGCCGAGGGGAAAGAGATCCCCGAGATCGACGTATCGCAGCTGGACGCGGCGGATCAGTGGATCCTCACCCGGTATAACCTGGCCGTGCAGGAGGTGACGGATTTCTTAGAGAAGTTCGACCTGGGGCTTGCCGCCGCCAAGATCTACGACTTTATCTGGAGCGAGTTCTGCGACTGGTACATCGAGCTTTGCAAACCCCGGCTGCAAAACGGGGACGCGGGCGTGCTGGGCGTGCTGGTGTACGTGTTAAAGGGTATGCTCAAATTGCTGCATCCCTTTATGCCCTTTATTACCGAGGAGATCTACGGCCACCTGCCGGGCGTGGAAGGCAGCATTATGGTAAGCGATTGGCCAGAGGTGAACGAGGCGCTCTGCTTCCCCGAAAAGGCGGCCCAGATGGAGGGCGTGATGGAGCTGATCCGCGCCGTGCGCAACCTGAGAAGCGAGATGAACGTTCCCATGGGCAAGCGCACCAGCCTGACGGTGCTGCCCCAGGGGGATTGGGGCGACGCGCTTGCGGCCGCCCAGGTGTATATCTCCCGCCTGGCCTATGCCTCCGCGGTCAACTTTATCGCCGGTAAGGGGCAGGTGCCGGAAAAGGCGGTCTCCGCGGTGTGCGCCGCCGGCGAGGTGTTTATCCCCTTAGGGGAACTGGTGGATGTGGAAAAAGAGCTTGCGCGCCTGAATAAGGAGCTGGAGGGCCTGCGCAAGGAAGTGGCCCGGGCCGAGGGCAAGTTGAGCAACCCCGGCTTTGTCAATAAAGCGCCGGAGAAGATCGTCGCCGAGGAGCGGGAAAAGCTGGCCTTAAACCAGGATAAGCTGGAGCGCCTGGGCGAGCGCATCGCCGCCCTGCAGGAAATGCGCTAAAGGCGTATCTGGACGAAAATAAAGGGGATTCTTCGCACCTTGAGGCGGAGAATCCCCTTTTCATAGGCGGGCGATGGGCTTACAATGGAGATACGCATCAGAATACGGCAAAGGGAGTGCGGCTATGGATTACGCGCAGGCAATATCTTATATCGACGGGTGCCAGCGGTTTGTGGGCAATAAGGACGGGTTAAAGAATATCCTAGGGCTGACGGACGACCTGGGGCAGCCGCAGCGCAAATACCCGGTGATCCACGTGGCGGGCACCAACGGCAAGGGCAGCGTATGCTGCTATGTGGATACGGTACTGCGCCGGGCGGGCTACAAGACCGGGCTTTACACCTCCCCCTACCTGCAGCGCTTTAACGAGCGCATCCGCATCCGCGGGGAAAACGCGACCGATGAGCAGATCGCGCGCTGGGCCACGCAGGTCAAAGCGGCGGTGGATGCCCGGCTGCAAAGGGGCTTTATCCACCCGGCCATGTTTGAGGTCATCACCGCCATGGGCTTTTTGGGCTTTGCCCAGGAGCGGATAGACGCGGCTGTGGTCGAGGTGGGCCTGGGTGGCCGGCTGGACGCCACCAACGTGGTGCAGCCTGCCATTACGGCCATCGCCGCCATAGGCCTTGACCATACCCGGGTGCTGGGGGATACGCTGGAACAGATCGCCTTTGAAAAGGCGGGCATTATCAAGCCCGGCGTGCCGGTGGTGCTCTACCCCCAGGGGGAGGGCGTGCGCGCGGTGGTGCGCAAGGCGGCCCGGGAAAAGGGCGCGCCGCTCATCGACCTGGCGGACTGGCAGATTGACATCCGGCAGGAGAGCCTCGCCGGCGTGCGCTTTGACCTGCGCGGCCCCGGGGGCGAGGCGCTTTGCGATCTGCACATCCGCATGCTGGGCCGCTACCAGGCCTATAACGCGGCGGTGGCCGCGGCGGTTTTGCTGACGCTGCAAAAGATGGGCTGGCAGCTTACCGAGGGGGACATCCGCGAGGGGTTGGCCCAGGCTTCCTGGCCCGGCCGCTTTGAGGTATTGGGACAAGACCCGCTGACCCTGATCGACGGGGCGCACAACCCCCAGGGCGCCCAGGCCCTGCGAGAGGGGCTTAGGGCCTACCTGCCAAAGGGCATGCCGGTGGTGCTGTGCTGCGGGGCGCTAAACGGCAAGGACGCCGCCGGCGTGATGGCGGAACTTTCCGCCTTTGCCGCCGAGGCCGTGCTGACCGACCCGCCGGGGACGGACCGGGCAAAACCCGCGCAGGAGCTGGTCCCCTATTTTGCGGGCAGACCCGTCACCGTGGAGCGGGACGCCCGCGCGGCGGTAGCCTATGCCGTGCGGCGCGCGCAGGCGCTGCAGGGGGCGGCGGTGGTGGCCGGCTCGCTCTACCTGGCCGGGGCGGCGCGCACCTGGCTGCGGGGAGATGCAAAGGAAAAATAAATATTCGTTAAAAGAATATTTATCCGGTTTTGTGCGGGCCGCACTTTCTTGCGGGCCGATGGCGTGATTGCCCGGATCGATCAGACGTTGTAACTGGTTTTCCAACGCAAACAGGCCCTCGGATATTTCGGGAGCCGGTACATAAAAATGCAGATTATGATAAGAAAAAAGGCGCTCTTGGGCCGTTACCCAAAAGCGCCTTTGCTTTTTCTAAAGGTATTATAGCACGCCCGCAAAGGAGCGGGCAAGGGGGTAAAATGCATTTTTTTGCAAAGCGCCTGCATAATCCCTTGCCTGGCGGCGCAAACTGGGATTGACAAATGGGTGGCGTAAGGCTATAATCCCATTTAAGAAAAGTCCATAGCCGCATAGCGGCAAAAGTTGAAAAGCGATGAAGGGCAAAAGTAGCCCGGGTTCGCCCCGGTAAGAGAGCGGCGCGTTTGGTGTAAGCGCGGCACGGGGCGCCGGAGGAAGAACAGCCCAGAGCCGCCTGGCCAAAAGGGGAGTACCCCAAGTAGGGCAGGACGCGGCCGGCGCGTGAAAGCCGGGGGCAATGGAGCCTGTTATTGTGATGGAATGGGACAGTTGCCTTAAGAGAGGTTGGAGGCGTAGCCTCCGCAAAATTGGGTGGTACCGCGTAAGAGATCAGTCTTTCGTCCCGTTGAGGGATGGAAGGCTTTTTTTATTGCGATTTGGCCCCAAAAGGGGAAGGGACAGCGGCGTAAGAAGCGGCAAAAATCAACTTTGGCCCTGCGTCAATGCGGCGCGGGCGGGTATTTTACTTTGGCATCAATAGGGCGAGGAGGATGGATATGAAGCGCACAAGTTACTGCGGCACGCTGCGGCAGGTGCAGATGGGCACGCGCCAGACGGTGATGGGCTGGGTGCAGAACAAGCGGGATATGGGCGGGGTGATCTTTATCGATCTAAAGGACCGGGAGGGCACCTTGCAGGTGGTATTCAACCTGCAAAACCTGCCGGCGCAGGAGTTTGCCCTGGCCGAGGGGCTGCGCCTGCAAAGCGTGATCGCCGCCTGCGGCCCCATCTGCAAGCGGGATGAGGAGACCTATAACGAAAAGCTGCAAACCGGCACCATCGAGCTGCGGGCCGAGCATGTAGAGCTGCTCTCCCAGGCCCGGCCGCTGCCCTTTTCACTGGAGGAGGGGGATAAGGTGCGGGAGGAAAAGCGCCTGCAATACCGCTACCTGGACCTTCGGCGTCCCCAAATGCTGCAAAACCTGAAGATGCGCCACCGGGTGCAAAAGTGCGCGGAGCAATTTCTGGACGAGGCGGGGTTTATCAGCATCGAGACCCCGATGCTCACCAAATCCACCCCCGAGGGCGCGCGGGATTACCTGGTGCCCAGCCGGGTCCATCCGGGCAGCTTTTACGCACTGCCCCAATCCCCCCAGATCTTTAAACAGCTGCTGATGGTGGCCGGGGTGGACCGCTATTACCAGGTGGCCCGCTGCTTCCGGGACGAGGACCTGCGGGCCGACCGGCAGCCGGAGTTTACCCAGGTGGATATGGAGATGAGCTTTGTCGACCAGGAGGATATTCTGGAGCACCTGGAAAAGCTGTTTCGCCACATCTTTGAGTGCTGCATGGAAAGGCCGCTTGCCCGCCCCTTCAGGCGGCTGACCTGGCAGGAGGCCATGGATACCTACGGTAGCGACAAGCCGGACCTGCGCTTTGACCTGCCCATTGTGGACCTGACGGACATCGCCGCGGGCTGCGGCTTTTCGGTCTTTCGCCGGGTGTGCGACCGCGGGGGCGTGGTGCGGGCCATCCGCGTGCCGGGCGGGGCGGCCTTTACCCGCAGCGATATCGAGGACCTGACGGCGCGGGCCCTGCGCTATGGGGCGGGCGGCATGGCCTGGATTTTGCTCCGGGAGGATGGGGAGATCAACTCCATCCTGACCAAGTACTTTACTAAAGGCGAGATGCAGGGCATCCTTGCGCGCACGGGGGCGCAAAACGGGGACTTTATCCTCTTTTGTGCCGATCAGCTCTCCACCGTGCGCCGCTGCCTGGGCGGCCTGCGGCTGGACGTAGCGGAAAAGATGGGCCTCAGGGGCGAGGGGGAGTTCCAATTCGCCTTTGTGACCGATTTCCCCCAGTTTGAGTATTCCGCTGCCGAGGGGCGCTTTATCGCCATGCACCACCCCTTTACCATGCCCTATCCCGAGGATATCCCCTACCTCACAAGCGACCCCGGCCGGGTGCGCGCCCAGGCGTACGACGTGGTGCTAAACGGCATCGAGCTGGGCAGCGGCTCCATCCGCATCCACCGGGAGGATATCCAAAAAAAGATGTTTGCGGCCCTGGGCTTTACCGAAGAGCAGATCGAGCAGCGCTTTGGCTTTATGGTGCACGCCTTCCAGTACGGCACCCCGCCCCACGGCGGATTTGCCTTTGGCCTGGACCGGTTGGTGATGCTGCTGTGCGGCGCCTCTTCCCTGCGGGAGGTCATCGCCTTCCCCAAGACCAAGGACGCCGCCTGCCCGCTGACCCAGGCCCCTGGGCGGGTGGACGCAGAACAGCTGGAGACGCTGGGCATAGCCCTTGCGGGGGAGGAGGCGCCCCGGCAGGGCGGCAATGCGCCCAAGCGCCCGCCGCTGCAGGTGGATAAGGTGGCAAAGCTGGCCTGCCTGCGCTTTGACGAACAGGAGAAGGCGGCCATTAAAAAGGATCTGCAGGACGTGATCGCCTTTGCGGACAGCCTGGCGGCCCTGGATACCGCGGGCGTGCCCCCCACGGCCCACGTGGTGCCGCTGCAAAACGTGTTCCGCGAGGATGTAGCGGGCGTGCAGATGGACCGGGACGCGCTGCTCCGTAACGCGCCCACCCGGGCCGAGGGGTATATCGCAGTGCCCCGCGTGGTGGAATAGGAGGGATGAAAGTGGAACGGATCATCGATTGGAGCGCCGCGGCGCTTGCGCTAAAATTGGCGGCGGGCCAGGTCAGCGCCCAGGAGGCGGCCGAAGCCTATTTACAGCAAATAGAAAAGTGCGAGGCGCAGCTGGGCGCCTATATCAAGGTGACGCGGGAGGTCGCCCTGGCCCAGGCCGCGCAGGTGGACGCGCGCCGCGCGGCGGGGGAGCAGTTGCATCCCTTAGCCGGGGTGCCTATGGCCCTGAAGGATAACCTTTGCACCCAAGGGATTGAAACCACCTGCGGCTCTAAAATGCTGCAAAACTTTTGCCCGCCCTATTCGGCCACGGCGGCCCGGCGGCTGGAAGAGGCCGGGTGCGTGCTGCTGGGCAAGGTAAACATGGATGAATTCGCCATGGGTTCCTCCACCGAGAACTCCTATTATCACCCCACGCGCAACCCGGTAGACCCAACCCGGGTACCGGGGGGCAGCTCGGGCGGCTCGGCCGCGGCGGTGGGGGCCAGGGAGGCGGCCTTTGCCCTGGGCTCGGATACCGGCGGGTCCATCCGCCAGCCGGCGGCCTTTTGCGGCGTGGTGGGGATGAAGCCCACCTACGGCGCGGTCTCCCGCTATGGGCTGGTGGCCTTTGCCTCCTCGCTGGACCAGATCGGCCCGCTGACGCGAGACGTGCGGGATAGCGCGCTGGTGCTTTCGGCCATCGCCGGGAAGGATGAGAGGGATTCCACCTGCGTAGGCCGGAACTATGGCGACTTTCAGCAGGATATCGGCCGGGAGGTGACCGGCCTGCGCCTGGGGCTGCCCCGGGAGTTTCTGGAGGAAGGGATCGACCCGCAGGTCAAAGCGGCGGTGCTTGCGGCGGCCAATCGCTATGAAAAGCTGGGCGCCCGGGTAGAGCCGGTATCCCTGCCCACCTTAAAGCACGCCCTGCCCGCCTATTACGTGATCTCCAGCGCCGAGGCCTCCTCCAACCTGGCCCGGTTTGACGGGGTGCGCTATGGCTACCGGGCCAAGGACTACGCGGATATGGATGAATTGTACGAGCGCACCCGCAGCGAGGGCTTTGGCCCCGAGGTCAAGCGGCGCATCATGCTGGGCACCTTCGCCTTAAGCGCCGGGTATTACGATGCGTACTATAACAAGGCCCTGCAGGTGCGCACCCTGGTGGTGCGGGAGTTTGAGGCCCTGTTTAAGGATTTTGACGCGCTGCTTAGCCCGGTGGCGCCCACCACGGCCTACCGCCTGGGCGAGAAGATGGCCGACCCCATGGCGATGTACCTGGGGGATATCTACACCGTGCCGGTGAACATCGCGGGCCTGCCGGCGCTTAGCCTGCCCTGCGGCAGGGATGAGGAGGGCCTCCCCATCGGCATGCAGCTGATCGGCCCGCCCTTTAGCGAGAAAAAGCTCTACCAGCTGGGATACGCGTTTGAACAGGATGATGCAAAGGAGGCGGAAAAGCATGCTTAAAGGCTATGAAATGGTGGTGGGCCTGGAGGTGCATGTGGAGCTGAAGACCAAAACCAAGATCTTTTGCGCCTGCCCGACCGATTTTGGGGCCGAGCCCAACACCCAGGTCTGCCCGGTTTGCCTGGGGATGCCCGGGACGCTGCCGGTTTTAAACCGCCAGGTGGTGGATTTTGCCGTCAAGGCCGGGCTGGCCACCCATTGCACCATCGCCAGCTTTTCCAAGCAGGACCGGAAGAATTACTTTTACCCCGACCTGCCCAAGGCTTACCAGATCTCCCAGTACGACCTGCCGCTTTGCGAGCACGGGTACCTCCATATCCAGACCCCGGAGGGGGAAAAGCGGGTGGGCATCACCCGCATCCATATTGAGGAGGACGCGGGCAAGCTGGTGCACGATGAGCAGTTGGGCACGCTGATCGACTGCAACCGCTGCGGCGTGCCGCTGATCGAGATCGTATCCGAGCCGGACATCCGCAGCGCCAAAGAGGCGGTGGCATACGTGCAAAAGCTGCGGGCCATCATGCTGTACACCGGCATATCGGATTGTAAGATGAACGAGGGCTCGCTGCGGTGCGACGTGAACCTATCCGTGCACAAACTCGGCGCCCCCTTTGGCACACGCACCGAGATGAAAAACCTCAACTCCTTCCAGTCCATCGAGCGGGCGATCGGCTATGAATACCGCCGCCAGGTAGAGGCGCTGGAGAGCGGCGAGGCCATCGTCCAGGAGACCCGGCGCTACGACCAGCAAAGCGGCAAGACCTATTCCATGCGCCGCAAGGAAGATGCGGACGATTACCGCTACTTCCCCGACCCCGACCTGGCCCCCATTGTGCTTACGCGCGCCCATATCGACGCGCTGGGGGCGCAGATCCCCAAGCTTCCGGACGCGCGCAAGGCGGATTACGTATCCCGCCTGGGGCTTGGCCCCATCTTAAGCGAGCGGCTGACCGAGAAAAAGGAGATCGCCGACTATTTTGAGCAGGCCGCCGGCTATACCCGCAGCCCCGAGACCCTGGGCAACCTCATCATCTCCGAGGTTTTCCGCCTGATGGGCGAGGGAGAGGATACGCGCATCCCCATCGCGCCGGAGCATCTGGGGGCGGTCGCGCAGATGGTGGCCGACGCCCACATCAACTCCAGCACGGCCAAGCGCCTGATCGGCCGGATGTGGGAGGCGGACGAGGACCCCAAGGCCCTTGTGGAGCGGGAGGGCTTAGCGCAGGTGAACGACCCCGAAACGCTGCTGGCCGCCGTGCGCAAGGCCCTGGCGCAAAACCCACAGGCGGTGGACCAATACCGCAAGGGTAAGCTAAGCGCATCTAAAGCCCTGATGGGCGCGGCCATGCGCGAGACCGCCGGCCGGGGCAATCCCCAGGTGCTGGAGCATCTGGTGAATGAGCAGCTTAAGCAGAACGATAAAAATTAAAACCATCAAAGCAAAAACCAGGCGCGCGGGGCCCTAAGCCATGGAGCAGGATTTCCCGCACGCCTGTTTTTTTATTTCATAGCTAGTTATTTACTGCTTTACACCAGGCCGGCCTGCGCGCAATCGGCATAGAAGGCGTACCGGTCTTTGCCCAGCTGCTTGGCGCAGTACAGCGCCCGGTCCGCCCGCTGCAGCAGTGCGGAAAAATCGCCCGCATCCTCGGGGAAGCGGGCCACACCCATGCTGGCCGAGCTGTTAAAGCGCCGCAGCAGCGGGTCGCCATGGAAGATGGCCTGCAGCTGGTGCAGCTTGCCCTCCAGCGCCTCCCGGGTCAGGCCGCTTTGCAGGTAGACCACAAACTCGTCCCCGCCGTAGCGGGCGGTCAGGTCCTCCTGGCGGAAGCACCGGCGGATGCGCTGGGCGATGGTGTGCAGCACCTCGTCCCCGGCGGCGTGGCCCAGGGTATCGTTAACGGCCTTAAAGTCGTCGATATCGATAAAGATCAATGCGCCCGGTTTTTTGCTTTTGCCCGCCAGCATACCGGCGGCCAGCTCCTGTAGCGCGGCACGGTTATAAAGCCCGGTCAGCGCGTCCAGCTTGGCTTGCTCGCGCCACTGAGTGGCCTCGGTTTTCAGCTCGTCGATGTTGATCAGCTTGCCCACGATATTCAGGCACCGGGTCTTTTGCTCATCCCAAAGGGCGGTGGCGTACAGCTCGAACCAGGCGTAGCGCCCCTGGCGGGTCTTAAGGCGCAGGCTGCCCTTGACGCCCACCGGCTCTTGGCGGCATTTTTCGATGATGCGCAGCGCCACCTGCCGGTCCGCCTGATGGATCAGGTCGCTTTGCCCGATGCGCCAGGCTGCCCTGTCTACCTCGCCTGCCCGTCCAAACTGGGTAAAGAAGGGAGCGGAAAAGCTGGCCCGGTCCCGGGTCAAGTCATAATCGAACACCACCACGGTGCGGATGGCCTCCCCAGCCGTTTCGGCATGGGCGATAAAGCTGTCCGTAGCCGGGTCGTACTCCAGCAGCACTTCGGCGCGGGATTCGATGGCGGCCCGGTACAGGTGCTGGGCCTGCTTTAGCTGGCGCTGCGTTTCTTCCCGCGCCACAGCGGCGGGCGGACGCAGCGTAATGGCCAGGGCCGGTTCTCCCGCCCATTCGAGCGGGGCTGCGCATAGTTCCAACCGGTTTGCCCCATCATCTATGGCCAGAGAGGCGGCCAGCTCACCCAAGGGGGTGAAAAGCTGCGGCCATACCTGGCGGCAGGGCAGGCCGGGCCGCGCGTCGGGCGCGGCCTGGGCCATGGCGGGGTTTAGGTAAAGGATGTGCAGATCCTTTTGGCGCAGGATGATCAGCCCGCAGTCCTGCACCGCGCCCATAGATTGTGGATGGTTCGTTTGCCCGTTCATGTGCCTCTTCCTTCTATTTAAGCGAAAAGCGTTGGTGCCGCACCGGGGCGGGCGCCAAACAGCGCGCGCTAGGTCAAATTAGGTTCCGCCTGCTGGGCGCATGGGGATATGCCCCACCGCGGCGGATACGTCCGCGCGAAAAAGTAGACTTTTTCGTTCGCTATCATGTATACTGGAACAAGGAGTAAATTGGTAATTTATATTCGATTCTATGGGATTATAGAAAAGGTTTGTCTGCGTCGGGGTGCTGAATTGATTTTTATGCACCGAACGAAAAAGTCTACTTTTTCGTTCGCCCCGGCGCTTTCGTTTTATACGCGCAAAAAGCGCACTTGCGGGTAAAAGGGCGCCCTGGCGGATTAAAAAAGATCAAAACGCGGCGGCAATGTCCACTTCGGCCGCGCGGCCGCCCGCATTAGGCCTGCTGCCAGACTTTTTACACGGGCTTAACAGTATGACAACATAATAATGGGTAGAAAGTGGCCTTACACAAGAAGCTGGATTTTTATGCAGCCCGTTCTAAAGCCGGGCGAGCGGGCGGCGGCGGGGGAAGATTCGCCTTTTTTTGCCGGGCAGGGGCGCGGATGAATCTTGCAAGTTTTCATTTGGAATACTATAATCAAGATACGTGCCCGATGTGCAGGGCGCGCAAGCCTAAAGGAGGGGTTTTTTGCAGATGCTTCAGGTGGAATTTGACGATATGGCCCAGGTGATGAGCGTTTTCGGTCCGTATGACGAATATGTCAAGGCCATCGAAAAGGCGCTGGGCGTGGCTGTCAAATCCCGCGATAACGTAGTGGAGGTCTCGGGCGAGGCGGACGAGGATGTACGTATCGCCGCGGAGACCCTGCGCACCCTTAAAAAGATGCTGGCCAAGGGCGAGCAGATGAGCGAGTGGATGGTGGGCCAGGCCATGGATATGGTGCGCAGCGGCAACGCCGACGACGCCATCGAGGCCATGAGCGACGTGGTAGCCGTGACTTACCGGGGCAAGCCGGTCAAGTGCCGCACCATCGGCCAAAAGCGGTATATCAAGGCCATCAAGAACCATACGGTCACCATCTGCATCGGCCCTGCCGGTACGGGTAAGACCTATCTGGCCATCGCCATGGCGGTGGCGGCCTTAAAGCGCAAGGAGTGCAGCCGCATCATCCTCACCCGCCCGGCGGTGGAGGCGGGGGAAAAGCTGGGCTTTTTGCCGGGGGACCTGCAAAGCAAGGTAGACCCCTACCTGCGCCCGCTGTACGATGCGCTGTTTGACTTTCTGGGGCAGGAGCAGTTCAACCGCCTGCTGGAAAACGGCACCATTGAGGTAGCGCCGCTGGCTTACATGCGCGGGCGTACCCTCAACGACAGTGTGGTCATCCTGGACGAAGGGCAAAATGCTACACTGCCCACCCTCAAGATGGTGCTGACCCGCTTTGGCGAGGGATCCAAGGTGATCCTCACCGGGGACATCACCCAGATCGACCTGCCGCGGGAGAACGCCAGCGGCCTTAAAAAGGCGGCGGATATCCTGACGGATATCGAGGGCATCTCGGTCGTGTACCTGACCAATAAGGACGTGGTGCGCCACAAGCTGGTCAAAGACATCGTCAACGCCTTTGAAAAGTACGAAAAGGCCCAGGGCGGAGGGGCAAAAGCCGCCTCCCGCCGGTTTGTGCGCAAGGAAGGCTAGCCTCCACATAAGCGCACGTTTTATTATCAATAATCCCCCTGTCCCAATCGCGGGACAGGGGGATTGGCTTATGCCCGAGAAAGGCGCGGATGGGCTATTGGGCGCCCTCGCGCGTCAGGTTGTTCAGCCATAGGTATTTGCGGTACCGGGGATAGATCCAGGGCAGTTTTACGATCTCATCGGCGCACATCAGGATATAGACCACGATGACCGGCCAGTGGAACACGAAGGTGCCCAGCAGCGCCAGGGGCAGCGAAAAGCACCAGGAGGCAAAAAATACGCTGAGGGCATCATACCGGGCATCGCCGCCCGCCGGGAATACGCCGCATACGATGACCGTATTGACGGAATAGGCAAAGACGTAAAACGCGCTGAAGATCAGCATGATGATCAGATACGCCTTTGCGGTTTCCGACAGTACGAAGAACTCTGCCACAATGGGGCCCAGGATGCATAAAATCAGCATATGGATGCCGCCGACCCAAAAGGAGATGTGGCAAAACCGTTTCCCGTACACCTTGGCCCTGTCAAACAGGTTCTGCCCAAGCAGCTTGCCCACCATAATGCCTGCCCCTGCGGAAATCCCCTTGCACACGCAGGTGATCAGCTCCTGGGCGATGGAGGTGATGGAGGCCGCGGCCGTAGCGTCGGAGCCGAGGTGCCCCATAATAAACGAGTGCATGGAAAAGCCCAGCCCCCACGCCAGGCTGCTGCCCAGCATCGGCAGCGCAATCTTGAACAGGTCCCGGGTCACGTCGGCGGAAAACCATTTAAAGCCCGCCCAGTCGGGGTGGACGCTCTCGCCGCGATGGGATTCGGCGATGCACCAGATGAGCGCGACCAGCTCAACAAACACGGTGGAATAGGCCGAACCGTTTGCGCCCAGCTTTGGGGCCCCGGCAATGCCGTAGATCAGAAAAAGGTCGAGGACAACATCGGTAATGAGGGTCACTACGGAGATCATGACGCTTTTGGAGGCTTTCCCCTCCAGCTTCATGATGAGGTAATAACACTGGGTGATGCCGCTGAACAGATAGGAAACGCTTACCGCGCGCAGGTAGGATGCGCCGGTGGCGATCAAAGCGGGTTCCGGGGTATAGACCCGCATCAAAAGCTCGGGCACGAACATGGCCAGGGCAAAAAAGACAAAGGAGATGCCCAGCGCCCATTTCATCAGCGAGCAGAACAGGTTTTTGACCATCACCCGGTCGCCCTTGCCCCAGTACTGGGCCAGCAAGACCCCACCGCCGCCCACGACAGCGCCGCTGAACAGATGCATGATAAACGCGATCTGGTTCGCCAGGGAGACCGCGGCCACGGCGTCCTGCGTCAACCGGCCCAGCATCAGCGCGTCCGTTGCGCCAATTAAGGCCACAAGCAGGTTTTGCAGACCGATGGGGATGGCGAGGGAAAACAATTCTTTATAAAAGCTCTTTTTTTCGGTGGCGTCAATTGCGTGCGTCGTATTCATATGTCTTATCTCCCGCTCGTATGAATTTTACGTGTTTTGATACGCCGGTTTATTTGGATAAAAAACGTAAAAACAGGGGCGCGAAAAATCGGCGGCGGACGCGAAGCCCGCCGCCGTAAACGGCTATAGGAACACCGCCCCTAAACGCCTTTTTTCCGCCGCCTTATTTTTCCCACCCAGTGGGGCCGCTAAGGAGCGGGAAGTGGGCGATCAGGTGGCAGATGGCCCCGTCTTTGACCTTAAAGGCCTCGACGATCATCATGCCCCGGCCACCGTCGGCAATGTTTCCGCCGCCCTCCAGCATGCATCCGCTGACCACCAGCCCCCGGGCGGGGTCTACCACCGGAAAGCTGCGGGTGCCCACTGGCGTGGGCCAGCGGAAGGGCGGGTTGTGTTTAAAATCCCCCCGGAAGGAGTGGGAGTGGTTGGTGGTACGGTAACCGTTTTCATAGCGCTGGGCATCCGGATGGATGGGCAGCTTCTCCCAGCCTTCCTTGCGGTCCAGCGCGTCCCAATAGGCGTTGATGATGGCGATCAGCTCCTCCCGGGTGGCGCGCTCTTCCTCCGGGATGGGGATCTCAAATTCCAGATCCGGCAGTTTGATCTCCTCGATCTGGCTGAAAAAGTAGCGCAGACGCTTGTCGCAGGCCAGCTCTTCGATCTCGGCGATCAGCCCGTCGACCACCTTGATGCGCACGGTGTAGTGGTAGTTGGCGGCGTAAACATGGGTCTGGATCTCAAAATCCTGGTTGCGCTCCACGGTCTCATTGGACATCACGCCGAAAAAGACCATTTCGCCGCTGACCGGGTCGATAAAGGTCTGCCGCTCTTTGATGACCAGCGTGTTGCGCCACACCTCGTTGTCCCCTACGGCGATTTCACGTCCGTTATAGGTGGCCCGGCAGTTCGCGGCCAGGGGCAGGGCGTCCGGCGCTTTTTCGATCAGCGCCTCGGTGTACTGTTCCATAATGCGCACGAGCTGCGCGCGCTTTAGTGCCTGTTTTGTCAAAACAACGTCCCCCTTTGTAAAATGCTGTCTAAGTTTTGAGGACAGCATACCATGTTTACAGGGTGTAATCAAGGGCGGATGATGCTGTTTTGCCGCCAGGGGCAGGGGCTTACAGCCCCATCTTCTCCCGCAGCACTTGGCCCACCAGTTCCATCAGTTCCTCCCGGGAGAGCGTAAGCTCCCCGAAGGACTGGGCCAGCGCCTCGGTAACGGCTTTAAGGGTCTCGGGGTCCTGCAGGTCGGGCAGGTTATCGTCCAGACGCGCGGCGATCTCGGCGGCGATCTGGCCCTTGAGGTCACTGACGCCATCGCTTAGCAGCTGCTCGATCTGGGGCCTGAAGTGCTCGGCCGCCGCGGCCACCCCGCGCTCCACCCCTTTGCCCACCACCATGGGCGTAAGCGCCAGGGCGCTGACCAGTGCGGCGGTAATGGCGATCAGGCAGATCTTTTTGGTCTTATCTTCCATAAAAGGTTCCCTCCTTATCAGCCTTGGGGGGCTGTCCCTTTATTGTACGGCGGGCCCGTCCCCTTTATGCCGGGCCGCTTTACAAAAGGGGATGACAGTGTGTATACTGTCCTTAATATGATAGCTTAAAGGGGGAGTTTTTTATGGCGCTGATCAAGGCCAACTTTATCTCTTATATCCTGCGGCGCGAGGTGCATGTGGATGTGATCCTTCCCTCGCCCACCATTCCCGAGAGCTTGGGGATGGGCGGAAAGGCCAGCCACAGCCGCCCTGCGCCGCTGCCGGTGCTCTACCTGCTGCACGGCATGGGCAATAACGAGACCAACTGGGTGCGCTATACCAATGTGGAGCGTTACGCCGAGGAGCGGCAGATCGCCGTGGTGATGCCCGCGGGCGAGAATCAGGAGTACCGCAACCAGCCCGGCCCCGGGGGCAACCGCCAGTTTGACTTTATCGCCTACGAGCTGCCCGAGTTCGTGCAGGCCAACTTCCCGGTCTCCGACAGGCGGGAAGATACCTATATCGCGGGGCTTTCCATGGGCTCGATGGGCTCGCTGCTGCACTCTTTCTGCCATCCGGAGCGGTTCCGGGCGGTGGGTTCCTTCTCCGGGCCGCTGATGCAGATCCCCAAATCCATGAACGAGGGCGGCGGCCTGCCGGATTACGCCGCCATGAGCCCGCAGGAGGTGCGCGCCCAGTTCAGCCCGGATGTTGCGCGCATCGAGCAGGCGGCTGGCGAGGGCGGCCCGCTGCCGGATTATTACGTGGCCTGCGGCAAAAAGGACTTTTTGTTCCCCGCCGCGGTGGCCTTTGCAGACCATCTCAAGTCCCTGGGGCTCAAGGTGACGGTGGATTTTGAAAAGGACTATGGGCACGAGTGGTATTGCTGGGATGAGAACATCGCCGAGTTTATGGACTGGCTGCCCCGGACGGACGCGTACGCCGGCTCCAAGCGCCAGATTTAGCCTGTGCGCTAGGCTGAGGTTTTTAGGCGCGCAAAACAAAAATAGCGGCAGTAAAAAAGCCCTCCTTTATGGGAGGGCTTTTGCTGATCTGCGCCCCCTGGACAGAAATCTGCTTTACATTTGGGCGATAATTCCCTATAATAAATCCCGTAGCGCGGCTGCATGTGCGTGGCCGCAGTAGTATTTTGTAGCTTTGGGGTGTTTTTTGTACAAGTAGAATGGAAGGATGGTTTAGTTGAAGTACGCATTTCTCGTGCTGTACATTGTACTGCTAGTCGTAGTTTCTTTTGTCGCATCTAAAAAGGTGAAAAATTTAGATGATTTCCATCTGGGCGGCCGCTCCATCGGCCCCTGGCTCTCGGCGTTTGCCTATGGCACGGCGTATTTCAGCGCGGTGATCTTTATCGGCTACGCGGGCAAGCTGGGGTGGAACTTTGGCCTGGCGGCCACCTGGATCGGCATCGGCAACGCCTTTATCGGCAGTTACCTAGCCTGGCGCATCCTGGGGCCCAGCACCCGGCGCATGACCCAGCGGCTGAACGTGGGCACCATGCCCGAGCTTTTTGCCGCCCGGTACGGCTCCAAAGGGCTTAAGATCGTCACCGCCGCGGTGATCTTTATCTTTTTAACGCCTTACAGCGCCTCGGTCTATCAGGGGCTGGCCTACCTGTTTGAAGGGGCTTTCAACATCCCCTTTGAGTATTGCATGATCGGCATGGCGGTGCTGACTGCGGTCTACCTGCTGGCGGGCGGGTACTTTGCCACGGTGCTGACCGATCTTGTGCAGGGCATCTTCATGATCCTGGGCGTGGTAGCTATGATTTTCTGCCTGTTAAACAGCTTTGGCGGCGGGGCCGAGGCCCTGAGCAAGCTGGCCGCCATCGCGCCGCAAAACGTCACCGTGCTGGGGCCGGATCCGCTCAATCTCTTCTGGTTGTTTATGCTGACCAGCCTGGGGGTATGGGGCCTGCCGCAGATGGTACATAAGTTCTACGCCATCCGCTCGGATAAAGCCATCAAGACCGGGGCCATCGTTTCTACGGCCTTTGCGGTTATCGTGGGCTGCGCGGCCTACTTTGCCGGCGCCTTTGGACGGGTGGCCTTCGCCGAGGTGCCCATCGACCCGGCGACCATGGCCGCCAATTACGATATGATCATGCCCCAGATGCTGATGAATACCATGCCCGAGCTGGTGCTGGGGCTGATCGTGGTGCTGGTGCTCTCGGCCTCCATGTCCACGCTCAGCTCGCTGGTGCTGGCCTCGGCCTCCACCATCAGCATCGACTTGATTCGCGGGGTGTTCTTCCCTAAGATGAGCGATAAGCAGACCAAGCGCGTGATGCAGGTGTTCTGCCTGCTGTTCATCGCCATATCGGTGGTGATCGCCCTGGGCAAGAACAACGCCATCGTCAACATGATGGCCTTTAGCTGGGGCACGGTGGCCGGCTGCTGCCTGGGGCCCTACGTCTTTGGCGTGCTGTGGAAGGGCGCGACCCGGGCGGGCGCCTGGGCGGGCGTGATCGCCGGGGTGGGCGTATCGCTGGCGCTGGCCTTTATCCTGGGGCCGGGGCAGGCGCCCTTTAGCGGGTGCATGGCCATGTTCGCCTCGCTTTTGGCGGTGCCGGTGGTCAGCCTGTTCACCAAAAAGACGGCAGCGCAGGAGCTGGCAGCGGCCTTTGGGACGGGCGAGTAGCCAGAAAAACAGAGCAGACAAAGCCTTTAAGGCTAAAGGGCGGGGAAGGTTCCCCGCCCTTTTTGCGTGGTTTACAAATGGGACGGGTTTTGGGTATCATAAAAGGGATGGCGCCCCGCGGCCCCGGGCAACTTAACGGGGAAGGGCTCCAGAGAGCATTGGAGATACAGGAGATGCAAAGCAAGCGCATATGAAAGAGAGCATGACTTCCGGGCGGCCGGCCCGCTCGCTGCTGTTATTTGCCCTGCCCATCGTGCTGGGCAATATCTTCCAGCAGTTTTACAATATCATCGATTCCATGGTGGTGGGCAACTTTGTGGGGGAGCAGGCGCTGGCCGCGGTGGGCGCATCCTATGCGGTCACGCAGCTGTTTATCGCCATCGCCACCGGGGCGGGCATCGGCTGCTCGGTCATCATCTCCCAGCTGTACGGCGCCGGGCAGATGGAGCGGATGAAAAGCGCGGTCTCCACAGCGCTGCTGGCCACGGGCGCCCTCAGCCTGGGGCTGACGGGGATAGGTTTTTTATCGAGCGGCGCACTGCTGGAGCTGATGCGCACGCCCGGAGACATCTACGGCCAGGCGCAGACCTACCTGAACATCTATTTTCTGGGCGCGGTGTTTCTCTTTTTTTACAACATCCTCACCTCGGTTTTCAACGCGCTGGGGGAGAGCCGCATCCCGCTTCTATTTTTGCTGGTAAGCTCCCTTGTCAATATCGCGCTGGATCTGTGGTTCGTCGCGGGGTTGGGCTGGGGCGTGGCCGGGGCGGCCTGGGCCACGCTGATCGCCCAGGGCGTCAGCTGCCTGCTCTCGTTTTGGGTGCTGCGCCGCAGGCTGGCGGCGCTCCCGGCAAAGCAGCCTTACCCCCGCTTTTCCAAGGCGCTGCTGGGCAAGATGTGCCGCGTGGCGGTGCCCTCCACGGTGCAGCAAAGCGTGGTCTCGGTGGGCATGTTTTTGGTGCAGGCGGTGGTCAACGGCTTTGGCTCCTCGGTGATCGCCGGGTATACTGCCGCCATCAAGATCGATTCGATCTGCATCCTACCCATGGTATCCATGGGCAACGCGGTATCCACCTTTACGGCGCAGAATATCGGCGCGGGCCAGATGGAACGGGTGCGCGCGGGGCTGCGGATCAGCATGGGCGTGATCGCGGCCATCAGCCTGCCGGTCACGCTGGCGCTCTATCTGTTTGGCGATGCCCTGGTGGGCCTGTTTTTGGACGCGCAAAGCGGCGGCGCGGCGATCGCGGCGGGGGTGGAGTACCTGCGGGTGGTCTCGGTCTTCTACATTGCGATGGGCGCCATGAAGGTGGCCGCAAGCGTGCTGCGCGGCGCGGGGGATATCTTTTACTTTATGCTGGCCACCATGGCCAACCTGGGCGTGCGGGTGGCGCTGGCCTATGCCTTAAGCCCGGTTTTGGGCGCTTCGGCGGTGTGGTGGGCCATCCCCGCGGGCTGGGCCGTGGGCTTTGCCATCGCCTTTTTGCGCTACCGCACCGGGCGCTGGCGGGAGCGGCGGCTGATCTAAATGGCGGCAAATGTAAAATTAAGGTAAGATTAAGATTTTAAACGCGCCGCCGGGCCGGAAATGTGGTAAAATAGGGGCAAGGCTTAGGGCTGGCTAACCCCAGTCCCTAAAGGATGGAGGAGATACCTTTGGGTAAGATGTGCAAGCTCCTGGGCGGTGTATCGGCAGCGGCGGGCGTGGCCGCTCTCACTTCTCCGGCTTATGCAGCCGGGCTGGACGCGGTGCTGATGCCTCAGACCGGGGACACGCACGATAACCTGGGTTTGATCCTCGCCTGCGCCGGGGCGGCGGTGGTGATCGCGGCGGTGTTGATCGTGCTGGCCGTGCGCCGCAAAAAGGAAGCGGCGGCGTCAGATTCCAAGGAGGAGACCCAATAGGCCGTTTGAACCGTAAAATTGCCGGGCAGGGGGAGACCCCTGCCTTTTTCGCGCCCTTTTGCCAAGGCCCGGGCGGCCTGCAATTTGTGGTTTTCAGCTTGCACTATACACCGGGCGGCAAAATGGGGTATAATTAAATTGGACTTTTTTACCGCGCGCCCCGTGGCTTTTGCACCAGCGCGCAGCAGGCGCGTCCGTCCCCGGGCATATGTGAACTTTGTGCGGACGGACAGCAGGAGGGAATGCAGATGAAAAGTGCGGAAAAACGCAAAAAAATACCGCCGAAAAACAGCGGGAGAAAGGGCGCCCAGGGCCGCTCGGTTCGGCGGGTGCGCCAGCCGCTGATGCGGCTGATCATCTACTGCGTGCTGGTGGTGATGGTCACGGCGATCCTGTCCATGGCCATGACGCCCAAGCGGTATGACCTCAAGCAGGGCTCCATCGCCCGGGAGACCATTTACGCCACCAAGGACGTGGAGGACAAGCTGGGGTATGACCGGGCCGTAGAGGCCGCGCGCAAACAGGTCAACGAAAAGTACACCAAGGACGAGGCCGCCACCGACGAGGCCCTGCAAAAGGTGGACAGCTTTTTTACCGCCTTTGAGGCGGCGCGCACCAAGGCCGAAAATGAGCGCTTGGCCGTGCAGGCCGCCTATGAGGAGGAGCACGGCAGCAAGCTGCAGGTGCCCGCGGGGGAGAATTTCCCCTACCCGGATGAATTTATCGCCGAGCTGAAAAGCGATGATACGATCCGGCTGCTCAGTACCGAGCAGCTTTATACGGTGCTCTCGGCCAGCGCCAGCGACCTGACCCGGCTGCAGACCCTGCTGGAGGTCAACATGCGCGGCGCTTTGGACAGCGGCATCCAGGAGGATCAGCTGGCCAAGGAGCGCGAGGAGCTGCGCACGGCCTTAGAGCAGGAGGACAACCGCTTCTCCGAGGACCTGATGGCCCTTGGCAACCTGATCATCAACCAATCCCTGCGGGCGAACATGATCTATGACGAGGAGGGCACCCAGCTGGCGCGGGAGCAGGCCGCCCAGGCGGTGGAGGCCCAGGTCTGGCGCAAGGGGGATGTGATCGTCAGCGAGGGCGACGTGGTGACGGACGTGCAGATCGCGGCGCTGAGCTCCCTGGGCGTGCTGGCCGACCAAAAGATGGACCTGTGGCTGTACGCGGGCATCGCGCTGCTGGTCATCATCATGGTGCTGCTGATGATGCAGTACCTGCGCGCCTTTGAAACCAAGGTGCTGACCAGTATCCCCAAGCTGATAATGACCGGGCTGACGCTGGTCTTTACGCTGCTGATCAGCCTGTTGATCAGTACCATCAACCCGCGCCTGGCGCCGATATCCACCTGCGCGCTGCTGCTTACGCTGCTGGTGGGCCCGCGCATGGCGCTGGTCATCAACTTTTTCGCCTCCATCATGGCGGCGATGATGCTCTCGGGCGGCAATGGGCTGATGACCATTACCACCTTAGGCATCCTGATCTCGGCCATGCTCAGCGGTATGGCCGGGGTATTCATCCTGCGCCGCAACATCCGTGAGCGCAGCGGGCTGATCATTGCGGGCCTGGGCGCCGGGGTGATCAACGCCCTGGTGATCATCGCCCTGGGGCTGATTACCACCAGCAACCTAAAAGAGGTGCTGATCGGCGGGCTGTGGGGCCTGGGCAGCGGGGTATTAAGCGCCGTGCTCTGCCTGGGTACCCTGCCGGTGTGGGAAACGGTGTTTGACGTGGTGACGCCCACCAAGCTTTTGGAGCTGGCCAACCCCAACCACCCGCTGCTGCGGCGGCTGTTGCTGGAGGCGGCGGGCACCTATCACCACTCCATCATCGTGGGCAACCTGGCAGAGCGCGCGGCGGACGCCGTTGGGGCGGATATGATGCTGACCCGCACGGGCGCGTTTTTCCACGATATCGGCAAGCTCTCGGCCCCTTATTTCTTTAAGGAGAACCAGGTGGGTTCGGTCAACCCCCACGATGGGCTGGCCCCCGAGGTATCGGCCAGCATCCTGACCGCGCACACCCGCGACGGGTTGGCGCTGGCCCAACAATTTAAACTGCCCAAGGCCATCGGGGATATTATTTTGCAGCACCACGGCACCACGCTGACCGGTTACTTCTACGCCACGGCCTGCAAGGCCGCGGCCGACCCGGCGCTGGTGGATGAGCGAGATTTCCGCTACTCCGGCCCCAAGCCCCAGACCCGGGAGGCCGGCATCATCATGCTGGCCGATACCGTGGAGGCGGCGGTGCGCTCGCTGGAGAAGCCCACCCAGGGCCAGGTGGAGGAGATGATCCGCCGCCTGGTGCGCGAAAAGCTGATGGACGGGCAGCTGGACGAGTGCGACCTGACCCTGCGGGACTTAGATACCATCTGCGAGGTGTTCGTGCGGGCCTTAAAGGGCATCTATCACGAGCGGGTGGCCTATCCTAAGGTGGAAAAGAAGGGTGAAAAGCCCGGGGTCGCGCCCGCCAAGGCGGAGATTCAGCCGCCGCGCGCTGCCCCGCTCTCGGGGCAGCAAACGGCCCCTGAGCGGGAACCGGCGCCCCGCAAAGAACCCCTCCAGACGCCGCAGGCCGAGGCGGCGGCGGAGCCGGCCCAGGAAGATGCCGGCGGCAAACAGGACGAACAGACGAAAGGGGATGCTTGAAAATGACGGTAGATTTGGAAAACCGGGTGGCGCAGATGCCCTTTGGGCAGGAGGCCGAGGCGCTGGTGCGCCGCGCCGTAGCGCGTACGCTGCAGCTCCAGGGGGAGACCGACCGCGTACAGGTGAGCATCCTGCTGCTGGATGACGAGGGCGTGCGCGCCTTAAACCGCGAGTACCGCGGGATCGACCGGGCCACCGACGTGCTGAGCTTCCCGCTTTTGGAGTACGACGGACTGGAGGCGGACGACGAGGGACTGGACCCGGAGGAACTGCAGGAGAGCACCGACCCGGAGACCGGGGAGATCATGCTGGGGGACATCGCCATCTCTTTGGAGCGGGCCAAGGTCCAGGCCGAGGATTTCGGCCATTCCCTTTCCCGGGAGGTGGCCTATCTGACGGTGCACGCCATGCTGCACCTTTTGGGGTACGACCATGTGAACCTGGAGGACCGGGCCCTGATGCGCCAGCGCGAAGAGGTCATTTTGACCGATCTGGGGCTGACCCGGGAGGCGTAGGGCATGGGTGGCCTGAAAAAGCAGTTTAGAAATTTTAATTATGCTATCGCGGGCCTGGTATACTGCGTGCGCACCCAGCGCTCCATGCGCATCCACTTTATCCTGGCCATCATGGCGGTGATTGCGGGCATCGTGCTGCGCATCAGCCGGGTGCAGATGGTGCTGCTGATGCTGACCATCGCCCTTGTGGTGTTCGCCGAGATGATCAACACCGCCATCGAAGGGGTGGTGGATATGGTCACCAAGGAGTACCACCCCTTAGCGGAAATGGTCAAGGACGTGGCGGCCGGGGCGGTGCTGGTCACCGCCGTGGTGGCCATCGGGGTGGGCTACCTGATCTTTTTCGAGCGGATCACCAACATCGCGCTGGTGGGCATCACCACGGTGCGCAACCTGCCGGTACACGTGACCTATGCCAGCCTGGCTGTGGTGGTGCTGGTGGTGATCGCGGTCAAATCCCTGGGGATCAACCGGCGGGGCACGTTTTTAAGCGGAGGGTTCCCCAGCGGCCACAGCGCGCTGGCCTTTTCGCTTTTTACCGCGATGACCGTAGTAGCGGGCGACCCGCTGGTGGCCACGCTGGGGCTGCTGCTGGCGCTGCTGGTGGCCCAGAGCCGCATCGAAAGCCACACCCATTCGCCCTTTGAGGTGATCGCCGGCGGGGTGATCGGCGTACTGGTCACGATATTGCTGATGCAGCTGGCCACGGTGGCGCTGGTGTAGCGCAAGGCCCGGAAAGGAAAATATGATGACAGCAGAGCGGATCGAAACACTCAAGGCGCGGGCCCTGCAGGCTATGCAGGGGGCATACGCGCCTTATTCCCACTTCCGCGTGGGCGCGGCAGTACTCGCGGCAGACGGCGCGATTTATACCGGCTGCAATATTGAAAACAGCGCCTACAGCGCCACCTGCTGCGCGGAGCGGGTGGCGGTATTCTCCGCCGTGGCGGCGGGGGCCAGGCAGATAACGGCCGTGGCCATCGTATCGGACAGCCAGGGGGCTACCTACCCCTGCGGGGTGTGCCGCCAGGTGCTCAGCGAGTTTGCCGCGGACGGAGAGATGCAGGTCTATTGCGGCAGCGCGGGCGGGCAATGGCTGGAGACCACTCTGTCGCGCTTGCTGCCCCACGCCTTTAAGGCGGCGGATATGCCAGGACATGAGGAAAAGGAGTAAGTGATTTGGAGAAACAATACCGTTCCGGCTTCGTAGCGATCCTGGGCCGGCCCAATGTGGGCAAGTCCACGCTGCTCAACGCTTTGGTGGGGGAGAAGATCGCCATCGTATCCCACAAGCCCCAGACCACCCGCAACACCATCCAGGGGGTGCTCACCGGGGAGGGCTTTCAAATCGTATTTTTGGATACCCCGGGCATCCATCAGCCCAAAAACAAGCTGGGAGAGTACATGGTCAAGACCGCCTGGCGCTCGCTGGACGAGGTGGAGGCTATCCTGATGCTGGTGGACGCGGCCGCCGGCATCGGCGAGGGGGATCGGGCGCTGTTCCAGTCCCTGCAAAACCGCAAGGCCCCCCTGATTTTGGCCGTCAATAAGATGGACGCGGCCAACGAGGATACGGCCAGGGCGCAGGTGGCGCACCTGCTCACCCTGGGCAGCGCCGACGAGGTGGTCTACATCTCGGCCCGCCGCCGCAAAGGACTAAATGAGCTGGAAGCGGCGCTGCAAAAGCGCCTGCCCGAGGGGCCGCAGTACTTCCCGGAGGATATGATCACCGATCAGCCCGAGCAGCGGCTGATCTGCGAGATGATAAGGGAAAAGATGCTGATCCTGCTGCAAGAGGAGGTGCCCCACGGCATTGGCGTTGAGCTGATGGCCCTGCGCGAGCGCCAGGGCCAGGCGCTGATCGATATCGAGGCCACCATCTTTTGCGAACGCAGCAGCCACAAGGGCATCATCATCGGCAAGCAGGGCAGCATGCTGCGCAAGATCGGGCAGCAGGCCCGCTACGATATCGAAAAGCTGCTGGGCTGCCAGGTGAATCTGCAGCTCTGGGTCAAGGTGCGGGAAAACTGGCGCAATTCTCCCCTGGCCCTTAAAGAGCTGGGCTATCAGGATTGAGGTGAAAAGCCGTGCCGCCTACCCTTAAGACCCTGGGCCTTACGGTACGCTATGCCAATTATAAGGATTATGACCGGATGCTCAGCGTGCTCACCCCCACCGAGGGGCGGATCGACGCCATCGCCCGGGGCTGCCGCAGGCCCAAAAGCCGGCTGTCCGCCGCGGCGCAGCCCTTTGCCATGGGGGAGTTTACCTTCAGCCTGCGGGGGCAGCGCCATGCGCTGAACCAGTTTGAACTGCAGGAGAGCTACTATCCCCTGCGGGAGGACCTGGGCCGCTTGAGCTATGCCAGCTATGTTACCGCCATGGCGGCGGAAGCCATCCAACCCCGCCAGCGGGCGGTGGATGAGTTTGCCCTGACGCTGCACGCCCTGGCCTTTCTGGCCTATTCGCAGATGCCGCCACAGGATGTGGCCATCATCTATACCATCCAGCTGATGGCCATGCTGGGCTACCGGATTGAAACGGGGCGGTGTGTGGCCTGCGGCCGGCGGGTGCAGGAGGGGGAGGCCGTGGGGTTTGATCCCCGGGCGGGCGGCGTGCTGTGCGCGGCTTGCACTGTGCGCGCCCCGCAGGCGCTGGCGGTGGACAAGGGTACCCTTAAAATGATGGGGTATATCGAGTCCATCGACCCGTCGCGCATGAACGTGCTGCGCTTAAGCGCCCGGGCGCGCGAGCAGCTGGGGGCGATCCTGCGGGGCTTTGCCGCCCACCGGATGGACGGGGCCCGGCGGCTGGGCCGCTTTATCGAAAAGATCGAGCAGGTGGAGGACAGCTTGCAAACCTTTATGAATAATGAAAGAAATACCCCGCAGGGCGGCTAAAATGGTTGCATTTAGCGGGCAATTGTATTAAAATATTAACGACTTGTCCGGCGGCTGTCGGAAAATCGGGCTTTTTTGCCTAACAAACCGGGCTTGCCCGGTTTTGCATATGGAAAATTTTGAGGAGGAATTGGTGAATGTCTAACAAGTACGTATACCTGTTCTCGGAAGGGAACGCCGAGATGCGAAACCTGTTGGGCGGCAAAGGCGCCAACCTGGCCGAGATGACCGGTCTGGGCCTGCCTGTGCCCCAGGGCTTTACGGTAACGACGGAAGCGTGCACGCGCTATTATGAGGACGGCAAAGTCATTGCCGACGAGATCGTAGACCAGATCTATGAGGCTCTGGCCAAGACGGAAGAGATCAACGGCAAAAAGTTTGGGGATCTGGAGAACCCCTTCCTGGTATCGGTCCGTTCCGGCGCCCGCGTGTCCATGCCTGGTATGATGGATACCATCCTGAACCTGGGCCTGAACGATGTGGCCGTTAAGGGTCTGGCTAAGCTGACCCAGAACGAGCGCTTCGCTTATGACAGCTATCGCCGTTTCATCCAGATGTTCTCCGACGTCGTGATGGAGATCGACAAGCGCAAGTTTGAAGATATCCTGGACGAGGTGAAGACCTCTGTGGGCGCCAAGGTGGATACCGACCTGAGCGCGGATGACCTGAAGGTGGTCGTGGAGAAGTACAAGGCCCTGTACCTCAAGGAGATGGGCGTGGAGTTCCCGCAGGATCCCAAGGTTCAGCTGCTCGAGTCCGTTAAGGCCGTGTTCCGCTCCTGGGACAACCCCCGCGCCAACGTATATCGCCGCATGAACGACATCCCGGGCGACTGGGGCACCGCCGTTAACGTGCAGGCCATGGTATTTGGTAACATGGGTGACGATTCCGGTACGGGCGTTGCCTTTACCCGTAACCCCGCCACCGGCGAGAACAAGCTGTATGGCGAGTACCTGTTCAACGCCCAGGGCGAGGACGTGGTTGCCGGTATCCGTACCCCCAACCCCATCGCCGACCTGCATAAGACCATGCCGGCCGTGTACGACCAGTTTGCCGAGATCGCCAACACCCTGGAGAAGCACTACCGCGACATGCAGGATATGGAGTTCACCATCGAGCGCGGCAAGCTCTACATGCTCCAGACCCGTAACGGCAAGCGTACCGCCGCCGCGGCGCTGAAGATCGCCGTGGACCTGGTGAACGAGGGCATGCTCACCAAGGAAGAGGCCGTGATGAAGGTCGAGCCCAAGCAGCTGGATAGCCTGCTGCACCCGCAGTTCAACGCTGACGCGCTGAAGAAAGCGGAAGTTATCGCCCGCGGCCTGCCCGCCTCCCCCGGCGCTGCCTGCGGTAAAGTTTACTTCACCGCGGAAGAGGCTGTGGAAGCGGCCAAGGACGGCAGCAAGGTCGTTCTGGTTCGTCTGGAGACCAGCCCGGAGGATATCGAGGGCATGTATGCTTCTCAGGGTATCCTGACCGCCCGCGGCGGCATGACCAGCCACGCGGCCGTTGTGGCCCGCGGCATGGGCACCTGCTGTGTTGCCGGCTGCGGCGACATCCGCATCAACGAAGAAGCCAAGACCTTTGAGGCCGCTGGCAAGACCTATAAAGAGGGCGACTACATCTCCATCGACGGCAGCACCGGTAATGTTTACGGCGAGGCCGTGGAGACCATCGACGCCGCTGTGACGGGCGACTTCGCCACCCTGATGGGCTGGGCGGACGACATCCGTACCCTGAATGTGCGCACCAATGCCGACACGCCGCGCGACGCCCGCCAGGCCGTCAAGTTCGGCGCCGAGGGCATCGGCCTGTGCCGTACCGAGCATATGTTCTTCGATGAGGACCGCATCCCCGCCATGCGCGAGATGATCGTGGCCAAGACCGAGGAGCAGCGCCGCGCGGCACTGAACAAGCTGCTGCCCATGCAGAAGGCTGACTTTAAGGGCATTTACGAGGCCATGGAGGGCCGCCCGGTGACCATCCGGTTCCTGGATCCCCCGCTGCACGAGTTCCTGCCCCACAACGATGAGGACATCGCGGCGCTGGCCAAGGAAATGGGCCTGACCTTTGATGAGCTCAAGGGCACCGTTGAGAGCCTGCATGAGTTTAACCCCATGCTGGGCCACCGCGGCTGCCGCCTGTCCGTCACCTATCCCGAGATCGCTGAGATGCAGACCCGCGCGGTCATCGAGGCGGCCATCGAGGTGAAGGCGGAGAAGGGCTATGACATCCTGCCCGAGATCATGATCCCGCTGGTAGGCGAGGTCAAGGAGCTCAAGTACGTCAAGGCCGTCGTGGTGGAGACCGCCCAGAAGGTCATGGACGAAAAGGGCGTGAAGATCGACTACAAGGTGGGTACCATGATCGAGATCCCGCGCGCGGCGCTGACCGCTGACGAGATCGCCACCGAGGCGGAGTTCTTCTCCTTCGGTACCAACGACCTGACCCAGATGACCTTCGGCTTCAGCCGTGACGACGCCGGCAACTTCCTGGATGATTACTATGCCAAGAAGATCTTCGAGAGCGATCCCTTCGCCCGTGTGGACCAGGTTGGCGTTGGCAAGCTGATGAAGATGGCCGTTGAGCTGGGCCGCACCACCCGTCCGGGGATGAAGATGGGCATCTGCGGTGAGCACGGCGGCGACCCGAGCACGGTGGTGTTCTGCCACAACATCGGGCTGAACTACGTGTCCTGCTCGCCCTTCCGCGTGCCGATCGCGCGCCTGGCTGCTGCGCAGGCCGTGGTCATGGGCAAATAAGCCTGCACACAAAACCAAACAGCATTGATAAAAGCGCTGCGGATTTTCCGCAGCGCTTTTTCTATCCGCCCGCATATGAATGCGCTTTGCAGGCACTTCTGGTTGAGGGCCGGATTTGAACAGCCGGCCAAACGGGGCCGCTGTTTGGCAACGGTTACGCTTCGCCGCTGTAAGGGGAGTTGAAGAGCTTGTCTATTAGTTTTGATGATGCTATAATAAAAAACAACATTCAACCAAAATGTATATCATTTCAAAAAGGTGGATTCTAATGAACAATATCCTTTACATCGTGATCCCCTGCTATAATGAAGAAGAAGTATTGCCGGAAACGGCTAAACGTCTGAAAGTCAAAATGAATAGCCTGATCGAAAAGCGCAAGATCTCGCCTGAGAGCCGCGTGGTAATGGTGAACGACGGCTCAAAGGACAAGACCTGGCCGATCATCAGCGCCCTGCACGAAGAGGATCTGCTCTTTAGCGGCATCAATTTAAGCCGCAACCGCGGCCATCAAAACGCGCTGCTGGCGGGCCTTATGACCGTAAAGGACCTAGCCGATGCGGTGATCTCCATGGATGCGGACCTGCAGGACGATATTAACGCCATCGACGAGATGGTGGACAAGTTCCTGGACGGGTGCGACATCGTGTATGGTGTGCGCTCCAAACGGACTACGGACAGCTTTTTCAAGCGTTTTACTGCCGAGAGTTTTTACCGGCTGATGAACGCGATGGGGGCCAATACGGTCTTTAACCATGCGGATTACCGCCTGATGAGCAAGCGCGCCCTGGAGGGGTTGGCTCAGTTTAAGGAGGTCAACCTGTTCTTGCGCGGTATCGTCCCCATGATCGGCTACCGCACGGATACCGTGACCTATGAGCGCAGCGAGCGCTTTGCCGGAGAAAGCAAGTATCCCCTTAAAAAGATGGTCGCCTTTGCCATGGAGGGCATCACCTCGCTGAGCGTCAAGCCCATCCGGCTGATCACGGGGCTGGGGTTTGTGGTCTTTATGGTCAGTATCATCATGCTGATCTATATCTTCGTGCGCTTTTGCATGGGCGCCACCGTGGCGGGCTGGGCCAGCGTGGCCGTATCGGTCTGGGCCATCGGGGGGCTGATGCTGCTGTCCATCGGCGTGGTGGGCGAGTATATCGGCAAGATCTACCTGGAATCCAAGGCGCGGCCGCGCTTTATTATCGAGCAATTTTTAAATGAGAGCCACGAAAAGGGCGGAGAGGAAAAGTAGGCGATGGCTAAAATATTTGATATGAAGCTGATCAAGTTTATCCTCGTAGGCGTGGCCAATACCCTGCTGAGCGCGGCGATCATGTTTTTGCTCTACAATCTGGCGCACTTTGGGTACTGGGGGTCGTCTGCCATCTCCTATGTGTTGGGCAGTATTTTAAGCTTTGTGCTCAACAAGACCTATACCTTTAAAAATAAGGATTCCATCTGGAAAACGGCGCTTAAATTTGCCCTGAATGTAGCGATATGCTATGTGATCGCCTATAGCCTGGCCCAGCCGGTGGTGACGACATTGCTGCGCAATACGGGGTGGGAGACCAGCGTAGTCGAGCAGATATCCATGCTCGTTGGCATGTGCCTGTTTACTGCGCTCAACTATATTGGCCAGCGATTTTTTGCCTTTAAAGAAAAGGGAGATGACAAAAAGGCAGCATAATGCTGGAAGCAGTTGGCCTTACCGGGAGCGCAGCTGTTCAATACTTGCGTAAGAGTTTTAAGATCGAGAAGGATTAAAACGTGCTGTATGGCTGAAAATAGGGGAGCGCCCGAGTCACTCGGGCGCTTCAGCTGTTTTAGCGGTGTTCATAACCTGGGTGTACGGACCAAAATGTTAACAGTTTTTTAGCGAAAGGTTAACGTTGTTTAATATCTGTAAAAAAAGGTGAAGGATGGTTTGACGCCAGGGCTTGACATGCTATAATGAAATACATGGCTGAATTTGTCATACCCTATGAGTAAAGGCGGTAGTATATTGACAGAGCAACTCCCTATTTTCGACCTGCACACCCACTCCACCGCGTCCGATGGAGCCTGCACGCCAGGCCAGGTGGTGCAGCAGGCGGCATGCCAGGGCGTAACTACCCTTGCCCTGACCGATCACGATACCGTATCCGGCGTGGCGGAGGCTATGAGCGCCGGGGAGAAGTTGGGGGTACGGGTGATACCGGGAGTGGAGCTGAGCGTGGAGCGCGCCTTTACCCTGCACATGCTGGGGTATTTTGTGGATACGCAAAAGGGTCCCCTGGTCGACCTGTTAAGCAGGATGCAGGCTCTGCGGCTGGAGCGCACGGCGCGCATGGTCGAGAAACTGCAAAAGCTGGGGATGGATATCACCTACGATGGGGTGCGCAAGTTTGCCTCGGGAGAGGTGATCGCCCGGCCGCACGTGGCCCGGGCGCTGATGGAAAAAGGCTATGTAGATAGCGTCAAGGAGGCGTTTGAAAAGTATATCGGCTTGGGCGGGCCCGCTTACGTGCCGAAAAGCAGCATGGACGCGCGGGAAGCCATTGGTGTGATCCGCGCCTCGGGCGGGGCTGCGGTGCTGGCGCACCCTCGGCTGATGCACCTGCCGCCGGACCAGACCGAGAGCCTGATCCGGGAGATGGCGCAGGCGGGGATGCGGGGGTTGGAGTGCTATTACCCCAAAAATCCGCCGGAGTTTACCGCATGGTGTGTGGGCTTGTGTGAGAAATACGGCCTGGTGGCTACCGGCGGCAGCGATTTTCACGGAGAGAACCGGCCGGGGCAGCCGGTGGGCACGGCGCAAAAGGGGGGCCGGCATCCGGCCGGTTACCCTGACTGCCTGCTGAATGATTAGCGTACGCGCTGAAAGTATGGGGATTGTGAGAGGTTGTTCATGAATAAATTTCGTTTTTCAAGCACGCGCAAGAAGAGAAAGTACCGGGTGCGTAACGCTAAGGCTTTGATCGCCGCGGGCGTGACGCTGGTGGCGGTCATCGCGGCGGTGATCGTATTAAATATCCAGATCGGCCGCAGTTATGAGAGCCAGGTGCTGCACCGGGGCGTAGTGATCGAGGGCGTGGAGCTGGGCGGCAAAACGCCGCAGGAGGCCCTGGCGCTGGTGCAGGAGCAGGAGAAGGCGCGCTTGGCCGAGATCAACCTGACGCTGACCTTTGAGGAGGAATCCTGGAATTTTGATGCCGAGAGCCTGGGGGTCACCTCGGACGCACAGGCGCTGATCGATCAGGCGTTTAACCAGGCCAAGGAGATGAGCTGGTTTGACCACCTGAAGATGGTGCTGGGCTTTGGGCAGGGCTTTTCAAGCCCGGTCACCTTCAGCTATGACGAGGAGAAGGTGGACGCCATCATCACCCAGGTGGCCGAAAAGGTCAACGTGCCCATGCAAAACGCCAAGATGGAGTTTGACCCCAACAAGAGCGGCTCGGAGATGTTCCATGTAGTCGCCGAGGTGCAGGGCCGCCAGATCGATACCGAGGCGCTGGATACCAACATCCTCTCTGCGCTGATGAGTGACCCTCAGGCGCAGCTGGAGATCCCCACCAAGACCATAGAGCCGACGCTTTTGGCCAGCGACCTGCAAAAAACCACCAAGCTGCGCGGCCGGTTTGTCACCAATTTGGGCAACAGCTCCGCTGCGCGCACCCATAACGTCAAAGAATCCCTCAAGCAGTTTAACGGGATGGTGGTCAACCCCGGGCAGGAGGTTTCCTTTAACGATACCACCGGCCCCCGTACGGCGGAGAACGGCTACCAGGATGCGCCGCTGATCGCCTCGGATAAATCGCTGCAGGATGGGCCGGGGGGCGGCGTATGCCAGTCCTCCACCACGATCTATAACGCCATTTTGAAGGCGGGGCTCAACTCCACCGTGCGCGCGCACCATTCTTTCCCTTCCTCTTACGTGGATAAGGGGTTTGACGCGACGGTAAACTACGGCTATCAGGATTATAAATTTATCAACGATACCGATCTGCCCTTTTATATCAAGACCTACGTCAGCGGCAAGGACGTGGTGGTGGAGATCTACGGCGAGCCGCTGGAAGAAGGGGTGTCCATCTCTCTTGAGAGCGAACTGGTCAACACCACGCCCAAGGAGGAGCCCGAGATCGTGCAGGATACCGAGGGCAAGTATGTGACCTATACCGATGAAAAGAAGGAGGTCGTCCTTTCGCGGGACGGCTATGTGGTCAAAGCCTGGCGCATTTGGAAAAAAGACGGCGAGGAGATCAAGCGCGAGCTGCTGCATACGGATAACTACGAGGCCATCCGCGGCAAGACCTATGTGGGCGTGAAGGAGCGCGGCGCGGACACGCCGGCCACCGCATCGCCCAGCAAGGATGGAAATAACGATAACGGAGATACTAACCCGAACGAAAACGGCGGCAACGGAGAGGGCTCGCAAGAATAATGGCGCTTCACAGGCCGGGTTAAAGGATAGCAGGAGTGAAAGGCATGGGTCTTGGAAAGGGCGGGTCCCAGGCCGCAGGGTTTGGCGGTTTTCGAAGGATCCTTTTTACAAAGTGGCATAAGATACTGCTGCTGTTCGTACTGGTGGCGGCGGTATCCGGGCTGATGATCTGGAACGCGCTGGGACTTGGACAGGCCGTCGACCGGCGCACGGAGGTCTACGTTTCGGATGTGAGCACCCAGCTGGCCGGCGATATCGACTATCGCCTGGGCAAAAATATCCTGGACCTGACGCTGATGGAGGATGGATTGCTGACCAGCCTGGGCGATCCGTCGGAGAACAATAACGAGTTGGAAGCCTATCTTGAAGGGCGCGCGGCGCTTTTAGGCTTTAATAAAATCGTTATCACCCTGAAGGAGGAGCAACCGCTCGGCAGCGCCCTGGTGGACCAGAGCGTTGCCGGCTATCCCGGGGTGCAGGCGGCCCTTGAGGGAGAAAACGGCGTCTCTTTTCTCGACCAGCAAAGCCTGCTGTACTCGGTCCCCCTGCACGATGGGGATGAGATCATCGGCGCGCTGAGCGGCGTGCGGGACAAGGCCAACATGCAGCGGCTGATCCAGCCGTCCAGCTTTTCCGGTAGTGGGCTGACCTGCATCATCAATCATCAAGGCGAGGTCATCATTTCGCCCACCGAGCTGGATGTCTTTATGCAGCTGGAAAGCATTTTTCAAGATGGCGCCGGCGGACAGACCGCGCAGCATATCCACCAAATGGAGGAGAATATGAAAAGCGGCCAAAGCGGCGTGTTTTCCTTCACCGCGGTAGATGGCACGCGGTTGGTCTTATCCTACCAGCCGCTGCACAGCTACAACTGGGTGCTGCTCACGCTGGTCCCGGCGGATATCATTTCCCGCGAGACCGATCAATACATCCATCAGTCCTTTATCATCGTCACGGCGGCGGTACTGGTGCTGGTGGTGCTGGTGGTGCTTCTGCTAAAAAATTACCAGACCCATTACCGCAAGCTGGAGCGGATCGCCTTTGTGGATCCCGTGACCGGGGGGATGAACGGGCCGGCCTTTAGTCTGCGCTGCGGGGAGCTGATCGGGGCTGCACCGCCGGACAGCTATTGTGTAGTAGCGCTAAATATTTCTGACCTTACCCTGATCAACGAGAGCTTTGGCAGTGTTGAGCGGGACAGGACCTTGCGCTATGTGATGCAGGTGCTGCAAGGCGCTGTAACCCAGGATGAGGCTGCGGCCTATGCGGCCAGGGACTACTTTTTCCTCTGCCTGCGGGAAAGCAATCCCGAGAATATCTCGCGCCGCCTGGCGGAGCTGGTTCAGCGCATCAACGCCTTTAACGCAGACCTGCGGGAACCATATTATCTCAGAATTCAGCAGGGCGTCTATATCGTAGAAGAACCCGGGCAGGATACCACCATTATCCGCGACCGGGCGCTGACCGCCTGCCGGAACCATCTGCCCGATAGCCAGGAGGTTTGTGCGTTTTACGACCAGGCGTTAACGCAGATGCTGCAAAGGGAGCATGAATTGAATGTCCTGTTTGAGGCTGCCCTGGCGAATGAGGAGTTCGAGGTCTACCTCCAGCCCAAGGTATCGCTGACGGACGGGCATGTGCACGGGGCCGAAGCGCTGGTGCGCTGGGTACGTTCTAAACAGGGCACGATCTTCCCGTCTGACTTTATCCCGGTATTTGAGCGCAACGGCAAGATATGCCAGCTGGATTTTTACGTGTTTGAGCAGGTCTGTAAGACCCTGCGGCGCTGGCTGGACGAGGGCCGCGCGCCGATGGTAGTATCGGTCAACCTGTCGCGCCAGCATTTTAAAAATCCGGACTTTTTGCAGGCGTATGCGCAGACCGCCCGTCAATATGGGATACCGGAGGGCGTGATCGAGTTTGAACTGACGGAATCCATCTTTTTTGATGACCAGGGCATCGCCCATGTAAAAGAGCAGATCGGGCAGATGCACCGCTTGGGCTTTGGCTGCTCGCTGGACGACTTTGGCGCGGGTTATTCCTCCCTGGGGTTGCTGATGGAGTTCGACGTGGACGTGATCAAACTGGACCGGCGCTTTTTCACCAGCGTGGATAACCCCAAGACCCGTAAAGTGGTGGACGCCATCGTATCCCTGGCGCGGGAGCTGAAGATGGATACCGTGGCCGAGGGCATTGAGACCCAGGAGCAGCTTGAGTTCCTGCGGCAGGTCCACTGCGACAGGGTGCAGGGCTATATCTATTCGCGTCCGCTGCCCATACCGGAATTTGAGGCGTGGCTGGATGGGCGCGGGAAGGATACCGAAACACGGAACTGATGCCTAAAGGGATAGAAAAAGGACCGCGATGAGAAATCGCGGTCCTTTATTGAGTGATGGGCTTACGCCTTGCCGCAGAGCATGCGGGCCACCCGCTCTACCGTGCCCGCGCCAATGACCAGTACCAGATCCCCGGGCTGCCAGCGGCCCTGGATGTCGGATACGATCTGCGCAAAGGGGCCGATGTAGCGGCAGTTTACGCCCTTTTGGGCCAGCGCGTCGCACAGGGCCTGGGCGGTGATGCCAATGGTGTTCTGCTCGCGCGCGGCGTAAATATCGGTGACGATCACCTCGTCGGCCTGGTCAAAGGCCGTTAAAAATTCGTTAAACAGCGCGGCCGTGCGGGTAAAGGTGTGAGGCTGAAATACCGCGATCAGCCGGTTATGCTTGCGGCGCGCGGCGGTCTCCAACAGCATGCGGATCTCGGTGGGATGGTGGGCATAATCCTGCACCACTTCGACCCCGCAGGGCGTGCCGATGGTCTGGAAGCGGCGGTTAGCCCCGGCAAAGGCCCGCAGCCCGCTAAGCGCGGCCTCCACCGTGATACCGTGCTGCAGGGCGGCCACAAAGGCGGCCAGTGCGTCCAGTACGTTGTGCCGGCCGGGCACCTGCAGCTGTACGCGGCCCAAAGAATGACCCTCATGGATGATGGAAAAGCCCGCGCAGCCCATATCGTCAAATTCAATGTCGGTAGCATAATAGTCGTTTTGCCGGCCAAAGCCGTAGGAGATGGCCTTGCGCCCGGCCTGCGCCATCAGGCGGACGACCCGCTCTTCATCCCCGCAGCCGATCAGCAGCCCGTCGGGCGGCAGCAGCTGGGTATAGGCGTAAAAGGCGCTGTAAATATCCTCGATGTCCTTAAAAAAGTCCAGATGATCCGCCTCGATGTTGGTGACGATGGCGCAGGTGGGGTGCAGCGTGAGGAAGCTTTTGACGTACTCGCAGGCCTCCGTAACGAAGATATCCCCCTTGCCGGATTTGACGCTGCCGCCGATCAGCTCCAGCTCCCCGCCGATATGGATGGTGGGGTCGGCCCCGGCCAGCTCTAAAACGGTGGCCAGCATGGCGGTGGTGGTGGTCTTGCCATGGGTGCCCGCCACCCCGATGGAACGGCTGTAGCGGTCCATGATCTGCCCCAGCAGCGTAGCCCGGTCCATCATGGGCAGGTCCAGCTCCTGGGCGCGCAGGTACTCCGGGTTATCCCGGGCGATGGCGGCGGTGTAGACCACAAGGTCCGCGCCGTCCACCTGCTCGGCCTTGTGGCCGATAAAGACGGTGACGCCCTGGCGAGTCAGCTTTTCGCACGCCAGCGAGGCGCTCATATCCGAGCCTGTAACGATAAAGTTGTTATTTTGAAGGATGGTGGCCAGCCCGCTCATGGAGCTGCCGCCGATACCGATCATATGGACGCGCTTGCCTGAAAAATCGATTATACTGGGCTGCAACGTTTTAAACCTCCTTGGATATTCCTAAAGCTCATATCATTATACTTCTCCCGGGGCTAGATTATCAACTTTTTTATCGATAATGCTTTCATTATTACAAAAAGTGAATTATAATAGTAAAGGTTTTAGAAATGTTCGGAATTTTTGGGAGGTGCAATGTGGAAAAGGTCAAGCGGAACGAGCGCATCGGCGCGCTGATCAAGATTTTGACGGAGGCCCCCAACAGGATATTTACCCTTTCTTATTTCAGCGAGATGTTTGGCGCGGCAAAATCCACCATCAGCGAGGATATCGATATCGTTCGGGATATCTTTAAAAAATACGGGCTGGGCGAGATGGAAACGGTGACCGGGGCTGCCGGCGGGGTCAAGTACCTGCCGGTGCCGGCGCGGGACAAGGCACTGGCCTTTACAAACGAGATGGCCCTGCGGCTGTGCGCGCCGGACCGCATCCTGCCCGGGGGCTACCTTTATATGGGGGATGTGCTCTCCACGCCCGGGCATATCGAGCGGATGGGCGAGATACTGGCGGCCCAGTTTTACCGCAACAGCCCGGATTTTGTGCTGACCTGCGAGACCATGGGGGTGCCGGTGGCCATGATGTGCGCCCGGGTACTCAACGTGCCCATGATCATCGCCCGCCGCAACCGGGGCGCGGGGGTGGCCGAGGGCTCGGTCATCACCATCAACTACGTTTCCGCCTCCTCCAAGCGCCTGCAGACCATGACACTGCCCAAGCGCCTGGTGGGCAGCGGCCAGCGCGCGCTGATCATCGACGATTTTATGAAGGGCGGCGGCACCGCCAAGGGCATGATCGATATGATGAAGGAGTTCGCCGTCACCGTGGTGGGCGTGGGCGTGGTCATGGCCACGGCTCTGCCGCAGCACAAGCTGGTAGATAATTATAAATCCTTGTTGGTGCTCGACGAGATCGACGAGGCGCGCAGCCTGGTCAAGGTCAGCCCGGCGGCCTGGTTGACAAATTTTTAGAATAGTATAAAAAGTGGAATAAATGTGAAAAAATCGAGAATTCTCGCGGCAGGAATCATCCCTTAAAACGTCGAAATATGGGCTAAACTCCTAGCGTAGACAGAGACAGACAAAGGAGAAAAGGCTAATATGAAGGGGCGTGTACTTATGAACATTACGGACATTCGTGTGAGAGAAGTACAGACTGACAGCAAGATGAAGGCCGTTGCATCCATTACGTTTGACAACAGCTTCGTCGTGCACGACATCAAGATCGTAGAAGGACAGGAAGGGATGTTTATCGCCATGCCCAGCCGAAAGCTTTCCGATGGAAGCTTCCGCGACATTGCACACCCGATCAACACCTCCGCGCGGGCGGAACTGCAACAGCTGATTCTGGATAAGTACCAGCAGCTTAAAACGCCCCAATCCTAAAGGGCTTTGGGGGATTTGAACGGCAATATAGGGGGATGCGCCTTTACGGTGCGTCCCTTTTTTTATGTGCTTAGGGGTTTACACTTCCCTTGACAGGCCCATCCTTTTCGCCTAAACTTGAAAAGGATATCGTATTCTTGCAATCACGCTTTTAATAGGAAGATCGCTTTGTTTAAGGGGGATAAAAATGGACGTTAAAACGTTGATCATGGCCGCTGGCGCGGGCACGCGCATGAAGAGCGAGCTGCCCAAGGTGCTGCACAAGGTGTGCGGCCGCAGCCTGGTGGAGTGGGTACTGTGCGCCGCGGGCGAGGTTTCGGATGAAAAGCCGGTGGCGATTATCGGCCACGGGGCCGAGCAGGTGCGTGCGCACCTGGAGGGCCGGGCCCAGTTCGCGGTGCAGGCCGAGCGCAAGGGCACCGGCCACGCGGTGATGATGGCGCGGGATTATATTGCCGACGGCAAGGGCTATACCCTGATCCTGGCGGGGGACATGCCCCTGATCGGCGGGGAGACGCTGCGGGCGCTCTGCCAGCAGACGCAGGACGCCGGCGCGGCGGTGACGCTGCTGACGGCTAAGCTTTCTGACCCCACCGGCTATGGCCGCGTGCTGCGGGATGGCGAAGGGAACGTGAAGGGCATCGTCGAACAGAAGGACGCGACCCCCGAGCAGCTGGCAGTATGCGAGGTCAACGCCTCGGTCTATTGCTTTGAGACCGAAAAACTGCTCTGGGCGCTGAACCGGATCGACGATAACAATGCCCAGCACGAGTATTACCTGACCGATACCATCGGCCTTTTGGTGGCGGATGGGCAAAAGGTGGCGGCCTATTGTACAGATGACTTTACCCAGTGCATGGGCGTCAACACCCGGGCCCAGCTGGCCGAGGCCGGGGAGATCTTGCGCCGGCGCATCAACCATGCCTGGATGGTTGCGGGCGTGACCATTCTCGACCCCAACGCCACCTATATCGACGCGCAGGTGCGCATCGGCGTGGACACGGTGATCTATCCGGGCAATATCCTGGAGGGGGAGACCGTGATCGGCAGCGGCTGCACGCTGCTGCAAAATAACCGCATTTCCGGCAGCCGCGTGGGCGACGGCGCGCAGGTTCAGTCCTCCGTGCTGCTGGACTGCGCCGTGGGCGCGCACACCCAGGTGGGGCCCTTTGCCTACCTGCGGCCCAAGGCCAACGTGGGGCAGGGCTGCCGCGTGGGCGATTTTGTGGAGCTGAAAAACGCCAATATCGGCGATGGTACCAAGATCAGCCACCTGACGTACGTGGGGGACAGCGACGTGGGCGAGCGGGTCAACCTGGGGTGCGGGGTGGTGTTCGTCAATTACGATGGACAGGTCAAACAGCGCTGCACCGTGGGGAACGACGCCTTTATCGGCTGCAACGTCAACCTGGTCGCCCCGGTCAAGGTGGAAGATGGGGCGTATATCGCCGCGGGTTCCACCATCACCGAGGATGTGCCCGGGGACGCGCTGGCCATCGCCCGCTGCCGCCAGACGGTAAAAGCGGGTTGGGCCGCGCAAAAGCGGCAGGCGCGCAAAAAATAAAAGAGAGATTAAACGGGGGGACTTGGGGCAATGATCACACACGGCAAGAATATCGTCGTCTTTTCCGGCAACAGCAACCCCGGCATGGCCGCGGATATCGCGCGCCTGCTGGATCGGCCGCTGGGCGAGAGCAAGGTGGGCCGCTTTTCCGATGGGGAGATCAGCGTGAACATCGGCCAGACGGTGCGGGGAATGGACGTGTTTTTGGTCCAGTCCACCTGCACGCCGGTCAACGAGAACCTGATGGAATTGTTGATCATGATCGACGCATTTCGCCGCGCCTCCGCCGGGCGGATCACCGCGGTGATCCCCTACTTTGGCTATGCCCGGCAGGACCGCAAGACTAAGCCCCGGGACCCGATCACCGCTAAATTAGTGGCCGATTTGATCACCGCCGCGGGGGCGGACCGGGTGCTGACCATGGACCTGCACGCCGCCCAGATCCAGGGCTTTTTCGATATCCCGGTGGATCACCTGCGCGGGGCGCCGGCCCTGGCCGCCTACTATGTAGAAAAGGGCTATGCCGGGGAGGACCTGGTGGTGGTCTCGCCGGACTTAGGCTCGGTCACCCGGGCGCGCAACTTTGCTAACCGCCTGGGCGCGCGGCTGGCTATCGTGGATAAGCGGCGGCCCCGGCCCAACGTCAGCGAGGTGATGAACATCATCGGCGAGGTCAAGGGCTGCCGGGCGATCCTGGTGGACGACCTGCTGGATACCGGCGGCACCCTGGTCAAGGCGGCGGAGGCGCTGATGAAGATGGGCGCCAAAGAGGTATCGGCCTGCTGTACCCACGGGGTGCTCAGCGGGGAGGCCGTTTCCCGCATTGCTGCTTCCCCTCTGCGGGAGTTGGTGATTACCGATACCGTGCCGCTTGGCGATAAGCACTGCGATAAGATCGTGGTGCTGTCGGTGGCATCGGTATTCTCCCAGGCCATCGAGCGTATTTATAACGACCTGCCGGTCTCTACCCTTTACGAGTAGGGCCGCAATTATACGAATGGATGAAAAAGGAGATTATGATCAAGGCATTTTTATTTGACCTGGACGGGACACTTTTGCCCATGGAGGTAGACCGGTTCTTAAAACTCTATCTGGGGGATTTAGGGCAGGCACTGGCGCCGCACTTCCCGGGCGAGCAGCTGGTGGAGCCGGTGGTCAAGGCCACCTATGATATGATCGCCCAGCCCCAGGATGGGATGACCAACGAGCAGGGCTTTATTGCCGCCTTTACCCGCCGCACAGGCCGGGAATGGGCGGCCTACGAGGGCCCGCTGAACGATTATTACGCGGGGCGCTTCCCCAAGCTGGGGGTGCACTTCCCGCCCCACCCGATGGTAGCGGGCATCGTCAAAAAACTCAAGGACGCGGGCAAGACGCTGGTGGTGGCCACCAACCCGGTTTTTCCGGACGCGGCGCTGCGCGCCCGCGTATGCTGGACGGGGCTGGATCCGGCGGACTTTGCCTTTATCACCACCTATGAAAACAGCCACGCCGCTAAGCCCCACGCGGCCTATTATGAGGAGATCATGGCCAAGCTGGGGCTGGAGCCGGGGCAGTGCTGCATGGTGGGCAACGATATCGGCGAGGATATGCTTGCTCCCATGGCCCTTGGGATGCACACCTTCTTTTTGAACGAGCAGCCTTTGGGCGACTGGGGCGAGGTGACGCCCTGCCGCGGGGGCGGCTATGCGGAGCTGGACCGCTTTATCGACGAAGTACTGGAGGCGGAATAATGCCGCTGCCATGGCAAAGGAGCAAACAGGACGTGTACCTGATCGCAGGCCTGGGCAACCCGGGCGTAAAATATGCCCGCACCCGGCACAACGCGGGCTTTGAGGTGGTGGAAAAGCTCTCGGGGCTGCTGCGTATCCTGCCCCAGCGCCAGAAGTTTGACGCGCTGCTGGGCGAGGGACGGGTGGGGGATAAGCGGGTGATCCTGGCCCAGCCCATGACCTATATGAACGAGAGCGGACGGGCGATATGCGCCATCGCCCGGTTTTATAAGATCCCGCCGGAGCGGATCCTGGTGATCTACGACGATATCGACCTGCCCGAGGGGAAGGTGCGCATCCGCGCCAAGGGCGGTCCGGGCACCCATAACGGCATGCGCTCCATCGTGGGGGCCCTGGGGACGCAGAACTTTCCCCGGGTGCGCATCGGCGTGGGCGCGCCGCCGCCCCAGTGGAATTTGGTGGATTACGTGCTGGGCGGCTATCCGCCCGCCAGCCGGGCGGAAATGGAGCTGGCCTTTGCCGCCGGCGCCGAGGCCGCGCGCTGTTTTGTGGAAAACGGCATCGATATTGCCATGAACCGCTATAATACCCGCTGAAAGCGGACAAAATTAGACACATTGCCTGATTTTAGCGCCCTTTAAAAGCCGCGCGAAAAGGCATAAAATAAAATGAAGATCGCGATGATGCATGAACCCGGCAAGGACGGTAAACAGCCTTGCCGGGTAAGGCGCGTTTGGAGGAAAAAGATGCCAGAACTTTCGCCGCTGTGGCGGCAACCGCTGGAAAAGCAGCCGGAGTTTTTGCGGTTGGAGCAGGCCTACCGGGCGGGGCGCACGCCGCTGATGGTCTACGGCCTAAGCGAGGGACAAAAGGCCCACGTGCTGTGCGCCTTAGAGCAGGAGCGGGCGCTGGTGCTCGTCACCCACACCCTGCCCCAGGCCCATATGCTGGCCGCGGATGTGGCGGCCCTGTCCGGCCGGCGCACGGGCGTGCTGCCCCCGCGGGAGCAGCAGCTTTTCCGGGCGGCCGCTGCCTCACGGGAGCTGAGCGCCCAGCGCATCCGCACCCTGTACGGCTGGGCCGCCGGAGAGATCGACGTGCTGGTGGCCCCGGTAGATGCGCTGCTGCAAAGCGTGATGCCACGGGAGGAATTTGCCGGCCATACGCTGAAGATCAATGCCGGCGCGCGCCTGGCCCAGGAGGAGCTAAGCGCCCTTTTGGTGGCGGCGGGCTACCACCGGGAGGAGATGGTGGAGGCGCCGGGGCAGTTTGCCCTGCGCGGCGGCATTGTGGATATCTTCCCCATGCAGGAGGAGTGGCCCAGCCGCATCGAGTTTTTTGACGACGAGGTGGATTCCATCCGCACCTTTGACCCGGACACCCAGCGCTCCCGCGAAAAGCGGGAGGCACTTTCCGTGCTGCCCGCGCTGGAGGTGATCCCCGGGGAGGCGGCCTGGGCCAGGGCCAAAGCCCAGCTGGCCGCCGCCGTGCGGGAGGGCAAGCGCCGGCAAAAGCGGCGGTTTGACCAGCTGCAAAAAGAGCGGGCGCGGGACGCCTTCCCCGAGGGAGAGAGCGAAGGGGACGCGCCGGACCGGGATAACGGTTTTATCGACGCGGCCCTGCGATTGGAGCAGCTGGCCAAGGCCATGACGGAGGCCGTGACGGCCCGGGAGCCCTTCCAGGGGATGGAGCACTACCTGGGGTTGTTTTACGAGCGGCCCGAGAGCCTGCTCGCCTGGCGGGAGAACGTCGCCGTCGCCCTGGATGAGCCTGCCCGCATTCGCGAGCGGGCCCAGGATGTGGCGCTGACCTTTGCGGAAATGCTGACCATGCAGCTGGAGCAGGGGCAGGCCCTGCCCGCCATCGCCAAAGGGCAGCTGGGGTACGAGCAGCTGCTAGAGGAAATCGCCCTTTATAAGGTGGTGGCCTTTCAGGGCCTGGTGCGGGCCGTGCCGGAGCTGCACGCCCGGGAGACCTTCCAGTTTCTGGTGCGCTCGGTGCCCGCCTTCCCTGGCCGCATTGAACTTTTGGCCGAGGAGATACGCACCTGGCATGCCCAGCAGTACAGCGTCTTGCTGCTCTCGGGCGAAAAGGCCCGGGGCAAGCACCTGCAAAGCGCGCTGCTGGACCAGGGGGTGGAGGCCGTCTATGTGGATGGGCTGGAGCGGCCCGCGCAGGGCGGGGAGACCCTGATCCTCCCCATTGGCTTGAGCCACGGGTTCGAGTATCCGGAGGCGAAGTTTGCGGTGATCGCTACCGGCGAGGTGCTTTCCGCGCCCCGGCAGCAGAAAAGCACCCTGCGCAGCCGCCACGCGGGCAAGGGGCAAAAGATCGGCTCGCTGTTTACCGACCTGAAGGTGGGGGACTACGTGGTGCACGAGCTGCACGGCGTGGGGCTGTACCACGGCATCCAGCGCATTACGGTGGAGGGCAAGTCCCGGGATTATCTGGACTTGAGCTTTGCCGGCGGGGATAAGCTGTTTGTGCCCACGGACCAGATGGACCGGGTGCAAAAGTACATCGGCGTGGATGAGGGCGCGGCCCCCAAGCTCAGCCGCATCGGCGGGTCGGAGTGGAAGCGCACCAAAAAGAAGGTCTCCCAATCGGTCGCCCTGCTGGCCGAGGATTTGGTGGCCCTGTACGCCCAGCGGGCGCAGACCCCGGGTTACGCCTTTTCGCCGGATACGCCCTGGCAGCGCGAGTTTGAGGATAACTTCCCCTATCAGGAAACGGCGGATCAGCTGGCCTGCATCGAGGAGATCAAGCGGGATATGGAAAGCCCCCGGCCCATGGACCGGCTGCTGTGCGGGGACGTGGGCTACGGCAAGACCGAGGTGGCCATCCGCGCGGCCTTTAAGGCGGTGGCCGATTCCAAACAGGTGGCCTTTCTGGTGCCCACCACTATCCTGGCCCAGCAACACTACAACACCCTGGTGCAGCGCCTGGGAGATCTGCCGGTGCGCTGCGAGGTGCTAAGCCGGTTTAAGACCGCGGCCGAGCAAAAGGACATCCTGCGCCGGTTGGCAACGGGGCAGGTGGATATCATCGTGGGCACCCACCGCCTGCTGGGCAAGGATGTGCGCTTTAAAGACCTGGGGCTGCTGGTGGTGGACGAGGAGCAACGCTTTGGCGTGGCGCATAAGGAGAAGATCAAAAAACTTAAAAAGAATATCGACGTGCTCACCCTCTCGGCCACGCCCATCCCGCGCACGCTGCATATGTCCATGATCGGCATTCGCGATCTTTCGGTGCTGGAGAACCCGCCCGAGGAGCGGTATCCGGTGCAGACCTACGTCATAGAGTATAACGAGGCGCTGGTGCGCGAGGCGGTAAACCGGGAGCTCTCCCGGGGCGGGCAGGTATATATGGTCTATAACCGCGTGGCGGGGATCGACCGGTTCGCCGCCCATCTGCGGGGGCTGATGCCGGGGGTGCGCATCGGCGTAGCCCATGGGCAGATGCCCGAAGGGGCGCTGGAGGACGTGATGATGGCCTTTATGAACCATGAGATCGACCTTTTGCTGTGCACCACCATCATCGAAAACGGGCTGGACATCCCCACCACCAATACCATTATCGTGTGCGATTCCGAGCGATTGGGCTTAAGCCAGCTTTACCAGCTGCGCGGGCGGGTGGGCCGCTCCAACCGGCTGGCCTACGCCTACTTTACCTACCGGCCGGATCGGATCATGAGCGAGGTGGCCGAAAAGCGGCTGCGGGCCATCCGGGAGTTTACCGAATTCGGCTCGGGCTTTAAGGTCGCCATGCGGGATCTGGAGATCCGCGGCGCGGGCAACCTGGTGGGGGCCCAGCAGCACGGGCACATGGCCGCCGTGGGGTATGAGATGTACGTCAAGCTCATCGAGGAGGCCGTGCAGGCCCTGGGCGGCGGGCCCAAGGAGGAAAAACGGCCCGAGACCCAGGTGGAGGCTCGGGTGGACGCCTTTATTCCCTCCAACTATATCCGCGGCGAGGCCGGCCGCATCGCCATGTACCAGCGCATTGCCGCCATCGCCTCCCGGGAGGAGATGGACGACGTGATCGACGAGATCATCGACCGCTACGGCGACCCGCCCGAACCCGTGATGGGCCTGCTGGCGGTGGCCCTGGCCCGGGCGCTGGCCACCAAGATGGGCGCGCAGAAGCTCAGCGTCAAACCCGGCTTTGCCACGCTGCTGTTTTACGAGGATGCCAAGCTGGACCCCCAGGCCCTTTTTGAGGTGCTGGGGCGCTATAAGGGCCGCGCCAAGCTCAGCGCCGCGGTGCCCCCCTCGCTGCAGCTGCGGGGCAAGGATGCCACGGCCGAGGCGCTGCTAGAGGAGATGACGCGCCTGATGGAAGAAGTTTTGAATTGCAAAACCGGCCCGGATTCTGTATAATGTTGCTATTCTTGTATGGTTCAGGGCCCGGGGCAGGGCAGCCATAAAGGGGCGCTGATACGGGCCCCAGTTGCGATAGAGAAAGGATGATCCTGATGAAGAAGTGGGGAGCCAAGTGTGCGGCCGGCCTGATGGCGGCGGCCATGGCCTTTTCCCTTACCGGGTGTAACATCGTCGAGGTAGATGAAGCGAAAGACCGCCAGCAGGTGGTGGCCAAGGTGGGGGATGTGGAGATCCTCAAAGGCGAGCTGCTGGACCTTTACGACCAGCAAAAGGCTTATTACGGCATTACGGAGGATTATGAAAAGAGCAGTCCGGACCAGGTCAAGGAGTTTAAGACCGTGGTGCTGGATGCCATCATCGCCCAGCACGTGATGGAGGCCCAGGCCGAAAAGGAGGGCTATACCGACTTTACCAACGAAGAGCAGGCCGCCGCTGAAAAGCAGGTGGATGAGATGCTTGACGCCCAGCGCGAGCAGTTTTTGACCGAAGCGCAGGCCGAAAAAGAAGAGGATCCCTCCATCGACGTGGAGGCCAGGGCGGACGAGAAGCTGGCCGAGCTGATGGAGAAGAATAAGATGACCCGGGAATCCCTGATCGAAGATCAGCTGATGGAAACGGCCATCCAGAAGATGCAGGATGAGCTGTTTAAGGATATCGAAGTCACCGATGACGAGATCAAGGAAAAGTACGATACCCTGGTGGAAGAGGCCAAGGAGAAGTACGACGAGAGCATCGACCAGTTCTATTACGAGCAGAGCTATGGCTACACCATTTACTACCAGCCCGAGGGCTTCTTCTACGTCAAGCATATCCTCATCGGCATCCCGGAGGATAAGCAAAGCGAGATTGCCGCCCTGCGTAAGGATGGGGACACCGCTGGGGCGGATGCGCTGCGGGATGAGGAACTGGCCAAGATCAAAGAGCAGGCCGACCTGGTGCTGCAAAAGGTAAACGACGGGGAGGATTTTGACGCCCTGATCGCCGAATACGGCGCGGATAAGGGCATGGAGGTCTCCCCGGCTAAGGAAAAGGGTTACCTGGTGGGCGAAAAGTCCAGCTTTGTGACCGAGTTCTTAAACGCTGCGCTGGGGCTAAGCGAGGTGGGGGATACCACGGATCTGGTGGCCTCGGATTACGGCTATCACATCATCCGCAAGGTAGCGGATGCCAAACCCGGCCCGGTGGATCTCAACGAGGTCAAAGACGCGGTGCGCTCCTCCCTGCTGAGCGACAAGCAGAACGAAAAGCTCTCCACCCAGGTGGAAGAGTGGCGCAAGGGGATGGATGTGCAGGTGTACGAAAACCGCTATTAAATTGTAAAGCAAAAGCCGGCCTATGGCCGGCTTTTTTGTTAGACGAAAGGAGGGCCCTGCAATGCCAAACCGGGAATTGCTGCACCGCTGCCCCCTGATCGGCCGGGGCCGGCAGGCCGAGGTCTACTTGTACGAGGGCGCGGCTTATAAAGTCTTTAGGCCGGATTATCCCGAAAGCTGGGTGCGCTATGAGCTGGAGGTGCAGCGGGAGATCTGCAGGACCGGCCTGCCCGTGGTGCGCTATTGGGAGACAGAGGATGCGCACATCATCAAAATGGGGTATATCCCCGGCCCGGCGCTGGGGGAGCGGATGGGCGAGGAACCCGCCGGCAGCCTTGCGCAGCTGGCCGCGCTGCACCTACGGGTGCACGCGGTAAAGGGGTTAAAGCTGGCGCGGCTGCAAGAGACGCTGGCCGGGCAGATCGACCGGGCGCTGGCGGACGCCTGCCATAAGGCGCGCGCACGGGCGGCGCTGGCGGCGGTAGGGGAGGGCGATGCGCTTTGCCATCTTGATTTTCACCCTTATAATATCCTCTGCGGGGAGGGGCAGCTTTATATCATCGACTGGGTGAACGCCCGGATGGGCAACCCGATATTCGACCTGGCGCGCACCTATGTGCTGCTGTACGAGGCCGCGCCCCAGGCGGCCAGGGGGTACTATGCCGCCCTGGAAGCGCAGGGCGCGGCATTAGACGATTTTGAAAGAGCGCTCTACGTTATGGCGCTTTGCCGCCTGTGCGATTGTGATAATCCCGCCGCGCGGGCACTGTTGGCGGAACTGCAAACGTGCATTTGGTAAAACGCAACATTAGTTGCAGGATTTGGGCATAAAAACCTTGCGGATTGCGGATAATGATGGGCGTAGACTTTATTATCTAAAGCAAGGAGGACCCAAAATGAAAGCCACGGGCATTGTGAGAAGAATCGACGATCTGGGCCGCGTCGTCATCCCCAAGGAGATCCGCCGCACGCTGCGCATCCGGGAGGGCGACCCGCTGGAGATCTTTACCGACCGGGAGGGCGAGGTCATCTTAAAAAAATACTCCCCGATTGGGGAGCTGAGCGATTTTGCCAAAGAGTATGCGGAAACGCTGGCCGCCACGTCGGGCCATCTGGTGGTGATCTGCGATAAAGACCTGGTCATCGCCGTATCCGGCGGGCCTAAGCGGGATTATATGGATAAGGCCATCAGCCCGGATCTGGATAAGGCCATCCGCGAGCGCAGGGCGGTCACCACGGCCAAGGGCGGCACGATGCTGGCCATCACCGCCGAGGACGAGGCGAACTATACGGCCCAGGTGGTAGCGCCCATCATCTCCCAGGGGGACGCCATCGGCGCGGTGGTGCTGCTCTCCACCAAAGAGGGGGCGGCCATGGACAATACCGAATTGAAACTGGCCCAGACGGCGGCGGGTTTTCTGGGCAGCCAGATGCTGCAATAGCCTTTGCTTTTATGGGGCGGCGCAAGATGCGCCGCCTTTTTTATACCGCATAAAGCGCGGGGCGTATGAAAAAGCCGCGCGGGGAATCTCCCGCGCGGCTGCAAACGCCCTGTCCTTTAATCCATGGTGTCGGACCAGTCCGACCACTGCTGGCCGGCGGCGGTCACCTTGCCGTTTGTCACCTTGCCGGTGGTGGTATACTGGTACTGGCCGGTGGCCATGTCGTACTTATAAACCTTAATGTTATCGGCGGATTCGTCCGCGCCGTAGCGCACCTCGGTCAAATAAATGCGGTAGCCTGCGGTGGTCCTGACGATGGACCAGGAGACCTCATCCAGCGCGGCGCGCTGCCCGGCGGGGAGGGATTGGTAGATGGCGTGGGCAAAGGTCCCCTCGGTCTTTGCGTTCACCCCGTCAATAGCGGTGGCACTAAAGGGCTTGCCGCCCTCGACGCCCGCAAAACCGGCGCTTGTTGCGGTATTAAAGCCCTGCACGACGGATTGCAGCGCCGTGCCCATATCGCTTTTCACCGCGCCCTGGCGCAGGTCGTACACATCGCGATTGCCGCATCCATCGGCCCCGGCATGGCGGCAGTAAAAGATCTGGGCGCCGCCCGCATCGGTATAGAGCAGGTGGGCGATGGTACCGCTGTCCGTATCGATGCCGATGTTGGATACGCTGCCGTCCACCTGGGCCAGGTCCAGCACCGCCTGCGCGTCCAGCACCGGCGTCTCGCCCGGGCGGTATTTTTCCGAGAGCAGGGTCTGCGCGGCCAGCACGCAGGTGCGACAGCCCACCACCGCCGTCTTCTCCTCGGCTTTTTTGATCCAGCCGATCATGGAGGGCACCAGGATCGCCGCCAAAATGGCTAATATCACCACCACGACGATGACCTCTACCAGCGTAAAGCCCTGGCTGCGCTTTTTCTTCATAGCTGACCACTCTCCCGCCTTTTTCCCATAAGCGCCTGTCCATAGGGGGGCGGGCACTACCCGTATCGTACCACAGCGGCAGCGCTACGGCAAGAAAATGCCGAATATTGTTGGCACTAGGAAACCATGTGGCTGCCCACCGTATAGCGCCACACACCGTCCTGCTTTAGGGCCGTACAATCGTAGAACACATAGGCGCCCAGGGCGCTGCGCCACTTTTCCGCGTCAAAGGTGATGCGCCCGTCCGCCTGTTCTTTGAGCTTGAGGCTAAACAGCAGCCCGTCCTCAAAATAGGGCTCGGCCGGGTCGATGCTGCCCTCGCTTTGCAGGGTTTCATAGCTGCCCGTCTCAGCCTCATACCCCAGCGCCTGGCCCATGCGGTAGACAAGGGCGCTCTTTTCGCTCTCGCTCAGGTTTCCGGCGGCGGAAAGATCGAATACCGTACGGGAAATGCCCTCGTTTAATCTCTCGTCCGCGCGGAACAGGTCCTGCAGCACTTGGGCGTAAAGGCCCACCCAGTCTTCGCCGGTCTCAATCACCCGCAGGCTGACCGGGCCCGCCAGCTGGGCGGGGTAGGTCTCCAGAATTACGCCGCTGTAGCCCACCTCGACCTCCATGCCGCCGGATAGCCCAACTTTAAGCGGTTCGCCATAAGCGTCGGTCAGGGCCACGTCCTTTAGCGCCAGGGTGCAAAGGTCGCCCTGGCCGCCCTGGCCGGCCAAAAGCAGGGTATCCGTCCCGGCCTGCACAACTTTGCCCCGGTAGCTGGCCTGCGCCCCGGCGGGCGCCTGGGAGGGCGCGGCGGCGCTGGCCTGCGGCGTGGGAGAGGGTACGGCGCTGGGTTGGGGCTCGCTCTTAGGCGGTGCGCAGCCCCACAGCGCCAGGCAGCCAAGTGCAAGGCAAAGGGCTAGTATGCGTTTCATCAGCTCCTACCTCCTTTATCGCTTCTTTAATATCAGTATAACAGATGCTGCGGCCGCATTTGCGGGCGCACACTTTGCAAAAATGTAAAATATGGTTTTGAGATAGGGCAAATAATGATATAATACTGATAACGCCTCTTGGGCGGCTAAATGGATGAATATGAAATAGTGCGCGCCCGGCGAAGCAGCCAGGGCGCGCGCCCATGATTTAGAATAACCGCCTTCCCCTTTGGAGAGCGGCAGGGCAAGAAAGGCTGGAAGCATGAGCAAAACAACCAAATCGTTTGTCGCGGGCGCGGCCATACTGGGCTTTGCCGGGCTGATCGTCAAGATCATCGGCGCTTTTTACCGCATTCCGCTGACCAATATGATCGGCACCGAGGGCATGGGCATCTATCAGGTGGCCTACCCCATCTATTCTACGCTGCTGGTGATCTCCACCTCCGGCATTCCAACGGCTATCAGCAAGATGGTGGCGGAAAAGACCGCCGTGGGGGATTACCGAAATGCGCACCGCATCTTTCAAGTCGCCTTCCGGGTGCTGCTGATCATCGGCCTGATCACCAGTCTGGTGATGCTGGCGGGCAACCGCCTCATCGCCCAGGGCCTGGGCGATGAGATGGCGGCAAGCTCCATCATGGCCATCGCGCCGGCGCTGTTCTTCGTCTCCCTGCTCTCGGCCTACCGGGGCTATTTCCAGGGCCTGCAGCGCATGGTGCCTACCGCGGCCAGCCAGGTGGTCGAGCAGATCGGCAAGCTGGCCATCGGATTATACCTGGCCTACCAGATGTACCTGACCGGCGGCCCGGCCGCGGGCGCGGCGGGCGCGCTTTTGGGCGTCACTTTAAGCGAAGTGGCGGCGTTGGTGCTGCTGATCGGCATGTATAACCGCAATAAAGGGGAGATCAAGCAGGATATCCGCCAAAGCCCGCGCAGGCACATCCTCTCTTTCCGCGCGGTGTTGCGCAACCTGGCGGCCATGGCCATCCCCATCACCCTGGGCGGCATCATCATGCCGGTGGCGCAGATGATCGATACCGCCATGATCCACGGGCGGCTGGAGGCCATCGGCTACGCGCTGGAAGCCCGGCGCACGCTGCTGGGCATCCTGACCGGCCAGGTCAATACCCTGGTCAACATGCCCGCAGTGCTGACGGTGGCCCTGTCCATGAGCCTGGTGCCGGCCATCTCCGCCTCGGTGGCGGAGCGCTCGCCGGTGGCGGTGCGCACCAAGGCCGAAACCGGGCTTAAGCTGGCCATCCTCATCGGCCTGCCCTGCGCGGTGGGCATGTACCTGATGGCGGAACCCATCTTATCCATGCTCTACCGCACCGGCACGGCGGATGAAATGGCCATCGCGGTGGAACTGCTGGGGGTGATGAGCATTGCGGTGTTCTTCCTGAGCATCGTGCAGACCATGACCGGCGTGCTCCAGGGCCTGGGCAAGGTCGGGGTGCCGGTGTTCGCGCTGCTGATCGGCGCGCTGACCAAGGTGGTGGTCAACTACATTTTGCTGGGCATCCCCGAGATCAATATCAAAGGCGCGGCGATCTCTACCATCTGCTGCTACTCGGTAGCGGCGCTGGTGGATGTGGTGATGGCCGCCAAGCTCTCGCATATGCGGCTGCGCTTTGGGGATATGCTGGTGCGCCCGCTGCTCTCGGCCGGGGGCATGGGCGTGGCGGTCTACTTTGTCAACCTGTGGGCGCGCAAGCTCATCCACAGCAATACCATCGTCACGATCCTGGCCATCGGCGTGGCGGCGCTGGTGTACGTATTCATGCTGCTGATCACCAAGGCCATCCGCCCGGCGGATATGGCCTATATCCCCGGCGGGGCCAAGATCACGCGGCTGCTGTGCCGGATGCATATTTGGAAAACGCCCCGCAAAGTCAAGGGAGGGAACGGACGATGAAGCAGTTAACGCTGGTAGGCCTGGGGCCGGAGCAGGCCAAATGGCTGACGCTGGAGGCCGTGCAGGCGCTAAGCGGCGCGGACGCGGTGCTGCTGCGCACGCAAAAGCATGGCGCCGCAGACTATCTAAAGGAAAACGGGCTGGCCTTTACGGCGCTGGACGCGCTATATGAGGAAGCGGCGGATTTTGACGCGCTCAACGCCGCGCTGATCGCGCGCATCCTCTCCACACCGGGGGAAAATGTGGCCTTCGGCGTGCCGGGGGACGGCATTCACGGCGAGGCCGTGGTGCAGCCGCTGCTGCGCGAGGCCAGGGCGCGGGGCATCGCCTGCCGCTTTGTGGCCGGGGTATCGGCCGCCGCGCCCGCCGCAGGGGCTGCGGCGCTGGAGGGCCTGTTGCCCGAGGGGGAAGGGTATACCCTGCTCAGCGCGCAGGACCTGCCCGATACCCGGCCAAACCCCGAACTGCCGCTGATCGTCGCCCAGCTGGACAACCCTTTGCTGGCGGGGGCGTGTAAGCTGGCGCTGGCCGAAAGCTATGGGGACGATATGCCCGCCTGCCTGTATGATGCCGGCGAGGATAAGGCCCAGACGCTGCCCCTTTACGAGCTGGATCGCCAGAGCGTTACCCACCTGAGCACCCTGGTGCTGCCCGCCCAGGCGCGCAGGGAGCGGGTGCGCTATACTTTTGATGATCTGCTCTCCATCATGCGCACGCTGCGCGGGCCCCAGGGCTGCCCCTGGGATAAGGAGCAGACCCACGAGAGCTTAAAGCCGTATGTGATCGAGGAGGCCTACGAGGTGGCGGATGCCATCGCCCTGCAGGATATGGACAAGCTCTCCGACGAGCTGGGGGATCTGCTGTTGCAGGTGGTGTTCCACGCCCAGGTGGCTGCTGAACGCGGGGATTTTGACGACCGGGACATCTGCACCCACATCTGCGAGAAGATGATCCGCCGCCATCCCCACATCTTTGCAGATGGTAAGGCGGGCGATGCCGAGGCGGTGCTGGATACCTGGGAGGAGATCAAGAAAAAGGAAAAGCAGCTGCGCACCCAGACCGAGGTGATGCAGGACGTGCCCCGCACCTTCCCGGCGCTGATGCGGGCGGCAAAAGTGCAGCAAAAGGCCAAAAAAGTGGGGTTTGACTGGGAATATATTGAAGACGCCCTGGGGAAGATAGAAGAAGAATCGCGGGAATTCATGGCGGAGTACAAGGCGCAGCCCCGCAGTGAGGATAAGCTGACCCTGGAGATGGGCGACCTGCTCTTTGCCGTGGTCAACGTGGCCAGGATGGCCGGCGTACAGCCGGAAATGGCGCTTAACGCCTCTACGGAGAAGTTCATCCGCCGTTTTAACTATGTGGAAAGCCGCGCCGCCCAGCTGGGCCGCAGCCTGCAGGAGATGACGCTGCCCGAGATGGACGCCCTGTGGGAGGAGGCCAAGGCTAAAGGCATCGGCTAAAGGGCTTGGATACAGAATATTTACGGTTTTTTTCGGCCGTAAGAGAAGGAGATTCCAATTATATAGCGAATTAAGATTAATTCAGGTTCGTTTATCTTTTAAGTAAAATAGGAGGTTTCAACTTATGAACAAAGCAGAATTGGTTATGGCGGTTGCCGAAAAGTGCGATTGCACGAAGAAAGATGCAGAAGCGGCCGTAAATGCCTTTGTGTCGGTTGTGTCGGAAGCGTTGGCAAAGGGCGACAAGGTCCAGATCGTGGGCTTTGGCAACTTTGAGGTGCGTGAGCGCGCCGAGCGCATGGGCCGCAATCCTTTGACGAAGGAAGAGATCACCATCCCGGCGTCCAAGAGCCCGGTTTTCAAACCCGGCAAGCTGCTCAAGGATTCCGTGAACCACTAAACCATAAAATGGGTTGGCCGGGCTGCGCGCATGCGGGCCCGGCTTTCTTATGCTATAGGGGGATAAGATGAGGTTAGATAAGTATTTGAAGGTTTCGCGCATCATCAAACGCCGCACCGTGGCCAACGAGGCCTGCGATGCGGGCCGCGTATCGCTCAACGGCCGGCAGGCCAAGGCGGGCAGCGAGGTCAAGCCGGGGGATGAGATCGCCATCCAGTTTGGCGAAAAGCTGCTGCGCTATGAGGTGCTGCGGGTATCCGAGCACGTGCCCAAGGGCGAGGCGGCGGAGATGTACCGCCCGCTGAACTAGGGGGCGCATTTGGGTATGGAGGTAGGAGCGGTCATCGTCGCGGCCGGGCGGGGCAACCGCATGGGCGCGGATGTGAATAAGGTGTTTTTGCCGCTATGCGGTAAAAGCGTTTTGGCCTGGTCGGTTCAGGCTTTTATGGACTTTGGGGTGCGCCGCATCGCCGTGGTGCTGGCCCCCGGCGAGGAGGGGGCGGCGCGTGAAGCGCTGAAGCCCTTGAAAGGGGAGGCCCAGGTGACGTTTGCCAATGGGGGCGCCCAGCGCACCCAATCGGTCTGCGCGGGGCTGTGCGCCCTGGGGGAGGGGATCGATTACGTACTGATCCACGACGGGGCGCGGCCGCTGGTCACGGGCGAGGTGATCGGCGCGGCGCTGGCCTCGGCCCGGGAGAAGGGCAGCGGCATTGCGGCCCTGCCGGTGAAGGATACCATCAAGCTGACCGACGGAGAGGGGAAGATCCTCTCCACGCCTGAGCGGGCCAACCTGTACGCGGTGCAGACCCCGCAGGCCTTCTGCTTTGAGGCGATCATGCAGGCCCATGCCGCCGCGGCGCAGGCGGGCGCCAACGCCACGGACGACGCGGCCCTGCTCGAGGAGATGGGACAAATGGTTTACTTATCCAAAGGGGACGAGGAGAATATCAAGCTGACCACGCCCCAGGACATGGCGCTGGCCCGCCAGATCCTGCGGCGCAGGCAGGGTGCGCGGCCCGGCCCGCGGATCGGCACCGGCTTTGACGTGCACGCGCTGGTGCAGGGGCGGGCGCTGATCCTGGGCGGGGTCAATATCCCCTACGAAAAGGGGCTTTTGGGCCATAGCGATGCGGACGTGCTGACCCACGCGGTGATGGATGCGCTGCTGGGCGCCGCTGCGCTGGGGGATATCGGCAAGCTGTTTCCGGATAACGACCCGGCCTATGCGGGGGCGGACAGCATCGCGCTGCTGGAGCAGGTGGCCGCGCGCGTGCGGCAGGCCGGGTATGCCATCGGAAATGTGGATGCCACCATCGTGGCCCAGGCCCCCAAGTGCGCCCCGCATATTGGGCGCATGCGGGAGAATCTGGCCCGGGCCATGGGCATCGGCTTAGGGCAGGTGGGGCTCAAGGCCACCACCACCGAGCATATGGGCTTTGAGGGCCGGGGCGAGGGCATCAGCGCCCAGGCGGCCGCAATCCTCTATCCATCGGATGCGGATATTTAAGCGCCGCCCGCGCATAGGCTATTATAACCAATACGTGCGCCGCGGTATTTGCGGCGACGCCGTTTATTGGTATAATGAGGGCATCAATAAAGAGCTGAGAGGTCAATATGCAGCGCAAGCGTTATCACCACAACCGCAAACGCAACCCCATGGCCGTAGCGCCAAGGCCCCGCGCGGGGAGCAGACCGGCCCCTGCCCGCGGCAAGGCTATTGCCGCAGGGGCCGGCGCGTTGGCCCTGGCAGCGGCGCTGGGGCTATTTCTGTGGCGCCCCTGGGTAGATGAGCCGGCGCCTGTCAGTGTAAGCGCACCTGGCGGGGAGATTACGTTAGCGCCTGCAACGCCCGGCCCAGGCGAATCCCGGGCGCAGGCGGGGGACGCTACCGCGGGCGTGTGGGCGCCGGAGCTGGATTTTCAGTACCTGAACCAGCCCTGCCTTTATGGGGATGAGCTGCTCTTTTCCGCCGGGGATGGGGCGATCGATAAACCGGTGCTCAGCGGGCTGTACCTGTACTCGCTGCGGGATGAGACCTGCCAGCAGGTGGCTAAGACCGAGATCGAAAACGGGGAGATCTACGAAACCCAGATAAACGACCGGTATATCTGCTATGTGGATAGCGATATGGCCCAGAATAACGTGATCTATTGTATCGACCGGGCGAGCGGGGCGCGCACCCGGATCAAGGAGTGCCCCAACGGCAAGCCCAAGCTGCGCCTGGCGGGGGACAGCCTGATCTGGATGGAGCAGACCGACGAGAATGTGGATAAGCTCTACCTGATCGACCTGAAATCGCAGGAGAATATCGCCCTTGCCACCTTTGAGGATGCGGCCACCTATGGGGTGAGCGCGCCCTGCATTACGGATAGCGCCATCCTTTGGGCCGCGCCGGATCCGGACCAGAGCGCGCAGCAACGGGAGGCGGGCGAAAAGAGCGTGATCCAGGTGTTCCAGTATCTCTCCGAATCCCAGGTGGACGAGGAGGGCAACCTGATCTTTGACACCTATGCGCCCGGCACCTATGTGCACGAGCCGGTGGCCTGTGGGGACGCCATCGCGTGGATCGACGCCAATAAGGCGCCGGAATCCAAGCTGTACTTGAGCGTGGGCCAGGGCAAGGCCCATCTGGTAGATGAGAATGTGACCGCCTACGCCATAGGCGAGGGATACCTGTGCTACAGCCGGGATGAGGCGATATGGGCCTACCGCTGGGCGGATGGGCAGTACTTCCGACTCTCGCCCGAGGGGCAAAAGGCCATGCTGCCCGCCATGGCGGGCAAGACCGTGCTCTGGTTCGACGTGACGAATTTGCAGGAGCAAAAGGACAAGTATTGCCTCCAGCGCCTGGATTGCGAGGGCGGCATGGCGGCCTACCGGGCAGAGCTGGCCGCGCAGCCCGCGCCGGAGCCCGAGGCTACGCCGGAGACGGAACCTGCGCCAGAGCCCACGCCGCAGGAAGATTCGTAAAGGGGAAGGATAGAGCGATGGCCAAGGAAAAGACGGTTTTTTTCTGCTCCAACTGCGGGCAGGAGTCCATCCGGTGGGTGGGGCGCTGCCCTGGCTGCGGGGAATATAATACCATGACCGAGCAGAAGGTGGCCGCGGCCGCCAAGCCCGGGGCCCGGGGGGCGCGCAGCACCGCGCACAAGATGCGGCCGGTGCGGATCGACGAGATCCCCGCGCAGGACCATGCGCGCCGCTCCACCGGCTTTACGGAGCTGGACCGGGTGCTGGGGGGCGGGCTGGTGCCGGGCAGCCTGGTGCTGCTGGGGGGCGACCCGGGCATCGGCAAATCCACCATCCTTTTGCAGGTATCCGGCGCGCTGGCGGCGGGGGGTACCCGGGTGCTGTACGTGTCCGGGGAGGAATCCGCCCGGCAGATCAAGATGCGGGCGGCCCGGCTTTCTGTGGACGCGCCGGAGCTTTACGTCCTGGCTGAAACGCAGATGGAGGCGGTGCTCTCCGAGGCCGAGGAGATGAAGCCCGACCTTTTGATCATCGACTCGGTGCAGACCCTGTACTGCGAGGCGCTGACCAGCGCGCCGGGCAGCGTATCCCAGGTGCACGAGGTGACCGGGCACCTGATGCGCCTGGCCAAGACCATGGGCTGCGCCATCGTGCTGGTGGGGCATGTGACCAAGGAGGGGGCCATCGCCGGGCCGCGGGTGCTCGAGCACATGGTGGACGCGGTGCTGTATTTTGAGGGGGATCGCCACCATCAGTTCCGCATCCTGCGGGCGGTCAAAAACCGCTTTGGCTCCACCAACGAGATCGGCCTTTTTGAGATGAAGAATCAGGGCATCGTACAGGTGGACAACCCCTCGGAGATGTTTCTTTCCTCCCGGCCGGAGCCGGTGCCGGGCAGCGGCGTGGTCTGCGCCATGGAGGGCACCCGGCCGGTACTGGTGGAGCTGCAGGCATTGGTCACCACCACCTCGTTTGGCATGCCGCGCAGGCAGGCCTCGGGGGTGGATTATAACCGGTTGATCTTGATGGCGGCGGTGCTGGAAAAAAAGATGCACCTGGCGCTTGGCAACCAGGATATCTATATCAACGTGGCCGGCGGCCTGCGCCTGGACGAGCCGGCGGTGGACCTGGGGATCGCCATGATGATCGTCTCCTCTTTCCGGGGCAAGGCCCTGCCTATGGACATGGTGTGCATCGGCGAGATCGGCCTGACCGGGGAGGTGCGCGGCGTGCCCCAGATGGAGCGGCGGCTGGCCGAGTGCGTAAAGCTGGGTTTTCACCGCTGCGTGGTGCCCAAAGACGGGCTGCGGGGCGTGGCCTTGCCGGATGGGATCGAACTTGTAGCTATCGAGCACGTGGGCGACGCGATGGAATTGATGATGTAAAGGAATTGGGGCGTTTGTGCAAACCGGTTACGCCCTGGCGGGGCTGCGGCAGGCCCGATAGAAACGCCCCTTGGATCCGCTGATAGCTGGCCATGCGCGCCGCCTTGAGCTGTTTGAAGCGTTTTGCGCGGGCGGATGAGCTTGCACGGGGTTTTTGCCCCGGCCCCCAACCTGCGAAGGCGGGAAGGCTAGCCCGATGGCGCGCGTGAGGAGCGGTCGGCAGCACCGCTTCCTTTTGCGTCTGGCGGCTGGATTCCCGTGCGCGGCTGTGGTAGAATAAAGCTTAATGGGGAATGAAGTGCTCCCCGGACCATAAGGCCCGAACCGCTGGTAAAGCTGATGACTTCTGCAGGGATGCAGGAGAAGTCGGCTTATTTTTATGCCCTAAGGGCAGGGAGGTCATTTGAGATGCAGATCATGATCAATTGCGTGTTCGTAGGCTTGGGCGGCATGCTGGGCGCAGTTGCGCGCTATCTTCTGGGGCTGATCCCCGTTCGGGAGATGGGCGGGTTTCCGCTCATCACACTGGGCATCAATATCTTAGGGGCGCTGGTCATCGGGCTGCTCGCGGCGCTGGCGCAAAAGCAGGCCTTTGACCCGGGATGGATGCTCTTTTTAAAGGTGGGCCTTTGCGGTGGGTTTACCACGTTTTCTACCTTTGCGCTGGAGGCACAGGGCCTGCTCTCGGGCGGACGGTGGGGCGCGGCTGTGCTGTATGTAACGCTAAGCGTAGCGGGCTGCATCGCCGCCGTGGCGCTGGGGAGGGTGCTGGTGCGGTAGGGGAAGGGAACATGCGGTTTTGTACCGAGTAAAAGACGGTTTGCCGCCCTGCATGGCCGGGCTATGGTTTACCTGGCGCCTAAAAAAACAAGGGCTTTGGATTTCCAAAGCCCTTGCGTTTTACAAACCGTATTCGTTTACCAACCCAGCTGGCGCAGGTATTCCCGGCTCAGGGTAATGGCCTCCATGGGGGTGCGGCCCACCGAGCGATCCTGCTCGACGACCACCCACTTGGCGCCGGAGGCAACGGCCGCGTCCAGCACGGAGGGCATATCCTGGTGGCCATAGCCCACGGGGCGGAACTCAAAGGCGCCCTGCTCCTTGGGCTTTTCCCCGTCGATGCCGATCAGCTCGTACATGGCGCCCGCCTCTTTGCCCTCTTCTTTGTAGTAGTCCTTCAGGTGAACCACCGGGCAGCGGCCCGCATACTTGCGGATGTAGGCACTGGGGCACTCGCCCGCCACGCGCACCCAGCAGATATCAAGCTCCGTCTGCAATAAATCCGCGGGGATGGCTTCGTACATATAATCCAGCGCATACTGCCCGTCCGGCATTTTGGCAAACTCAAAGTCGTGGTTGTGGTAAAGCAGGGTCACGCCCTTTTGCTTGCAGGCGCGGCCGATGCGCTCGATCTCCTCGATCACGTGGGGATACTCGGGCGTGCCCGGGCGGTATTCCTCGGTGAGGTAGGGCACGGCGATGTACTCGCAGCCGATGGTGATATAGTCGTCAATGGTCTTTTCGGTATCGCCAATCAGCTCCACATAAGGCACATGGGCGGACAGGGCGCGGATGCCCACCTCGTCCAATACCTTGCGCACCTCCTGGGCGCTCATGCCGTAAAGGCCGGCCAGCTCCACCGCGTCATAGCCAATATCTTTGATTTTTTGGATGGTTCCCTTAAAGTCCTTCTCAGCGTCCTCCCGTACGGAGTAGACCTGTACTGCAACCGGAAGTTTTGCCATAATATGACCCTCCTTAAAAAGTGTTTACTCGGTGTAAGTATAGCATATTCGCGCCGGATTGGGAAGGGATAGGCCCACATCCCCTGGTAAAATTTGTATAAAATGGCGAAAGGGCCGCAGGATCGTCCTGCAGCCCCTTCGCGTTGAGAGGGTTTAATTTGGCAAAATCGGTTTGCGTATTAAGGGGAACAGCTCGCCGATCGCCTTGCGAATGTAAAGATCCCAGAAATCCCACTCGTGCCCATAGCCGGGGATCTCCTCGAGCTGGGTATCGTACCCCAGGGATTTCAGGTGTTCGTGCGCTTTGCGCACGGTCGTTAAGGCAAAATCATCTCCGCCGCAGGCAAAATAGAATTTGGGCATGGGCTTGCCCTGCGCCAGGTTGCGCTTGGCGACGAAGAACATATCCTCTTCACTGCCCTCAAAGGCGTTAAGGTCGCCATAGGTATCCTCCATATCCGGCATGGCGATGCGCCCCGCGGTATTAAAGGGAGGCTGGGCTGCCCGGCGCTTGAGCTCCTGCACGTCAAAGGCGGCGCCGCTCATACACAGCGCCTGGCTGTACAGGTCCGGCCGCTTCAGGGCCAGGCGCATGGCCCCGTTGCCCCCCATGGACAGCCCGGCGATAAAGGTATCTTCCCTTTTATCGGAAATGGGGAAGAAGGCCTGGCAGACCTGGGGCAGCTCCTCGGTAAAAAAGGTGAAGTACCGCCCCCCGTGGACCATATCCACATAGGAGGAGTTGAAAGCCGGCGCCATGATGATGGCCAGCTTGTTATCGTCGGCATAGCGCAGCACGGAGGAGAAATTGACCCAGTCGCTGTCATCTCCCGAGCCGCCGTGCAGCAGGTAAAGCACCTGGAACTTCATCCCCGGCACGTAATAACTCTGGGCTCCCTGCACGATATCCGCAAAGCTGAACGATGGCAGCGCCACGGTGATGTTGGTCTGCATCCCCAGCACCTGGGATAAAAAGTTCATTTTGATAAGTGCCATAAAAAATGATCCCCCTTCTTATTCTCTCTTTATGACTATTATAGGAGGGCGATTTACGGTATGTCAATAAGATATTTAGCAAACTAATAAAAATTCGCCCGGTTGCGGCCAACAGGCAAGGCGTGGTATAACGGATAGGAATAAAGTGCTTGAGGAGGATGGGTAGATTGGCGATCAAGGGCGCGATTTTTGATATGGATGGGTTGATGATCGATACCGAGCGGCTGATGATGAAGGCCTGGCGCAGGGCCGGGGAGCAGATGGGTTTCCCCATCGGGGAGGACGTGGTCAAGCGCACGCTGGGGCTGAATGCGGAGAATACCAAAAAGGTGTTTGCCGAAGTTTTTGCCCGGGAGGAGGACTTTCTAGCCTGCCGCCAGGTGCGCAACCAGCTGCTGGCGCAGGATATTGAGGCAAATGGCCTGCCGGTCAAGGCGGGGCTTTACCAGCTGCTGGACTTTTTAAAGGCCGGCGGCTATAAAATCGCCGTGGCCACCTCCACCGCGCGGGAGCGGGCCACCGGCTACCTGAAAAAGGTGGCGGTGGACGGGTATTTTGACGCCATCATCTGCGGGGATATGATCGCCCGCGGCAAGCCCGAGCCGGATATCTACCTGGCCGCGGCGGGGGCGCTGGGCCTTGCGCCGCAGCGCTGCATCGCCCTGGAGGATTCGCCGGTGGGCGTACTCTCGGCCTATCGGGCCGGGTGCCGGCCCATTATGGTGCCGGATCTGATCGTCCCCTCTCCGGAGACCCGGGCGCTTTTGTATGCGCAGGTATCCTCGCTTGACGAGGTTATCCCTTTGCTGGAAGGGGAATAGATGTATATAGGGGGCCTTTACTTAGACGGCGGTGAAAACGCGCGGGCTGCCCTGGATGGCGGGCGGCGCCAATGACTTTAGGAGACCATAAAACATGAAAGTTCACGGGAAAAAGACGGGCGCGGGCGGCGCCCTGCGCGAGCCCACGCCGGAGCGGGGCCTGGAGGAGAGCGACGTAGCGCTGCGCAAAGCCATGGGCCTTGTCAACGTTGCGGTGGACGCGCAGAGCAGAACCGTCAAAGCGATCATCCACGACAACGTCTTTACCTTTTTCAACCTGATATTCGTGGTGCTGGCCGTGCTGGTGGCGCTGGTGGGCTCGTACCGGAGCCTGACCTTTATGCCCATCGTGGTGCTCAACACCCTGATCGGCATCGTGCAGGAGGTGCGCTCCAAGCGCACGTTGGAAAAGCTGACCATGCTCAGCGCCCCCACGGCGCGGGTGCTGCGCGGCGGGCGGGAGCAGACGCTCAGGGCCGAAGAGCTGGTGCTGGACGACGTGGTGATCTTTACCGCGGGCAACCAGATCTGCGCGGACGGCGTGGTTCTGGAAGGCGAGGCGCAGGTCAACGAGGCGCTGCTCACCGGCGAGGCGGACGAGATCGCCAAGGGCCCGGGGGATCAGCTGATGAGCGGCAGCTTTATCGTTTCAGGCGTCTGCAAGGCCCGCCTTGTCGCCGTGGGGGCGGACAGCTATATCTCCCGCCTGACGCTGGAGGCCAAAAAGAGCAAGGGCGTGGGCCAAAGCAAGATGATCCTGGCGCTGAACCGGCTGATCAAGGCCGTGGGGCTGATCATCATCCCCATCGGCGTGATCCTGTTTTTACACCAGTGGCTGCTGGTGGGCAACACGGTGGAAGAGAGCGTGGTGGGCATGGTGGCCGCGCTGATCGGCATGATCCCGGAGGGGCTGTACCTGCTGGCCAGCGTGGCGCTGGTGATCAGCGTGATGCGCCTGGCGCGCAGCAAGGTGCTGGTGCACGAGATGAACTGCATTGAAATGCTGGCCCGGGTGGATGTGCTGTGCGTGGATAAGACCGGCACCATCACCGAGCCGGAAATGCGGGTAGAGGGCGCGGTGCCCCTTTCAGATGAAGGGGATATTTTGCCCTTGCTGGGGGATTTTGCCGCCGCCCAGGCCAGCGATAATATCACCATGGAGGCGGTTAAGGCCTATTTTACCCAAGGGCAGGGGCGCAGGCCCCTGGGGGTGACCTCGTTTTCCGCCGCCTGCAAATACAGCTCGGCCACCTTTGAGGAGGGCTGCTATGTGCTGGGCGCGCCGGAGTTCGTACTGCGCGAGCGGTTCGGCGAATATCAGGCGCTGATCCAGAGCCACGCCGCCCGGGGGGCGCGGGTGCTGGTCTTTGCCCAATACGCCGGCCGGGCCGATGGCCGGGCGTTGACGGCGGGGGTGCGTCCGCTTTGCCTGGTGCTGCTGCGCAACCCCATTCGCAAAGCCGCCGCCCAGACTTTTGGCTACTTTGCGCAGCAGGGCGTGCAGGTCAAGGTGATCTCCGGAGACAATCCTGTAACCGTCTCCCAGGTAGCGATGCAGGCCCACATCGACGGAGCCGAAAACTATGTGGACGCCTCCACCCTGCAAACGGAGGAGGCGCTTTGCAAGGCCGCTACCCGCTATACCGTCTTTGGCCGGGTAACGCCCGCCCAAAAGCGCGCGCTGGTGCGGGCGCTGAAAAGTGCGGGGCATACCGTGGCCATGACCGGGGACGGCGTGAACGATGTGCTGGCTTTAAAGGATGCGGACTGTTCCATCGCCATGGCCTCGGGCAGCGATGCGGCTGCCCAGGCCGCCCAGCTGGTACTGCTGGACAACGACTTTGCCCGCATGCCGCTTGTGGTGGACGAGGGGCGGCGGGTGGTCAACAATATCGAGCGGTCGGCCAGCCTGTTTCTGGTCAAAAATATCTTTTCCTTTCTCATGAGCTTTTTCTCCATCGTGCTGATGTGCACCTATCCGGTGGGCCCGGCGCAGATCTCGCTGATCAGCGCCTTTACCATCGGCGCGCCGGCCTTTTTACTGGCGCTGGAGCCCAACAAGCGGCGGATTAAGGGCACCTTTTTGCGCAATGTGATCGAACGGGCCTTTCCCGCCGGAATTACGGACTTTATCCTGGTCAGCATTCTGATGCTGGTGGGAAGGTGGATGGGGATACCCGACGAGATGATCTCCACCGCCGCGACGATACTCATGTCCGTCGTAGGGCTGCTCATCATCTGCTATATCGGCCGGCCCATGAACCTGTGGCGCTGGGCCATTGTGGCGGCGATGGTGGCGGGCATCGCCCTTAGCGCCACCTACTTCCACTGGTTGTTTGATATGAGCCGCCTTTCGTTGCACTGCACGGTGCTGCTGCTCATCCTGTGCGCGCTGGCGCTGCCGGTGATGCTGGGCTTAGGAAGGGCGACCCAAACGATGGTGGATTTCAGCTTCCGTATGGCGCGTCAATTCCTGCGCCGCTGCAAGGGGCTGGGCGCGCGCCGCAGAAAAGAGGAGGGGCGTTAATGATGAAGCGGGCCAGGCGTTTTTGCGTGCTGTTGATCTTTTCCACACTGGGCGTGTATATCGGCAAGTGGATCTGGCTGATCTGCGATTATGCCGCGCATCCCGGCTTTTATGAGCAGTTCAGCGCGCCCTGGTACGCGCAGATGGCGCCCTATACCTTGATGGCGGCGGGGCTGATGGCGGCCGGGGCGGCCGTATATCTGGCCCTGCGCCTGGCGGAGAAAAGGCGAAAAGAAAGGGAGAAGGCATCATGAAAAAAGCGCCGGAATAATCCGGCGCTTTTTTGTCCCTGTCTAAACATCGGGACTGGGAAAGGTATCCCAATAAAGGTTACTTGGTCAGCTCGTTTTCCATCTTGCAGTAGGTCTGCTTGGCCTGGTCAATATCCTGGGCCTGGGCCTGCTTGATCTTGTAAAAGCCCTTTTGCTGCATGTAGTCAAAGGTCTGGTACTGATCCTGCGTGGTGTTGGTAAAATTGTTCCCCAGCACCTGGCGAAACTCCGGCGTGGAAGCCTCGGTGATCGCCACGGAATAAAGGCCGACGATCTGCTTTTCCTGGCTGAGCAGGTCGGTCAGCATGTCCTGCTCAGTCAACTGTACAAAGGGATTTTCATTCATGTTCTCGGATCTCCTTTTTTCTTAAAGGTTAATGTTGGTTCAAAAACGCCATCAGCCCCGAATAACGCTGCTGATGGTGGAGCGCCAGCTGGCTGGCGAAATTCGACAGCTGCTGGTCGTTAAACTGGCGGGCGTAAAACTCGCACACCTTGCAGGCGTGCGCCTCCTGCCCCAGCACGTCCTCCAACATGCTCAGATCCTTGGTAGAAAGGCTGCAATTGTTGCTCATGTCTTTCATCTCCTTTATTGGAATACGTCCCTATTTTCCGCTTGGGCGTCCGAAAGTATACCGGCCAATTTCTGGACGTTTGCCTGGAAGGGCAAAAGCGTTTATAATGATTTTGATTCGAATTTTTAAAAGGGGGCGAGAAGGACATGGCGCTGGTCACGGCTATTGAGGATCAAAAGCGCAACCGTACCCGGGTCAACATCTATCTGGATGGGGAATACGCCTTTTCGCTGGAGAAGGAGACCTGCGCCAGGCTGCGTATCGCCATGGGGATGGAAATCGAGCCGGAGCAGGTGGCCCAGGCCGCGGCGCAGGACGAGCGGCGGGTGGCCTTTGACCGGGCGCTGACCTGCCTGGAGCGCCGCGCCCGTACCGAAAAGCAGGTGCGCGATTACCTGCGCGCCCGGGAGTTTGCACAGGATGTGATCGACGATACGCTCCAAAAGCTCAAGGGCTACCGCTTTGTGGACGATGCAGCTTATGCCAAAAACTTTGCCCAGGGGAAGCTGAACGCCGCGGGCCAGGGCCCGCACCGCATCCGCCGGGCGCTGAAAATGCAGGGCGTGCCCGATGCGGTGGCCGAGCAGGCCGTTTCTGAGCTGGATGAGGAGCGCCAAGCCCAGCTGCTGGCCGCCCAGGCCGAAAAGGCGCTGCGCCGCTACGCGGCGCTGCCCCGGCGCGAGGCCATGGGCAAGGCAGGGCAGGCGCTTTACCGCAAGGGCTTTGGCTGGGATGAGATCGCCTCGGCCCTGCGGGAGGCCTATGAGGCGCTGGAGCTGGATAAAGACGAGTACGAGGATTTTTAGTGCGCATGGCCTCTGGCAGTAAAGCTGCATAAAACCTTTTGCGGCTAGGGAAAAGCCGGCCCCAGCGGTTATAAAAGAGATTCCTCATATTCGCGCGGAATGATAGAATTAGAGATGATGACCTGCGCGGGAAAATATGGGCTTTCGTTCAGAGATAAAAACGAAGATAAAGCAAAGCAGGGAGGAAAGTTAGGGAACGGATTATATATGTTAAGGGGGAAGGGGGATTCCGATTTCCCCCCTAGGCTAAAGCCCCTCTGTTCGCTGGGGCTTTCTGCAGCGGCAAGCCTTGCAGAAAGCTGACGCTCACAGAAATCATCGCGCCCTTTTCCCGCCACTGGCGGCGGGCGCTATAGATTTCCCTTAACAATCCCTAAACCTAAAGGTTCTCTGTTCACTGTGGGTTTGCCCATCGCGGCGCGTCGGCCGCTTGGGCGCACCTCACGTTCACAGAAATCATCGCACCCTTCATCTGCCACAGGCAGCGGGTGCTATAGATTTCCCCAAACGGCCACTCCGTGGTGGGGACGGAGGTTTTCAAGCCCTCCGATGCTAATGAACCAATTAATTCTCCAGCCGTTTCGCTTATGCTATGCCCTTCGATTTACCCCCCACTTGCCTCCCTCTGACGAGGGAGGTGGCGCGCCTTTGGGTGCGCCGGAGGGAGAGATGCATCTGAACCAAAATCATTACCTGAACGTTCTCATCCTGTTGTCATTCAGAGCGCAGGCGAAGCCGGAGCGAAGAATCTAGTGCACGCCTTCTTGGCCCTGCGCATTCTGGGCGATCGTACCTAATGCGCAGACAAATGGCTGCCGTGAGATTCCTCGCATCCGCTCGGAATGACTAGCACATAAACCGATAGATCTCGCGCGCGCATGAAACAAGGGGCGAACCATCAAGCTTATCAATAAAAATCAGGAGGAAAGACATGGAGCAGGATTTAAGAAAGCTGAAGTCCGGAACCGACGTGCGGGGCGTGGCCCTGCCGGATGCGGGACGGGAAGTGAACCTGACCGACGAGGCGGTGCGCCGCATCGCCCATAGCTTTGCCCTATGGCTGGCCGGGAAAAAGGGCGCCGAGGCCGAAACGCTGCGCATCAGTGTGGGGCACGATTCCCGCCTGTCCGCGCAGCGGATCAAGGCGGCGGTGCTGCAGGGCCTGGGCGCGGCGGGCTGCGCCGTAACGGATGTGGGGCTGATCTCCACCCCCGCGATGTTTATGACCTGCGTGACAGAGGGCTTTATGATGGACGGGGCGGTGATGATCACCGCCAGCCACCACCCCTTTGACCGCAACGGGCTTAAGTTCTTTACCCCTGCAGGCGGCCTGGAGGAGGCGCAGCTTAAAGCTATCCTGGAGATGGCCAACGCCACCCCCTGCCAGGGCGCGCCGGCCCGGGTGGAGCGGCGGGACTTTTTGCCCCTGTACGCCCAAATGCTGGTAGATAAGATCCGCGCCGGCGTAAACGACCCCGAGGATTACGCGCACCCGCTAAAGGGCCTGCACGTAGTGGTGGACGCGGGCAACGGCGTGGGCGGCTTTTTTGTGGACGGGGTGCTGGCCCCCTTGGGCGCGGATACCGCCGGCAGCCGCTTTTTAGAGCCGGATGGGCGCTTTCCCAACCACATCCCCAACCCGGAGGAGCCCGAGGCCATGGCCTCCATCCGGGAGGCGGTGCTGCAAAGCGGGGCGGACATCGGCCTGATCTTCGATACCGATGTGGACCGGGCGGGCGCGGTGGACCGGGCGGGCAACGAGATCAACCGCAATAAGCTGATCGCGCTCATCGCCGCCATCGAGCTGGAGGCGCATCCCGGCGGGGTAGTGGTCACCGATTCGATCACCTCTACCGGCCTTAAAACCTTTATCGAGCAGCATCTGGGCGGGGTGCATTACCGCTACCGCCGGGGCTATAAAAACGTGATCGACAAAATGGTGGAGTTAAACGCCGCCGGCAAAGACTGCCCCATGGCCATGGAGACCAGCGGCCACGGCGCGCTGGCGGAGAACTATAACCTGGACGACGGGGCCTATCTCATGGTCAAGATTCTGATCCGTTTGGCCCGGCAGCGCCGCGCAGGCGGGGATATTGCCGACCTGATCCGGGATCTGAAAGAGCCGCTGGAGATGCAGGAGGTACGCCTGCCCATCACCGAGGCCGACTTTGCCGCTTGCGGACAGCGGGTGATATCTGATCTGGAGGCCTATGCCGCGGCACAGCCGCTCTGGCAGGTGGCCGACGATAACCGCGAGGGCATCCGCGTCAGCTTTGGCCCCGGGGAGGGGGAGGGCTGGTTCCTTTTGCGCCTGTCGGTACACGACCCCATCATGCCGCTGAATATCGAATCCGACGCGGCGGGCGGGGCGCGCATAATCGCCCAAAAGCTTTTGCCGGTGCTGCAAAGCATGCCCGGCCTGGACGTAAGCCCGCTTGAGAAAAGCCTGTAAAGGCCTTTCCATCGTGGCGCAAGTGCGTTATAATAGATGCATATGGGCTTTTGTCAAAAGCCTTTGCGTGTAAGAGAAAAAATCAACCGCTCAACAAATTAAGGGAGGTAAATTTTCATGCCCTGTGTCAAGGAATTATCGGTCAACACCATTCGCATGCTCTCTGCCGAGGGCGTGCAGAAGGCCAACTCCGGCCATCCCGGCCTGCCGATGGGCTCGGCCCCCATGGCCTACGCGCTGTGGGCCGAGCAGATGAAGCATAACCCCAAGGATCCCCAGTGGATCAACCGGGACCGCTTCGTGCTCTCCGCCGGCCACGGCTCCATGCTGCTGTATTCGCTGTTGCACCTGTTCGGCTACGGCCTGACCATCGAGGATTTGCAGCAGTTCCGCCAGTGGGGCTCTAAGACCCCCGGCCATCCCGAGTATGGCCACACGGTAGGCGTTGAGACCACCACCGGCCCCTTGGGCATGGGCGTGGCCAATGCCGTGGGTATGGCTGTAGCTGAGGCGCATTTGGCCGCCAAGTTCAACCGCGAAGGCTACAATGTGATGGATCACTACACCTACGCGCTGGTGGGCGATGGGTGCCTGATGGAGGGCATCTCCTCGGAGGCTTCCTCCCTGGCCGGCACCTGGGGCCTGGGTAAGCTGATCGTGCTGTACGACAGCAACACCATCTCCATTGAGGGCAACACCAATATCGCCTTCCGCGAGGATGTAGCCAAGCGCTATGAGGCCTATGGCTGGCAGGTGATCGACGTGGCAAACGGCACGGATGTGGACGCCATCTCCGCTGCCATCGCCAAAGCCAAGCAGGAGACCGGCAAACCCTCGCTGATCGTGGTGCATACCGAGATCGGTTACGGTTGCCCGGCCAAGCAGGGCAAATCTTCCGCCCATGGCGAGCCCCTGGGCGAGGAGAACCTGGAAGCCACCCGTAAAAATCTGGGCTGGAATTACCCGCCCTTTACCGTACCTGAGGAAGTTAAGGCCCATATGCAGCAGTGCATTGACGCCGGCGCCAAGGCCCAGGACGAGTGGAACGCGCTGTTTGAAAATTATAAAAAGGCCTTCCCCGAGCTGGCCAAGGAGTGGGATTGCTGGTTTAGCGGCAAGGTGGACGAGAGCATTTTTGCGGACGAGTCCTACTGGGATTTCCCCAAGGCGGACGCCACGCGCAACAGCTCCGGCATCGCCCTGAACCGCCTGGCGGCCAAGGTGCCCAACCTGATCGGCGGTTCGGCGGACCTGGCGCCCTCTACCAAGACGCTGATGAAGGACCGCGGGGATTTCTCCGCTGAGGATTACAGTGGCAGCAACATGCACTTTGGCGTGCGCGAGTTTGCCATGGCGGCCATCGGCAACGGCATGGTGCTGCACGGCGGCCTGCGCGCCTATGTGTCCACCTTCTTCGTATTTAGCGATTATATGAAGCATGCTATCCGGCTTTCCGCCATCATGCAGCTGCCGCTGACCTATGTGCTGACGCATGACTCCATCGGCGTGGGCGAGGACGGCCCCACCCATGAGCCCATCGAGCAGCTGGCCATGCTGCGCTCCATCCCGGGGATGACGGTGCTGCGCCCGGCCGACGGCAAGGAGACCGCCGCCGCCTGGCAGGTGGCCATGACCCATCAGGGCCCCTGCGCGCTGGTGCTGACCCGCCAGAACCTGCCCCAGTACGAGAATACCGGCTGCGGCGTGAAAAAGGGCGCTTATATCCTGGCGGACAGCGAAAAGGCTACGCCGGATGTGATCTTGATGGCCACCGGCTCCGAGGTGGAGCTGATCATGCAGGCCAAGGACGCCCTGAAGGAAAAAGGGGTGGACGCCCGCGTGGTTTCGATGCCCTCCTTCGAGCTGTTTGACGCCCAGGATGAGGCTTATAAGGAAAGCGTGCTGCCCAAGGCCGTGCGCGCCCGCGTGGCCGTGGAGGCTGCCAGTCCCTTTGGCTGGTACAAGTACGTGGGCCTGGATGGCGAAGTGATCGCGTTGGATCACTTTGGCGCTTCCGCTCCGGCTTCCATCCTGTTTAAGGAGTTTGGCTTCACGGTGGATAACGTGGTTGAAAAGGCCCTGGCCGTTTGCAAATAAGGCTTAAGGCTCAATAAAGCGGTGGCGCCGCCTTTTATGGGCGGCGCCGCTTCTTTTAAGATAGTGAGAAAGGGGGCGCTTGCATGCGCAGCAAAGGGGAACAGGCTTTAAGCATCCTCTGGTTTATCTCGCTGGCGGGTTCGGCCTGTATTTTATACATGTCGGTATTTTTGCACATGTCCATCGCTATGGGATGGCTGGTCGCAGTGCCCGCCGCGGCCGTGGTGCTGACGGCTATAAACCTGTACCTGACCCGCCGCCGGGAAAAGGCGGAAAAGGCCGCCCGCAAGCGGGAGCAGGCGGAAGATCAAGCGTAACGGTAGCCTTAAAACCGGCCCTTGGGGCCGGTTTTTTCTTTTCATCATGTACGGCGCGGCCTGCGCATATTCATAGCCCCTTGCGCTCCACAAACCAGCGGTTCTCCTCCAGAAAGATAAAAGTCTCCTGCTGGCCGATGCGCACGGTGTAACGCATGCCCGCCCCGCCTGCGCGCAGGCTGGCCGCCGGGCGGATGTCCACCACCTGGTCCACCGCGTAGCGCCGGCCATCCTCCCATTCTACGCACCGGGGCAGGATCTTCCCCTCCGGGCTGAAGTAGGCCTCCACACCCACGTAGGCCTTGGGGGAGTAAGCGCTGCCAGTCATCGTTCATCCCTCCTTTTAACCGGCATGGAAAAAGCCCACCGGATGGATCACGTGTTCTTCCTTGGGGTGGATGCGCCGCAGCGTATCATCCAGCCCGGTGGCCGCCCGCCAGATCGCGTCCGGCCCAAAGCGGGCGCGGATATCCTCTACGGCCCGCTCGGCGGCCTCCCGGCGCTCCCGCGCGGCCTCCGGCTCAAAGAGCAGGGTCTGGCTGGGCTGGGCGGCGCTATGCAGCCCGCAGGCCCTAAGGCCGATGGAGCGCAGGGGCTTATCCCAGCTATAGTTGGCCTGCAATATGGCCATGGCCGCACCGCATATGTCCGCTGCCAAACAGGTGGGCCGAGGCAGGCGCATCTGCCGTTCAAAGCGGAATAGGCCGTTGTCCCGCAGGCTGATCTGCACCGTATCGCATACAAAGCCGCTCTCCCGCAGCCGGGCCGCCACGGATTCGGCCAGCATCCAGAATATCGTGCGCGCATCCCGGTCGTCCTTTAGATCCCGGGGCGTGGTGGTGGAGTTGCCAATGCTCTTGATGGCTTCCGCTTCGTCCAGCGCCCGCACGGGCGAGCAGTCCTGCCCGTTGGCAAAGGCGTGCAGGATCAAGCCCCATTTGCCCAGCCATTGCTGCAAAAGCCGGGGCGAGGTCTGGGCCAGGTGGCCGATGGTGGGGATGTTGCGCTTGTATAGCTTTTGCCGGGTGGCCGGTCCCACATACAGCAGATCGCCCACCGGCAGCGGCCAGGCTGCCTGCCGGTAATTTTGGGGGGAGAACAGGCGCACCTCATCCGGGCCCGCCACATCGCTGCCCAGCTTGGCAAACACCTTGTTAAAGGAGACCCCCACCGAGACCGTGATGCCCAGCTCTTGTTTCATCCTGCGGCGGATCTCCTGGCCGATGGCGCCGCCGCCCCCGTGCAGGGCGCAGCTTGCGCTTACATCCAGCCAGGCTTCGTCCAGCCCAAAGGGCTCTACCTGATCGGTATATTCGGCAAACAGCGCCCGGGCCAGGCGGCTAAAGCGCAGGTAGCGGGCAAAATCCGGCTCCAGGATGATCAGCCCCGGGCACTTGGCCCGCGCCTGCCACAGGGCCTCCCCGGTCTTGACGCCCCGGGCTTTGGCCAGTTGGTTTTTGGCCAGAATAATGCCGTGGCGCGCCTCCACATCCCCGCCCACAGCCACGGGCTTGCCCCGCAGCTCCGGGTGGTGCAGGCACTCGATGGCGGCGTAACAGTTGTTGATATCCACGTGCAGCACCGTACGCATGCGCTCTCACTCTCCTTATAAGCGACTATAATGATTATAATTCTCTTTTAAAGAGAAGTAAAGTGGAAATATTCTCTAAATAGGAGAATATTCGGTTGCGCTCCCGTGGATATTCCGCTATAATGGGCAAAAGGGGTGAAACAGATGGAATTAGCAAAAAATCTGGCCCGCCTGCGCCGTGCGGCGGGGATGACCCAGGCCCAGGCGGCGGAATACCTCAGCCGCCAAGGGCTGGCGGTGACGCACAAGGCGGTCTCGAAATGGGAGCAGGGCGCCAGCCGGCCCGATGGACTGCAGCTGCTCTATCTATGCCGGCTCTATGGCGTGCGGGATCTGTTGGCCGCCTTTGACGGCGCGGGGGAGAAAGACCTGCTCTCCGGGCTCAATGCCACGGGGCGCGCCCGCGCGGCTGAATATATCCGCCTGCTGCGCGGGGATGAGGCGTTTGCCTTGCATCCATCTGCCGGCGGCGCGGCGCGGGTGCGTACCCTGCCGCTATACGATATGCCGGTATCCGCCGGCACGGGCCTGTTTTTGGATAGCGACCATTACGAGCTGCTGGAGGCGCCTAATGCCCCGGCCGAGGCTAACTTTGCCGTGCGCGTGCGGGGGGACAGCATGCAGCCCCGCTTTGTGGACGGGCAGGTGGTGTTCGTGCGCCAGCAGCAGACCCTGGAGGATGGGGAGATCGGCATCTTTCTGCTCAACGGGGATGCGTTTTGTAAAAAATTCCAGCAGGGCGAGGTGTGCTATCTGCTCTCGCTCAACCCGCAATACGCGCCCATCCCCATCCGCCCGCAGGATGAGCTGCGCATGATCGGCCGGGTGGTCGGGTAAGCTAGGGGACGGAGGGATGCAAAATGTGCGGAAGATATTTTATCGACGCGGGGGACCGCGAGTGGATGCGGGTGCTGGAGCTGCTGGCACAGGAGGACCGTCAATCGCCCGCCTTTGCGGATATGCGTACCGGGGAGGTCTATCCCACCCATATCGTGCCGGTGCTTACCGCGCCGGACCGGGCGCATTTGATGCAGTGGGGCTTTACCCGGTTTGACGGCAAGGGCCAGGTCATCAACGCCCGCAGCGAAACGGCGGGGGAAAAGAGCATGTTCCGCCGCCCGCTGTCCCAGGGGCGCTGCCTGATCCCGGCCAGCTGCTATTACGAGTGGCGCAGGCTGGAAGGCGGAGGCAAGCAAAAATATGCCCTTTCGCCCCAGGAGCCGCTCTATATGGCCGGGCTTTACCGGCGCGAGCAGGGCGCCGCCCTGCCCCGCTTTGTGATCATGACCCGGGATGCCGCACCGGAGATCGCCTTTATTCACGACCGGATGCCCGTGATCTTCGATAAGCCCGCCCAGCAGAAATGGCTGGAGCGGGATGTGGCGCTGGACGCGCTGCTGGCCCAGGCGGAAAACGCCATCCGCTTTGAACCGGCCGATGGACAGACGGCCCTGTTTTAAAAGAATAAATGCCTGTAAGGCCCGGCCCAGTGCCGGGCCTTTGCTGTGCTTTAAAAAAATGAAAAAGGCTATTGACAAAAGAAAGGGCACGCTGTATTATTGTATTAACCACTTAATACAGTGACACAACGGCAAAAGGGGTGAAGCAATGGAATGGCAATTTAGCACCGACCGGCCGATCTACCTGCAGCTGATCGATATGATCAAGCAGAAGATAATATCCGGCCAGTACGGCCCGGGGCAAAAGCTGCAGTCCGTCCGGGAGATGGCGGGGGTTCTCGCCGTCAATCCCAACACGCTGCAGCGGGCCCTGGGGGAGTTGGAGAAGGAAGGGCTGGTGTTTACCCAGCGCACAAACGGACGCTTTATAACGGAGGACACACAATTGATCGACGAGGTGAAAAAGCAGATGGCAACCGAGCGTATTACGCAGTTATTAAAGGAAATGGAGCAGATGGGCTACAGCGTAGAAGAGGTCATCGCGCTGATCAAGTCCACCGGCAAAGGAGAGTAGGGAAGTATGGAGAACATTATGCAATGCAAGGGGCTGGGCAAACGCTTCGGGCACAAGGTCGCGCTGGAGGGCGTGGATCTTGAGATCCCCAAAGGGCGCATCATCGGCCTTTTGGGGCCCAACGGCAGCGGCAAAACCACGCTGATCAAGCTGGCCAATGGGCTGCTGACGCCGGATGAGGGAACGATCACTGTCGGCGGCAACGCGCCCGGGGTCGCCAGTAAAAAGATCGTCTCTTACCTGCCCGAGCGCACGTATCTGAGCGATTGGATGCGGGTCGGCGATCTGCTGAACTTTTTTGAGGATTTTTATGACGACTTTGACCGTGGCCGGGCGCTTACCATGCTGGGCAACCTGGATATCCAGCCCGCCGACCGCATCAAGGCCATGAGCAAGGGCACACGGGAAAAGGTGCAGCTGGTGCTGGTGATGAGCCGGCAGGCCCAGCTTTACATGCTCGATGAGCCCATCGGCGGGGTGGACCCGGCCGCGCGGGATTATATCCTCAATACCATCATTACCAATTATAACGAGGAGGCCAGCGTCATCATCTCCACCCACCTGATCGCGGACGTGGAGAAGATACTGGACGACATCATCTTTATCCGCTCCGGGCGCATCATGCTCACCGGCGCGGCGGACGACATCCGCCAGCAGTATGGCGAATCCATCGACGAGATCTTCAGGGAGGTATTCAAATGCTAGGCAAACTGATGAAGTACGAGCTGCGCGCCACCGGGCGCACGTTTTTGCCGCTGTATGCCGCCATCCTGGTCTCGGTACTGGTCACGCGGCTGCTGATGGTCAGCAAGTTCGACGCGCCCAGCGCCATCGGCGGGCTGGTGGTGTTCTCGCTGTTTATCGCGCTGGGCGTGATCACGCTGCTGATCCTGATCCAGCGGTTTTACAAAAACCTGCTGGGGGACGAGGGATATTTGATGAATACCCTGCCCGTCACCACCGGCCGGCTGATCTGGAGTAAGCTTTTGACCTTTGCCATCTGGGCGGTGGTCAGCTGTATCGTAGGGGCGCTGTCCATTTTGATCCTGTCCGGCGTGGTGGGGGATTTCTTCCCCGCGATGTGGGAAGGGTTCGGGCTGCTGTTCCAGCACGCCAAGGCCTGGGAGGTCGTGCGCCTGGTAGCAGAATTCCTGCTCATGCTGTTGCTCAGCGGCGCCATGTTCGTTTTGCAGGTGTATCTTTCCATCAGCATTGGGCACCTGTTTAACAGCCATCGCGCGCTGATGGGCTTTGTGGCCTACATTGCCATCAATACGATCTGGCAGATCCTGTTTGTGGTCTGCTCCACCGTGGGCTTAAACCTTGCAGGCGTGGAGAGCTTGATGAATATCAACGCCGAGAGCATGATGCTGCTGGCCAGCGCGGGAATGGCCGCGGTCTGCGCCCTTTATATGGTGCTGACGCGCTATATCCTGAAAAACAAGTTAAACCTGGAGTAATGCGCCAAGCCCTGCAGTGCGGCCTGCCGCAAGCAAAGCCCCCGCGAAATTTTCGCGGGGGCTTTGCTCTGCCTTAAAATAAAAAATCGCCCGGGATTTTTCCCGGGCGATTGGGCGTATCGGGTTAACGCAGCGCCGCGTCGGCCTCTTTAAGCACATCGATGATGCTGATGGCCTGGGGGCATACCGCCTCGCAGGCGCCGCACTGGGCGCAAATGCTGGCATCCACGCCCTCTTTGATGGCATTGGCATATTTGGCCTTGGCCTTTTCCGAGGTCTCGGGGTCTACCAGGTCGTTATACATGGTAAAGGTATCCGGAATGTGGATCCCCTGGGGGCAGGGCATGCAATAGGCGCAGCCCGTGCAGCCCACTTTGGTGCGGGCCATGTAGATCTCCTTGGCCTTGGCAATCAACGCCTGCTCGTCGGCCGTCATCACGCCCGGCTTGGCGTCCGGCGCCGAGAAGATGCGCAGGTTATCCTGCAGCTGCTCCATGGAGCTGACGCCGCTTAAAATCGTGGTCACCTCCGGGAAGTTGTACAGCCAGCGGAAAGCCCATTCCACCGGGGTACGCTTGGGGCTGGCGCCATCCCACAGGGCCTGCACGTCCTTGGGGATGTTGTTTGCCAGCTTGCCGCCCTTGAGCGGCTCCATAATGACCACGGGCACGCCCTTGTCCGCCGCGTACTTGAGGCCCTCTACGCCCGCCTGGAGCTTGTCGTCCAGGAAGTTGAGCTGAATCTGGCACATCTCAAAGGGATAGCTGTCCAGAATGTACTTGAAGGATTCGATATTGTCGTGCATGGAGAAGGCGGGGTGCAAAATCTTGCCCTGCTCCAGCGCCTTGTCCAGGAATTTGAGCGCGCCCAGCTCCTTGCCGTAGTCAAAGCGCTTGCGGTCCAGCGAGTGCAGCAGCAAAAAGTCGATATGGTCGGTCTGCAACCGCTCCAGCATTTCGTCGAGCTTGCGCTCCATGTCCGCATAGGTATCGCACAGCCACAGCGGCAGCTTATCGGCAATGCGCACCTTCTCGCGGTAGCCATCCTGCATGGCCTTGCCCACGACGATCTCGCTGGTCTGGTTGTGGTAAACATAAGCCGTGTCAAAGTAATTTACGCCGCTGTCCGCCGCATGGCGGATCATGGCGATCGCCTCTTTCTCGTCGATTACCGTGTTGCCCTCGGCGTCCGTGGTGGTGGGCAGGCGCATGCAACCCATGCCAAAGGTGGATACGTCAAACCCCAGTTTTCCAAAAGGACGATATTGCACAAATGTAACCCCCTTGTTCAAAATAGAAGTGTTGGTTCCTAACATACACAGGTATTATAACATAGTTAACAATCATTAGCAAATAACGTTAATGTTTTGTCAATGTAGACGCTGGAGGGGACGATAAAGGGCCGCCCCACGGGCGGCCCCTTGCCATTTTGTTCCTCCAGCTGGCTTAAGCCCCGTGTCTGCGCGATCGCCGCCGGCGCAGGGCGCCGGGCAGCGGCAGCCCCAGGATGCGGTGCAGCAGGTAATACCAGCGCCCGCGGGCGTGGATCAGATACGCTGCCAGCGCATCGCGCACGTCCATCATGCTTTCAAAATCCTGCTCGTCGCACGCGTAGGGGGAGAGCAGCAGCCGGGTAGCGGTCAGCGCCGCGTCCGCCACTTTGACATCCTCCAAAAGCAGGCGCGCATCCGCGCGGCTAGCCTGCTTAAGGTCGCTCTCGCCTTTTTCCCGCTCAAGACCCAGGATGCGCAGCAACCGCTGCAGGTCCTGATAGCCGGCGATAAAGGCCGCATCCCAGCCCTTGGCGCGGCGGCGGATAAAGTTGCGCCGGGTGCGCAGGTAGCAATAGCTCATATATAGCCCCAGAGCCAGCACCAAGGCCGCCGCGGCGATCATCAGCGGCAGGGTCATATCCTCTTCGTCCTGTTCCAGCTTGCCGGTATCCTCTATCTCAATGGGTACGTAGTTACCGTCGCCATACTGGTCGGGCAGGGTAAAGGCCTCCCCGGTCTGGGGCAGCAGGTCCTCTACAAAAGAGGCCCAGTCCGGGGGCGTGGGGTCAAAGGTCACCCAGCCCACGCTGTCAAAGTAGACCTCCGTCCAGGCGTGGGCGTTGCGGTTGGTGACCGCGTAGTCCTGGATCGACTCGGCCCGGGGCAAGGCAAACCCCTCCACATACCGGGCGGGCAGCCCCAGGGAGCGAGCCATCAACGTCATGGCGGAGGCGAAGTAAGTGCAGTAGCCCCGGCCGTCTTCTAAAAAGAAGGAGACAAAGTCCTCGTCCTCAGGGGGATAGGGTACGTCCAGGGCGTAAGTAAAGTTCTCCTGGAGATAGCGCTCCAGCGCCTGGGCCTTTTCGTAGGGGTTCAGGGTATTTTCCTGGTAGCCGATGGCCTCCTGCGCGTGAAGATAGACCGTTGTGGGCAGGTTATCGGGCAGCTGCAGATAGTACTGCTCAAGCTCCGGGTCCATGGGGGCGAGCTGATCGCCCTTCTCGTCATACACATAGGCCATAAACTCGTCAAAGTACGGGTTAGAGCGGGTGATCTCGTACCCCTTCATGGCGTACTCGGTGCCAAAGGGCACATCCTTGGTGGCGAACACCTCGCTGACCGTATTAAAGTAGGGTACGACCTCAGAGCGGTCCGCCGGGTCCAGGCTGATCAGGCGGCTGGGGGCAAACAGGGTGCTGGGCCCGCTGGAGGTGGTGCGCACCTCGATATTCACCGTATCGATGGAGCGGCTGGAGGGGAAACGGCTGAGCAGGGTATAATCCGGCAGCGCCAGGCCAAAGACATCGCTTTGCTCCTGCTTGTTCCAGTATTGGGACAGGCGGATTCGGTTGGCCGGCGCGGCGTGTTCCCAGGCCTGGCCGGTATAATAGTCCAGCACGTTGCCCCGCAGATAGACCTCCCGCGTGGCGTTGACCACCATCACATCGTCATCCGAGGGGGAGATGGGCCCGCCCAGCCGGTGCTCCAGGGGCTGAAAGCCCATCTGCGCCATGGAAAAGCTGGTGCGCGGCTCGGTAAAGTTGCCGTAGGTATTGAGCAGATCGTTCACATTGGCGACCAGGTCCCGGAAGCCCTGGGAGCGCCAGGCGGAAGTATCCCCCGGCAGGAAGAATAGGCCCAGACCGCTGACCGCTACAGCCGTGAGCAGCGCGGCCAGGCGCAGTTTGAGGCTCTTTTGGGGCGAGGCGTAATCCCGCGCTTCGCCGCCAGCGCGGATAAACTGATAGCAAAGGGCGATCAGCAGCGGCCACAGGGGAGGCAGCTGCGCCCGCTCGTGCAGGGCGAAAAAGAATACCGTCACCACCGCTAGAATAAACAACGGCAGGTACCGCACTTTTTTGAACTTGTACTGTAAAAGCCAAACCGGCAGGGTCAAAAGCGCCGTGGCGATGCAGACAAAGGTAAAGGTGTCCCCGGCCTCCAGGCGGGAGACCCCGCCCAGCACAAAGGCCATAAAGGTGCCCAGCTGGCCGAAAAAGCCCGCCAGGTAGGCCTGCGCGCCCGGAAGGAAAAGATAGGCGCCCAAAGTGATCAGCGCCGCGGCGGCCAGGGTGATCCCCGTCGTTTTTCCATTATAAAACAGCAGGCTAAAGGCAACCGCCGCCAACAGGGCGATGGCGAGCACCTGCCAAAATACCGTTTCAAGCTGGAGATAGGTAAAGGCGGCGCTGCTTAAATACGCGGCAAACAGCGCGGCCATGCCGCCATCCAGCAGCAGGTGGCAAAGCCGGTCTCTCATCCTCATAATAGCTCACCCGCCTTTTGCTCCACACTGTCCCGTGGGGTGATCTGCACGCTCTTTACCCCATAGCGCCGCAACTCCAGCAGCGCATGGCTGGCCTTGGAGTCCGGGTCCACCGCAGGTGTGATAAAGAACACCGTGGCCGTGATGCCGCTGCCCGAGAGCAGGATCAGCCGGTTAAACAGCGCCTCATCCATCTGGCAGGTGACCAGCAGTATGCCGCCGGCCCGGGCCAGCAGCGCCTGCTCCTGTCCCAGCACGTCCGCCATCTTTTCCCGGTCGTGAAAGGTCATATAGGCCAGCGCCGCGTGGAAGGAGGCAAAATCGTGCAGGGTCGCGCCGGCCACGCTCTGGCGCCCTTCGTTATAAAAGATCATCTCCAAAGGCAGCATGTGGGCCAGCACGCACCGGCAGATGGCGGTGGCCGTTTCGCAGGCCATATCCTCAAGCTCTACGGCGGTAAGGCCCTCAAAGCCGTGGGCGGCTGCGTCGATATACAGTAAGGTATGGGGCCGCATGGGGATGTCGTACTGCTTGGTGACCAGCTCCCGCTTGCGGGCGGAGAGCTTCCAGTGGATGGTCTTGAGCGGGTCCCCCTGCTGGTAGGCCCGGGTGTCAAAGGGGGTGGTCAGCTCGTCGGACGCCTTGGGAGACTGGCGGGATTGCCCGTCCATCTCCACCATGGGAAAGGGCAGCGCCCCCAGCTCTGCGATGCGGGGGTAGATCACAAGCGTACAGGGCTTATAGTAGTAGAGCTTGGTCATGTCGTAATCCACCCGCACAAGGCGCATGGCGTCCTGCGCTACGATGCGGCGCAGCCCTACCGTATACTGCCCCCGGTAGCGGCAGACCATCTCCTCGCCCACGTCCACCTTTTCATGGGGGGCCAGGTCCAGCTCTTTTCGCACCTCCCCGCCGGAAAACAGGGTGTCCAGCGTATCGTACACCACCGTTAGGTGGGGGAAGGGGAAGGCATGGTCGTTAAACAGCTGCATATTCAGTTGCACGGTTTCGCCCTTTTTGACGATGAGGGGGCTGAAGGATTGCAGGTAGTTGAACTTGAACACCGTATAGTACACGCTGGCCAAGGCGAATAAAAGCAGCACCACCTGCCCGAACAGCAGCGCGTAGTAAAGGCGTATGCCGGTGTACAATCCCGCGCAAAAGGTGACCACCATCACCACTACAAAAAGGAGCAGCCGCCGCGTCATTTCGCCAGGCTGGGGACCGATACGCCGCCCAGCACGATCTGCATCACCCGCTCGGCCGTCACATCCCGCAGCTTGGCCTCCGGCCGCAGGATCAGCCGGTGGCACAGCACCGGGTAGGCCATCTTCTGCACATCGTCCACCTGCACGTAGTCCCGTCCGTCCATCCGGGCGCGGGCCTGGGCTGCGCGCATCAGGTACAGCGCGCCGCGGGGGCTGGCCCCCAGCTGCAAAAACTCCTGCTCGCGGGTGGCGGCGGTGATGCGGGCGATGTAGTCCTTGATCTCATCGGCCACATAGGTGGTGCGTACCTGCTGCTGCAGGGCGAGGATATCCTCACCCGTGGCGATGGCTGAAAGGCTCTCCATGGGGTCCTCCGTCTCAAAGCGGGAGAGAATGTCCACCTCCTCGCCCACGCTGGGGTAACCGATGGATAGCCGCATAAAGAACCGGTCCAGCTGGGCCTCGGGCAGCGGATAGGTGCCCAGGTACTCCACCGGGTTCTGGGTGGCCAGCACCAAAAAGGGCTGGGGCACGGCATAGGTCACCCCGTCCACGGTCACCTGGTTTTCCTCCATTACCTCTAAAAGCGCGCTCTGGGTCTTGGGCGAGGCGCGGTTGATCTCGTCCGCCAGCACGATCTGGCTCATGATCGCCCCGGAGTGGAACTCAAATTCCCCCGTGCGCATGTTGGCCATGGAAAAGCCGGTAATGTCGCTGGGGAGAATGTCCGGCGTAAACTGGATGCGCCTAAAATCGCACTGCAGCGATTTGGCCAGACACGATACGATGGTGGTCTTGCCCACGCCCGGCACGTCCTCGATCAGGATATGCCCTTTACAGGCCATGGCGATCAGCATCAGGTCCACCACCTCGGTCTTACCGATGATAACTTTCTGGATGTTCTCCCGCAGCGCGGAAGCGATGGTTGCAAAATCCTGCATGATCTAAAGTTCCCCCTATTCGTTTTACGTTCAAAAAATATTGCGATCAACTTATGGCTGCGCCCGCGTACCGGGCGGGAAATGGGGCGCTTGAAGCGCCGTTTTTTCCATCATAAACCATGGGGGGCAGGCCCCGCAAGGGGGATAAAGCGATAAAGGGTTATCATTTTTCACCAAGTTTACAATTATGTGGGGAAAGGGTAAAATAGAGGCAGAAAAGAAGGAGGCCTGAACATGCGGGATGCGATATTGACCCTGCTGCTGGAGGCGGGGGAAAAGGATATCTCCGGCGAAAAGATCTGCGAGCAACTGGGGGTGACCCGTGCGGCCGTGTGGAAGCACATCAAGGCCCTGCGGGAAGATGGGTTTGAGATCGCCTCGGCCACCCGGCGGGGCTACCGGCTGCTTTCCATGCCGGATCATCTGGAACCAGCGCTTATCCGCCACGCCGCGGGCACCCGGGAGATGGGCCAGGCCATACAGGTGTACGATAGTTGCGATTCTACCAATCTGCGGGCCAAGGAGTGGGCCGCCCAGGGCGCGCCGAACGGGGCGCTGGTGCTGGCTGAAACGCAGACCGCCGGCCGGGGCCGCCTGGGCCGGGGGTGGAACTCGGCTAAAGGACAGGGCTTGTTTATGAGCGTGGTGCTGCGCCCGCCCTTTGAGGCCCAGCGCGCGCCGATATTGACCATGCTCAGCGCCGCTGCCGTATCCGCCGCGCTGGAGGAGGTCTGCAAGGTGCAGGCCCCTATCAAATGGCCCAACGACGTGATCGTAAACGGCAAAAAGGTGTGCGGCATCCTGGCCGAGATGAGCGCGGATATGGATAACGTGCAGTGGGTGGTCATGGGCATCGGCATCAACGTGGCCCAGGGGATTGAAGATTTCCCCGAGGAGATACGGGACAAGGCCACCTCGCTGTTGATCGAGACCGGGCGCAGCTTCCAACGCTGCGCGCTGGCGGGCGCGGTGATGCGCCAGCTGGAACAGCGCTACGACCAGCTGATGACCGCGGGCGTGGGGGCGGTGGTGGATTATTGCCGCCGCCACAGCGCTACCCTGGGCCAGGAGGTGCTGCTGGTCACCCGGGAGGGTAAGTATAAGGCCAGGGCGGTGGACCTGGCGGAGGATGGCGAGCTGATCGTAGAAAATGAGCAGGGACAGCGGGAGAAAGTGGTCTCCGGCGAAGTATCGGTAAGGGGGATATTGGGCTATGTATGAGCAGTTTACAGGAAGCATAACGGATATAGCGGGCATTCTGGCGGGGCACGCCACGGATGAACGCGGGTGCACCGGCTGCACCGCCATCCTCTGCCCGGAGGGGGCCGTGGGCGGCGTGGACGTGGCCGGGGGCGCGCCCGGCACCCGGGAGACCGATCTTTTTAACCCCGGCAACCTGGTGCAAAAGATCCACGCCGTCACCCTTTGCGGGGGCAGTGCCTATGGACTGAATGCCTGCGGCGGGGTGATGCGCTACCTGGAAGAGCAGGGCGTGGGGCTGGACGTTGGGGTGGCCCGGGTGCCGCTGGTCTGCGGCGCGGTGATCTTCGACCTGGGCGTGGGGGATCCCAAGGCCCGCCCGGATGAGGCGATGGGCTATGCCGCGGCCAAGGCCGCCGCTTCCAGCCCGCTGGCGCAGGGCGCCGTGGGCGCGGGCACAGGGGCGACCATCGGCAAGATTTTAGGCCCGGCCGGGGCGGCTCCAGGCGGGTTTGGCACCTGTAGCATCACCCTGCCCGGCGGGGCAAAGGTGGCTGCCGCGGTTGCGGTCAACGCGCTGGGGGATGTGTATGACGCGGATACCGGCGCTATCATCTCGGGCGCTAAGGGACCGGATGGAGGCTTTATCAACACCGCCAAGGCGGCCCTGCAATTTCCGGTGGAGGGGCAGGCCGGGCGCAACACCACCATCGGCGTGATCGCCACCGATGCGGCCCTCTCCCGCGAGCAGTGCAACCGCCTTGCGCGCGTGGCGCAGGATGGGCTGGCGCTTTCCATCCGCCCGGTGCACACCTTAAACGATGGGGACACCCTTTTTGCCCTGTCCACGGGGCGCGCGGCGGGGGATTTTAACCAAATTTGCGTGGCCGCGGTGGAGGTATTGCGCCGGGCGGTGCTGCGCGCGGTCACCCGCGAGAAGTAAAGGAGGGGAACAAGATGCGTGTATTGACGCCGGAGCTGATGCGCCAGACCGACCGGACGGCCATTGAGGATTATGGCTTTCCGGGCCTGGTATTGATGGAAAAAGCCGCCATGGCCCTGCGGGACGCGGTGCGTCCCCTGGCGCAGGGCGGGGCGCTGTTTTTATGCGGCAGCGGCAATAACGGCGGGGACGGGCTGGCCGCCGCCCGCATGCTGCTATTAGAAGGCTGCCCGGTGCGGGTGGCCCTGCTGACAAGTGCCGGTAAGCTAAAAGGGGACGCCCGGGCCGAGTACGAGCTTTTACTGCGCTGCGGCGGCGCAGTGCGGGAGATCGCGGACGAAGCGGCGCTGGCCGCCTTTTGTGCGGGCGCGCCGGAGTCCGTGGCGGTGGACTGCCTGCTGGGCACCGGGCTGGACCGGGCGGTCTCCGGGCTGTACGCCGCCGCCATCGGCTGGCTGAACGGACAGCATAGGCCGGTCATCGCCTGCGACATTCCCTCCGGCGTGGACGGGCGGCTGGGGCATATCCTGGGCTGCGCGGTGCGCGCCCAAAAGACGGTGACCTTCCACGCCCTTAAAAGCGGGCTGTGCCTGTACCCCGGGCGGGAATACGCTGGGGAGATCGTGGTGGCGGATATCGGCATCCCGCCCCAGATCCATAGCGACTGCCCCTATGAACAGCTATCCTTTGAGGATGCGGCGGCGCTGGTGCCTAAGCGCGCGCGGGATTCGCACAAGGGCAGCTATGGCCATGCGGCGCTGATCTGCGGCAGCGCAGGCATGGCCGGGGCCGCCCGCCTATCCGCCGGGGGTGCGCTGCGCTCGGGGACGGGGCTGCTCACGCTGATGCTGCCCGGCAGCCTTTTGCCGCTGCTAAACGGAGACCCGCCCGAGGCCATGTGCCTGGCGCTGCCCGAGAAAGATGGACGTATACACGGTGCCGCGCAGGCGGCGCTATCCGCCCTTGCGGGCAAGTCGGCCGTGGGCATCGGCCCGGGGCTGGGGAAAGATTGCGATCATTTTTCACTCATCCGGCATATTTTAGAGCAGACGGATATACCTATGTTAATAGACGCGGATGGTCTTAACGCATTGGCGCAAGATCCCGATATCCTGCGCGGACGCGCTGCGCCGGTGGTGCTCACCCCCCATCCCGGGGAGATGGCGCGGCTGTGCGGCTGGAAGGTGCAGGATATCCTCCAGGACCCGGTGGGCTGCGCGGTAGAATTTGCCGCGCGCTGGGGGTGCGTGGTGCTGCTCAAAGGCTCGGCCACGGTTATCGCCTCGCCCGAGGGGCGGGTCACCTTCAACGCTACCGGAAACCCCGGCATGGCCGCAGGCGGCAGCGGGGATGTGCTTAGCGGCGTGATCACGGCGCTGCTGGGCCAGGGGCTGGGCGGCTATGATGCGGCAAGATTGGGCAGCTACGTTCACGGCGCGGCGGGGGATCTCGCAGCCCGGGAAATGGGGTATCATGGGCTTACGGCCTCGGATATGCACAAGGGCCTGGCCCGGGTTTTTGCCCGCCTAAGCGGCCTCTAGGGCAGGGGGCGCTTCAAGGTTGCCTCCGCGTGAAAGGAGGAATCTACCGTGCCCCAGTTAAAGAAAATACTCATCAGCCTGCCCGATTCGCTGCTGGCCCAGGCGGACCAGATCGCAAGGGATCACAACGTCAACCGCAGCGAATTGATCCGGGAGGCGATGCGGGCTTATATCTCCGAAAAGCAAAGGGAGCTTATCCGTCAACAAATGCGTGAAGGCTACGAAAGCATGGCCCAGATCAATCGAGATTGGGCGGAATGGGGCATGGCTGCCCAAGCCCTAGATTCGGCGCACTATGAGGCGCTGTTGGCGGAGAGTGAATAGCGATGATGAAAAGAGGAGAAATTTATATTGCGGACTTAAGCCCCGTAACCGGCTCCGAACAGGGGGGCGTGCGTCCGGTGTTGATTTTGCAAAACGATATTGGCAACCGGTACAGCCCCACGGTGATCGTTGCGGCGGTCACCAGTCAGATCAATAAATCCCGCCTGCCCACCCATGTGGCGGTGGCGGGGGATACCTCCGGCCTCAAGCAGGATTCGGTGGTGCTGACCGAGCAGCTGCGCACGCTGGATAAGGCGCGCCTGCGCGAAAAGCTGGGCAGCCTGCCGCCCGAGTGGATGGAGCAGGTGGACCAGGCGCTGCGGATCAGCCTTGGAATGATCGACCTGTAAAGCGGACGCGTTAAAAACCAAAGGGGAAGGGCGGCCTTCCCCTTTTTATCCATATGGGACAAGCTATTTTGGGATTGAGGAGAAAAAAACATGAAGAAGCAAAAGAAAAAGACCGTGTTGCTGGATTACGTCCTCCTGGTGGTGGGCGCGTTTATCGCCGGCGGGGCGCTGAACCTGTTTTTGGTGCCCGCCAAGGTCGTAGCCGGCGGGGCCACCGGCCTGGGGACGATCTTATACCATACGCTGGGGCTGCAGGTGGGGCTGGTCAATATCCTGGTCAACCTGCCGCTGTTCGCGCTGGGCTACCGGGAGGTGGGCAAAGAGCTTTTCTGGCGCTCGATCCTGGCCACGTTGCTGCTGAGCGCGGCCACCTACCTGATCCCCGAGGTGGCGCTTAGCCAAAACGCCATGCTCTCCAGCGTCTATGGCGGGGCGGCCATGGGCCTTGGGCTGGGGCTGGTGATGCGCGGGGGCGCTACCACCGGCGGCAGCGAGCTTGCGGCATTACTGCTGCACAAGCTCATCCCCCAGCTCAAGGTCACGGGCTGGATCTTTGTTATCGACGCGGTGATCATCCTGGCCGCCGGCATTATCTTTGATGCCGAGATGGCGCTGTACGCCATTTTGGCCCTGTTCCTGACCACCAAGACCATCGACCTTGTGCAGGAGGGCCTGGACAGCGGCAAGGTATGCTATATCATCTCCGATCAAAGCCGCAAGATCGCCCAGCTGCTGATGGAGGAGCTGGAGCGGGGCGTGACTCTGCTCTCGGCCCGGGGCATGTACAGCGGCGAAGAAAGGGAAGTGCTGCTCTGCGCCGTAACGCGCATGCAGCTGGTGCGCCTTAAGCGCATCGTCACCCGGGTCGATCCGGAGGCCTTTGTCATCCTGAGCAACGCCCACGAGGTACTGGGCGAGGGGTTCAAGCCGCACGTGCTCAAATAGCGCTCCCCCTCGGGTTGACAGGGCCGCCCGCCGCGTGCCAAAATAACATCAGAGCGGCGCGGCGTTATCCGCGCGGCATTGCGTTTGAACGGAGGCAGAAAATGGCGTTATCTGATAATTATCCTTTAGTACAGGTGCCGGGCGCCCAGGGCCTTTGGCACATCCTCTCGCGCAGCCCCGGCTACAGCGGGGACGCCTGGTGCCACCTGGTGCCGGGGAAAGATAAGGCCATGCTGGTGGATACCGGCTTTGGCATTGGCGACCTGAAAGGGCTGGTGGAGAGCCTGACCGATCTTCCGGTGTTCGTAGTCAACACCCATCATCATCCCGACCATGTGCTGGGCAATCCGCAGTTTGGCAGCGTTTTTATCCATGCGATGGATGCGCCCGGGCTGCGCGCGCAGATGACCGCGCCCCGGCGAGAGCTGCCGCCGGACGAGGTGCGCCAGTATAATTACACGCGAGGCGACCTCATCCAGCCCGCGCCCTATGCGGTGGAGACGGTGGAGGACGGCCACGTGTTCGATCTGGGCGGCGGCTATGAGGTGGAGGTGTTCCACCTGCCCGGGCACGCCGAGGGCGGCATTGCGCTGCTGGACCGTAAGCGCCGGGCGCTCTATTCCGGGGATGCGCTGGTGTGGACGCCCACCTTTTGCATGTCCTCCGATCCGGACGCGGTTGTCACGCCTTACATGACGGTGGAAAAATTCCGCCAGGGCTTAACGCGCCTGATGGCGCATCTGGATGAATTTGACGTGCTCTATCCCGGCCACAGCCGGCTGGGCATCTCGAAACAGATCGTGCCGGACATGCTGGCCTGCTGTGACGAGCTGCTCTGCGGCGATAAAAGCGCGGCCTACCGGGTGCCGGGGCGGGATAAGCCGGTACATGTGCACGGCATGGCCAAGATCGCCTTTGACGATAACCGCATCCACGTATCCTAAGGGGTAAACCCATAACGGTAATAGAAAAGACAGGGGAGCGCGCCCCTGTCTTTTTTTCTACCCACGATCTATTATCGCTTATGGTCTGCAAACCTAACCGTTCAGGGCGATCATCCGCCTGATGCAGCGCCCGGCGCCCGCCATCTCCTCCTCCGGCAGGACGATCTGCTCCCCGCCGGTACCGCGGATGCAGTGATACACGTCCATCAGCGTGGTCAGGCGCATGTTGGCGCAGGTGAGGCTGGCGGAGAGTGGGTAAAACCGCTTGTCCGGGCACTGGTACTGCAGGTGCTCGACGATGCTGATCTCCGTGCCGATGATAAATTCCTGCGCGGGGGATTGCTGCGCATACGCCATGATGCCCGTGGTCGAGCCCACATAATCCGCCATATCGGTTACCGGCCCGCGGCATTCGGGGTGGACCAGCACCAGCGCGTTGGGGTGCGCGGCCTTGGCGCGGGCCACCTCATCCGGGGTGACCTGCATATGGTGCGGGCAGCCGCCCTGGTAAAAGGCAAATTGCTTATCCGGCAACTGTCCGGCCACATATTGCCCCAGGTTCGGGTCAGGAACGAACAGGATCTTGTCGTTTTCTATCGCCCGGCAGACCTGTACGGCGCAGGCGGAGGTCACGCAAACGTCGGCCTGCGCTTTCAGGGCGCTGGTCGTGTTGACATAGACCACCACGGCGTAATCCGGATATTGCGCTTTGAGGGCGGCAAGGCCTTCAGGGTCCAGCTGCTCGGCCATGGGGCAGCCGGCCTCCGGGTTGGGCAGGTATACCCGTTTTTCCGGGCAGAGCACCTTGCAGGTCTCCGCCATAAAGCGCACGCCGCACATCAAAATGTTCTGCCGTTTATCTTTGCTGGCCTGCACGCTCAGCCCGTAGGAATCGCCGATGTAATCGGCCACCTCCAAGATGGGCTGGCTTTGATAGGCGTGGGCCAAAATACAGATATCCTTTTCGGCCTTCAGGCGAAGGATCTCTTCTTGCAATTCTTTTACGGTCATGGGTTGTCCTGCTCCTCCGTTTCGTTCTCCTGCTCCCAGGGGGTTAGCGGGGCCAAAAGCCCGGCCTGCTCCAGCTGGCGGGCGATCCGGTCCAACCGCTCATTGCTGGCCGCCTCGATCAGGTGGTAGTGGTAGCCGGCGGTGGCGCTGCCCAGCAAGGTGGATTTTCCGCTTTGCAGCAGCTCTAAAAACTCGTCCACATCCTGCCGGGAGGCGATATCCATATCCACGGTGATCCGGCCATAGACCCGGTGCTTGATGCTGACGTTTTTGACCTTGCCACCGTAATCCACGATCAGGTTCAGCTCCCGCGCCACATCCTCCTCGGCATGGCAGACCTTGATCTCGCGGCTGAAACAGGCCTCTTTTTGCAGGATATAGCCCCGGCAGGTAGAAACGATATCGGAATTCACCGCGCGCAGCACGGCCATATCCTGTACGATGACCTGGCGGCTGACGTGGAAGCGAACGGCCAGCTCTTTCGCCGCCACGGGGCCGTCAGCCCGCCCTAGGATCTTGAGGATCTCGTTGCGCCGTTCCTTTACGTTCAAACGAATACCCCTTTCTTAAATGGCGTGCAGATGCTTCATAGAAATATCCAGTATCGGGGAGGAGTGGGTCAAAGCGCCGCTGGAGATATAATCCACCCCCAAGGCCACCAGGGCGGCGATGTTTTCCCGGGTGACGTTTCCGGAGCACTCGGTCTGCGCCCGCCCGCCGATCAGCGCAATGGCCTGGCGCATCTGCTCCGGGGTCATGTTGTCCAGCATAATGATGTCCGCCCCGGCGTCTACCGCCTCTTGTACCTGCTCTAGCGTCTCCACTTCCACCTCGATCTTGTGTACAAAGGGGGCGTAGGCCTTGGCCAGGCGCACGGCGTTTGTAATGCCGCCGGCGGCGGAGATGTGGTTATCCTTAAGCAGCACGCCGTCGGACAGGTTGTAGCGGTGGTTGTGCCCGCCGCCCACGCGTACGGCGTATTTTTCAAAAATGCGGCAGTTGGGCGTGGTCTTGCGGGTATCCAGCAGCGTGGTCTGGCTGCCCTGCAAAAGCTTGGCGATATCGCCTGTATAGGTGGCAATGCCGCTCATGCGCTGCAAATAGTTAAGGGCCACCCGCTCGCCGGAGAGCAGCACGCGGATATCCCCCTGCACGGTGGCCAGCAGCTGCCCCTTCTTTACGGCATCCCCATCCTGGCACAGCAGCGTGGCGCAGGTCGTTTCATCCAGCAGCTCAAACACCCGTACAAATACGTCCAGCCCGGCGATAATGCCGTCCTGCTTGCAGATCAGGTCCACCGTGCCGCGCTGCTCCTTGGGCATTACGGCGTTGGTGGAGATGTCCTCGCTGGTCATATCCTCCCGCAGGGCCATGAGCAGCAGCCTGTCCATATTCAGCTTCAGTGCGATCTTATCCATGCTTTGCTTCCAACCTTTCTAATCTTTTTAATACGGCCCTGCGATATTCGCTAAACAGGGCGTCCAGGTCTTCGTATTGTTTAAGGTCCACCTCGGGCGGGGGCGCGGCGCGTTTGGCCCGTGCGGCAAATACGATGTCGTCCGCCGCGCGCTGGGCAAACACCAGCGATTCCAGCAGGGAGTTGCTGGCCAGCCGGTTTTTGCCGTGGATGCCGTTGCAGCTGGTCTCGCCGCAGGCGTACAGCCCGGCCATGGAGGTGCGGCTGGCCAGATCCACCTTGATCCCGCCCATCAGGTAGTGCTGGGCGGGGACGACGGGGATGGGCGTGTATCGCGGGTCAAACCCTTCCTCCAGGCAGCGCCGGTAGATGTGGGGGAAGTGGGTCAGGATCGTCTGCTCGCCCAGCGGGCGCATATCCTCCCACACGTGTTCGCTTCCATCTGCTTCCATCTGCTTCCATATCGCCTGGCTGACCACGTCGCGCGGCTGCAGCTCGTCTACAAACCGGTTGCCCCGCTTGTCCAGCAGCAGGGCGCCCTCGCCCCGGACGGATTCGGAGATCAAAAACCGCCTGCCGGGCTTGCTGGAAAACAGGGTGGTGGGGTGGATCTGCACATAATCCAGATGCTCCACCGCGACATTATGCCGCAGGGCGATGGCCAATGCGTCCCCGGTGATGTGCGGAAAGCTGGTGGAGTTTTTATAAAGCCCGCCCAGCCCTCCGCAGGCCAGCACCACATGGTTGGCGCCGATCGTAGAGATCTGGCCCGCCTGGTCGGATACCACGACCCCGTGGCAGGCGTTATCCTTCGAGATGATATCCAGCAGCGTGGTATACTCGTCTATCGTCACGTTAGGCCTGCTGCGGACCTGCTGGAGAAGCGTGCCGGTGATCTCGCGCCCGGTCACATCGTTGCAAAATAAGATGCGCGGCCGGGAGTGGGCGCCCTCACGGGTATAGTCAAAGTTGCCGTGCGCGTCGCGGTTAAAGCGCACGCCCAACCGTAATAGGTCGCGGATGATCTGGTTGGAGCTGCGCAGTACCAGCTCCACGGTCTTGGGGTTGTTCTCAAAATGCCCCGCGCGCATCGTATCCGCATAATAGTCGTTAAAATCCTCCTCGCCGCGCAGCACGCAGATACCGCCCTGGGCCAAAAACGAGTTGGCGCCGTCCGCCGCTTGCTTGGTGATGATACGCACGTTCAACTTTTCCGGCAGATTCAGCGCGCAGTATAACCCCGCCACCCCCGTGCCGACGATGACCACATCACAGGCCTGATTCATGTTTGATCTCCTCTAATTAAGCATACGTTTAAAAGGCCGCCGGTCTTTTGCTTAACGGCACCTATTGTAGCGTAGATGGCAATATGTGTCAAGACAGCTGCAATGACAAGTGACAAGAATAGGGCAAAAGGCGGGGCTATGCCCGGCAGATCAAGGGCGCGGGGCGCTTTGCCGTCCGCGATGGAAGGGCGCATTATTCTATTTTGGGGCGTTTATACATCATGCCGGCCGGTATTGCACCGGCCGGCATGGGTAAAGTACTTTATTAAGATAGTAAGGCCCGGCGCTAATCGCCAAACACCTGGGCGAACAGCGGCGCCTGCTCGGGGAAGCTGGTCACATAGCCGACGGCCAATTCGCCGTTTGTCAGGGCGATCAGCTCTTTGGCCCTTTCCGGCCCAAAGCCGCCGCAAACCTCCACCGCGCCTACGCCCAGCTGCTGCAGTTCAAGGATTTTGGCCTTCGCCTCCTCAAAGTCCCGCACGGTCACGATATAGGTATCGCACCAGGCCGTCTCAAAGTGGGCCTGGTGCTGCTCTGGATCATAGTAAGGCCCCAGGATCATCATGGCAAACTTCTTCTTTTCCACAGGCTGTCCCTCCTAAACGTTGAACGCCGGCTTTTGCATCTGGCTGTAGCGCTCCATGCAGGAGCGGATGACCTCCAGCGCCTCTTTATGCCCTTTGATGTTGCGCACATAGGCGCTTTTGCCCTCCAGGCTCTTATAGACGGTAAAAAAGTGGCTCATCTCGTCAAAAAAGTGGGGCGGAAGCTGGTCTATATCCGTATAACTGGAGTAATTCGGATCCCCCTCGGGTACGGCGATGATCTTCTCGTCCTTGTCCTGCCCGTCCACCATCAGGATCACGCCGATGGGCCGGCACTGTACCAGGGTAAGGGGGATGATGCTCTCCTGGCAGAGCACCAGCACGTCCAGCGGGTCGTTATCCGCGGCGTAGGTGCGGGGGATAAAGCCGTAATTGGCCGGGTAGTGGGTAGAGGTGTACAGCACCCGGTCCAGACGCAGCATGCCGGTCTCCTTGTCCAGCTCATACTTATTCTTGCCGCCCTTGGAGATCTCCACCACTGCGGTAAAGCTCTCGGGCCGGATCCGCTCCGGGGCAATATCGTGCCAAATATTCATCATGAGTCTTCCTCCTTTTAAGCGTTTTGGTGCTCCAAACCCTGAAAGGCCAGGGCGGCCGCACCCCGCAAACCCGCCTCGTAGCCAAGGCCGGTCTGCAAAATGGGCATGCCGGCATTGGCAGTGGCAAAGACCTCCTGCCCATAGACCTGGGCGATACCCTCTTGCAGCAGGTCAAAGCTTAAAGATACCCCGCCGCCGATGATGGCGGCCTGCAAGTTCAGCAGGTTGGTGGCCGCCGCAATGGCCCGGCCTAGGTAGTTGCCGGTCTTGCGCCATACGGCCAGGGCCTCCGCCTCGCCCGCCCGTGCGCGCGCGGCGATCTGCGCCGCGTCGATGGGGTCTCCTTCGGGCAGCCCCGCCGCCTGGCGGTAGCGCCGGGCGATGCCCGGGCCGGCTGCGCAGGCCTCCAGACAGCCGCGTTTCCCGCAGGGGCAAAGGGGCCCGCCGCTCTCCACCGTCAGGTGGCCGATCTCCCCGGCGTTGCCGCCCGCCCCGGCGTACAGCTGCCCGTTTAATACCAGCGCGCCGCCCACGCCGTTGGAAACGGTGATCCACAGATAATCGCGCATCTCCCGGCACACGCCCCAGCGCTGCTCGGCCAGGGCGCAGGCGTTTACGTCGTTTTCAATATAAACGTCAAGGCCCAATCTTTCGCCCAATAGCTGTGCGATGGGGAAATCCCCAATGCCGGAATAGGGCGCGTATACCCACAGTCCCTTTTCCGGGTCCGCCAGCCCCGGGATGGTGGCCCCGCAGGCCGCGGCCTCTCCGGCCATGGGCAGGCGCGCCACGCTGGAGAGGATCTTTTCCAGCACCTCCTCCTGGGTCGGCCGGGGGGAAAAGGCCGTCTTCTCCTGGCAAAGCACATTGCCGCTTTCGTCCACCAGCGCTACGATCAATTTGGACCCGCCGATATCCAGCGCCAGGCATTTTTTCATGGATACTCCCGCCTTTCTCAATGTAACGGCCAGGGCTAAAGCGCAGGCCGTAGTACTCTTGTTTACTATTGTAGACCAAGCCGGGGCGGATTGCCAGTCCCCTTTTTTACCGGCCTGCGCTCCGGGCGTGTTTTTTGCGCACCGCTGTGTTACACTAAGGGCAGAGCAATGTCTCCAAACCTATGTTAAAGGAGCACACGATATGACAGATGAAACCGGCAAGCTCAGCGCCAAGCACGTGTCCGATTCCCGCACCGAGCAGGTGCAGATCCTGATGAGCGAACAGATCAACGGCCAGAGCCGGCTGTTCGGCGGCAAGCTGATGGAGTGGATCGACGTGGTCGCCGCCGTGGTGGCCCGCCGCCACTCGGGGTGCGATGTGACCACCGCATCGGTAGATAACCTGCAATTCCGCGCGCCAGCCTTTGTCAACGATACCATTATTCTGGTGGGCAAGCTCACCCGGGCGGGGCGCACCTCCATGGAGGTACGGGTGGATACCTATGTGGAGGAACTTTCCGGAGAGCGGCATAAGATCAATGTGGCCTACCTTGTCATGGTCGCACTGGATAAAAAGGGCAACCCCACGCCGGTGCCCCGGCTGATTTTGGATACCGATGCCGAGGCTGCCGAGTGGGAGGCCGCCGAGCGGCGCCAGCAGCTGCGCGTGCAGCGGCGAAAGGAGCGCTTTTAGGTTGGGTTTACAGGGCGTAAGTCTATCGGTTATACTTTATATATAAAGATAGCGCGTTTTTTAAGGAGGGAATCAAAATGGCAGATTACCGTACCTGTCTGCAGCGCCTGGAGGAGAATACCCGTTTGATCGATGTGGCGGGCCTGCCCGTCACCATCAAGCCCGTGCCGGATGAGGACCTGCCCGGCGCAGTGGACCCGCGAGTGCGGGCGGTGCGCGCCCAGCCCCCGGCGCAGGAGGGCGAGGTGGACCCCTACACCTATAATGGCGTGCCCATCGGCGCCATGCGCCAGAAGATGGGCTGGGCTAATGCCGACATCACCGCCGGAGATGTGCGCACGCAGTGCCGCACCATCGATGGGAAAAACGGCCCCATCGGCCTTTTTATCTACACCGCCCCAAAGGCTAAGCCGGGCTGCCCCTGCCTTGTGTTCATCCATGGCGGCGGCTTTTTTGGCGGCAGCTGCAAAACGGTGGAGAACCCCTGCAAGGCCATCGCTGAAAAGGCGGCGTGCGTCGTGGTCTCGGTGGATTACCGCCTGGCGCCGGAGCATCCCTATCCCCAAGGATTTGAGGATTGCTTTGACGCGGTCACCTGGGTCTATAACCACGCCCGGGAACTGGGGATCGATCCCCGCAAGATCGGCGTGGCCGGGGACAGCGCCGGGGGTAACCTCTCGGCGGTCTGCACGCTGAAGGACCGGGATTTGGGCAGCGGCATGATCCATTATCAGGCGCTGATCTACCCCACGGTAGACCGGGGGCCCTTTGATGGCAACCCCTTTTACGATTGGACGCTGGACGCCTTTACCTTCCGCCCGGAGGATGAGCAGATGGCCCGGCAGTGCGCCCTGGGCATCTATGGGGTGGACGCCAACTCCACCGCCCTGTACCTCACCTCGCCCAGTCAGGTGGATGACCCTTATGCCTCACCGCTGCGCGCGGAGGATTTTAAGGGCCTGCCCAAGAGCCTGATCGTAGTGGCGGAGTTTGATTCCCTGCGCCTCCAGTGCGAGGCCTATGCCCGCCGCCTCATGGACGATGGCGTAGAGGTGCGCATGCTGCGCTACAACGGGATGGATCATGCCTTCATCGATAAGTGTGGCCTTTACCCCCAGGCGGAGGACTGTTACCGGGAGATCGCGCAGGATCTGAAAAGCCTGTAAATTATGAATCGCAATTAAGGGCGGGCGCAAAATGCGCCCGCCTTTTTACTGCCCAAATGGCAGGTTTTTCCTGTCAAGCAAAATATCCGTTACGATTTTTAAAGATAAGGTTTCAAAAGTGTTAAATCTTCGTTCCATTTGTCTACAGCCCTTGCATTGGACGGATAAACCGATAGAATAGTAAGAGATACGAAATTTGTCATAAGGTGGGTCAACGGTGCGGATGAGGGATGGACGCAGGATCAGGGTCAAAAGCAGGCGCTTTAAGCGCATAGTAGCGTGCGCGGGCACGCTTGTGGCCGGGCTGGTGTGCGTCCTGACCCTACAGCATGGCCTGGCCCGCCCGGCGATAGACCCGGCACAGCTGGCCCAGGGGCAGGCGCTGCTGCAACAGGCCCAGGCCGCGGATGTGGCGCAGGCCCAGGCGCAGGTGGACGCCCGCGCCGAAGCTCAGCGCCAGCAGGCCGAAGCCGAAAGGCAACAAAAAGAGCAGGAAGAGGCTGAGCAAAAGCGGCAGGAGCAAGCGGCACAGCAAGAGGCCGAGCGCCAGAAAAAGGAGGCGGAGGCCGCCGCGCTCCGCACGCTGCGCAAGCAATTCAAGGGCTCCGTGATCGTGGGGGATTCTATTACCGAGGCTTTGGCGGATTACGGTTTTTTGCCCCGCAATAACGTGGTCAGCCACCGGGGCATCAGCGTCAAAGAGGCGGACGAGCAGATGGCCACCGTCATCGGCCTTGCGCCGGATCATATCTTCCTCTCCTTTGGGATGAACGATCTGCCCTATTTCCTGGGGGATGCCAATGAATTTATAAAGTATTATGAGCAGCAGATCGCCAAACTGCGCCAGGCGCTGCCTCAGGCAAAGCTCTACGTCAACAGCGTGCTGCCCGTGCAGCAAAACGCCATTGATGAAAATGCCTATTACGGCAAGTATCCCGAGTTCAACAGGGCTTTAGAGGAGATGTGCGCCCGGCTGAACCTCCCCTTTATCGATAACAACCCTTACGTGGAGGGCAAGCCTGAGATGTACAAGTCCGATGGCATCCACGTGGTCAACAGCTACTATATCCAGTGGATGCAGCACATGGCCCAAGTTGCGGGCCTGGACGGGTGAGGGCGGTATGAAGCATAATTTTCTGTTCATTAAAATCGGCCTTATGGCCTTTATCGCGGTGTTCCTCATCCTGATCTGCACCTCCGGCAACTATGCCGATAAGCCCATGGAGCAGATCGCCTCGGTCCTTTCCCAGGCCGAAGGGATGGATGGGCTCAAGGCCGGCGCCGCGGGCGACCTGCGGCGCTACTATAACCTGGAGGAAGAGGACCTGGAGGGGTTTATGCTCTGCCTCCCCGCCTCGCCCATGGATGCGGACGAGCTGCTGGTGGTCAAGATGAAAGACGAGCAGCAGGCCTCTGCGGTGGAGCAGGCCATTTTGCAGCGGCAGGCCAGCCAAAAGGCCTCCTTTGAGGGGTACGGCGCGCAGCAGACCGCTCTGCTCAACGGCTATGTGCTGGAGATCAAGGGGCGGTATGCCTTTTATGCCGTATCCCCTTATGCGCAGGGGTGGCAGTCGCTTTTCTCGGAGATCATCCGGGCCTAAGGCGGGGCGCGCCCCGCCAGTTTTGCCAAAAGAATCGTTTTGAAAGGATAGGCCCATGGTATTTAGCAGCATTTTCTTTTTATTCTTCTTTTTGCCCATCACCCTGATGGCTTATTTTTTCGTCCCCAAGTCCTTTAAAAACATCGTGCTGCTGCTGGCCAGCCTGTTCTTCTACGCCTGGGGCGAGCCGGTCTATGTGGTGCTGATGCTGTTTTCCGCCGCCTTTAACTATATTTTTGGCCTGGATATCGGCCGCCGCATCGAGCGGGGCGCGCGGGGGGCCAAAGCCAACCTGCTCCTGGCGGTGGGGGTCAACCTGTTTTTGCTGGGCTTTTTTAAATACTCCGGCTTTCTGGTGGAAACGGTAAACGCGCTGACCGGGCTGAGCCTGCCCTACCGGGCGTTGCCGCTGCCCATAGGCATCTCCTTTTACACCTTTCAGACCATGAGTTATTTGATCGACGTGTACCGGGGCAAGGTGCATGCCCAGCGCAGCCTGCTCAATTTCAGCCTGTACGTCACCATGTTCCCCCAGCTGATCGCCGGGCCCATCGTGCGCTATTCGGATATCGAGCCGGCGCTGGAGCAGCGCTCGGTCAGCCTGGTCAAATTCGGCGCGGGCGCGGCCGATTTTATTTTGGGGCTGGCCAAAAAGGTGCTGCTGGCCAACAACCTGGGGCGGGTCTTTACCACCGTGCAGCTTTTAGCGCCGGGGGAGGCCAGCGTGCTGACCGCCTGGGTGGGTATTTTCGCCTATACGCTGCAAATTTACTTTGATTTCAGCGGCTATTCGGATATGGCCATCGGCCTTGGCAAGATGTTTGGCTTCAACTTCATGCAGAACTTTGACTATCCCTATATCTCTAAAAGCATAACCGAGTTTTGGCGGCGCTGGCATATCTCCCTTAGCAGCTGGTTCCGCGAGTACGTGTACATTCCGCTGGGCGGCAACCGGGTGCCGGTGCTCAAGCACCTGCGCAACATCATGGTGGTGTGGATGCTCACCGGCCTGTGGCACGGGGCCAGCTGGAACTTTGTGCTGTGGGGCCTTTACTACGGGGTGCTGCTCTGTCTTGAAAAATACCTGCTGGGCCGGGTGCTCTCGCGCATGCCCGCCTGGGGCAAGCGCGCCTACACCATGGTGCTGGTCATCGTGGGCTGGGTGCTCTTTAGCAATACCTCCCTTCAGGGGGTAGGGGCGTATCTGGGCAATATGGTGGGCATCGGCGCGGCAGGCTTTGCCGATGGCACCGGGCTTTACCTGCTTTTGAGCCATCTTGTACTGTTCGTCCTGGGGATCCTGGCCTGCGGGCCGCTCATCGCCCGAGGTTTAAGCGCGCTGACGGAGCGGGCGCCCTGGGCCGCGGCGCTGGTGCTAATGCTGGTATTGGTGCTGTGCATCGCCTACCTGGTTTTTGATACCTATAATCCATTCTTGTACTTCAGGTTTTAGAAAGGAGGGCGCAACGTGAAAAAACGCGATCCTATCGCCAGCTTCCGGGCCTTTTCACTCTTTTTGGGCGCGGCCTTTCTGGTGGGGCTATTCGCCCTGACGCTGATCAATCTGTTCACCGCGGACCGGACGTTTTCTGAAAAGGAGAACCGCATGCTGGCCGCGCGGCCGGATTTTTCCATGGACAGGCTGCTTAGCGGGCGCTACCGCACGGATGTGGAGACCTATGTGAACGATCAATTCGCCGGGCGGGACTTTTTTGTTTCCATCAAAGCCATGGCCGATCAGGCCATGGGCAAGCGTGAGGCCAACGGCGTCTATCTGGGGCGGGACGGCAGCCTGTACGAGCAGTTTACCCCGCCGGCTGCGGACAACCTGAACGAGACCATCGCCGCCATGCAGGCGTTTGCGCAGCGCCACGGGAACCTGCGGCACTACGCCATGGTGGCGCCCACCGCTGTGAACATTTATGCGGACCGCCTGCCGCACTTTGCCCCGGCGGAGGATCAAAATCCCTACCTGGATACGCTCTTTGCCCGTCTGGGGGAGGGCAATATCACCCCCATCGACCTGCGGGAGAGCTTTATGGCCCATCGGGATCAGACCCGCCTTTATTACCGGACCGATCACCACTGGACCACGCCCGGCGCTTACCTGGCCTTTCAGAGCGCCGCGGGCGCGCTGGGGCTGGACGCGGAGGCGGCTGCCTTTGACCGCGCGCCCGTGACCGAGGGCTTTCAGGGTACCCTCAGCGCCAAAAGCGGCTTTCTGGGCGGGACGACCGAGGCCATCGAGATGTATTTCCCCAGGGAAGAGGTGCCCCTGGTGGTCAATTATGTGGAAGAGCAGCAGCGAACCGCTACCCTTTACGCCAGCGAGAACCTGCAAAAACGGGACGCTTACGCCGTATTTTTAAACGGCAACCATCCGCTGGTGGAAATCGAGACTGCGGCCGATTCCACCCGCCGCATCCTGGTGGTCAAGGATTCGTACGCCAACTGCTTTATCCCCTTCTTGGTTCCCTATTTCAGCGAGATCGTGGTGGTGGATCCGCGCTATTACTACGGCAACCTGGACGACCTGATCGATTATTATGAGATCAGCGAGGTGCTGTATCTCTATAACGCCAATACCTTCTTTCAGGATACCGCCCTGCGCCTGGCGCTGCAGCCGGCCGCGGATACAGCGGGGGAGGAGTAGGAAAGAGCGGCGAAGCATGGGAAAAGCCAGGGCATCGTGCCCTGGCTTTTAGTTTTCTGTTTCTTTTAGCAGCTCATCATAGGTGGTCTGCAACGCGTCCCGTATTATCTTTTCGGATAGCGCATCCTCAACGCACTTGCTTTGGATCATCAAAAGGCGGTTCCTTACGGACGCAGGAATAGCATCAGCGCTTAAAAAAGATGCTAAGGCTCTCTAGTTAAAGGCATAGGTTTTTATTCAGTAGAGAACCAAGGCATAATGCGAAATAGGGAGGAAAGTTAAGGAACGAATTTTATTCGTTAAGGGGGAAGGGGGATTCCGATTTCCCCCTTTAGGCTAAAGCCCCTCTGTTCACTGTGGGTTTGCCCATCGCGGCGTGCCGGCCGCTCGGGCGCACCTCACGTGCACAGAAATCATCGCGCCCTTTGGCTCTGTAGGCCCGTCAGCCTCTGTTCGTTACGGGTTTGCCCATCGCGGCTTATGCCGCTTGTGCTTACCTCGCACTCACAGAGTACTGCGTTCGCTGCATCCGGCACTGCCGGCGCTCACTCCGTACTCCACTGGCGGCGGGCGCTATAGATTTCCCTTAACAATCCCTAATCCCCCCAAACGGCCACTCCGTGGAGGGGACGGAGATTTCTCAAACTCTCCTAAGCAGATAAGCAGATATATTTTCCAGTCGTTTCGCTTATGCTCTACCAATCGGATCAACCCATACTTGCCTCCCTCTGACGAGGGAGGTGGCGCGCCTTTAGGTGCGCCGGAGGGAGAGATTACCTTGAACGAATACCCAAACTTTAGCACTTACTACGTTGTCATTCAAAGGGATACCGCAAGGCCGAGCGAAGAATCTCGCGTATGGGCAGGAAAGCGGCGTTTGACCTGCACGGTGCAGGAGAGCCCAACGAGGTGTAAGAAGATTCCTCGCTTGCGGCTCGGAATGACGGGATTGTATGCTGTTGTCAGGTGGAAAAGTATGCATTTGAAGATAGAGGCAGCGATGGCGGAGATCGCCATGACTTTGGATAATAAAAAGCCACAGGGGCAAACCCCTGTGGCTTAGCCTTTTTTGCATTACTTCCCGCCCGGGATCAGCAGTCCCTTTTCCGCGTACTCGCCGGCAATGCGCTGCAAGATCAGGTCGCGTATCTTTTCCCCCTGCAGCCGCTGTACCAGGTGCAGCGAGAGCAGCAGCGCGCTTAAGCCTCCCTGGCAGGTCAAACAGTGCTTGTCCGAGAGAAAGGGGACGTCCTCGGGGCTTTTGCATACCCGCTCCAGCGCCGCGTGCAGGTTTTGCGGAGCGGCGGCCCGCGCGCCCAGCAGCAGCCCGCCCATGCCGGCCATCAGCACCCCTAGGCCGCTGGCGCAGCGCACCGGTACCTGCGCCCCGGAGGAGAGCCAAAAGACAAAGCCCTCGTCATTGCACAGCTTCCGGGCGGTATCCCCGCCCGGGATCACCAGTATATCGTATTCCCGCAGGTGGCCGCCCATGCGGGTGGGGGTCAGCTCCAGCCCGCGGTCGTCCCCGCCAAGCAGGGTATAGCTCACCAGGTCCCAGCTTAGCCCCTGGTCAAACCCCATGGTTTTGATACGGGTCAGCGGGTCGTATAAAAGCGCAAACTCCAGCAGATTCATCCCCTGGTACACAACAAAGCCGATCTTCATGCGGCGCCTCCTTTTGGCTCGTTCTCACCTTTTATCATACCCGCTTAACCGTGCGCGCGCAACCTAAAAGGCAGGCAAGGGAACCCTTGCCTGCCTTTATGCTGTGCTTCTTTACAGCGGCTTATAATCGAACCACTCAAAGTACGCCTTGTTGCAGGATCTGGCGCCGTTGGCCGTGGCGTAAAGCCCAAAGAAAGTGCCGGTAAAGCTCATGGTCGTAGCTTCGGTGCTGATGGGCTGGGTAGAGGCCACGCAGGCCTTTTGCATTTCCCCGCCCGGGCGGCCATACACAAAGGTGTAGTTCAGCTTGTCGGCCTTCACGCCCAGCAGGATGGGGCCTTTATCAATCTCCGCCTCAAAGGCGATGTAGCTCATATCCGTGGAGGTGCGCCGCACGATCAGCTTGCGCCGCCCGTCCCGCAGCGTAACGGCGATCTCGTAATGGTAGCGGGGCTGGTAGAAGGTGGTAAAGCCCGCCTCCTCGCCCTCGGCCAGCGGCTCAAAGTCCAAAAGGGTAGTCGCCTCGCAGTCCCAGTGCTGCTGGCGGCGGCCGATAAAGCTGGGCGAGGCCCAGTCGTACAGGTTCTTCTCCCCGCAGCGCAGGCCGATGGCGCTTTTGCGCCCGGTATTCAGGTCGTAATCGGCTAAATTGGGGTTGCGCAGGTAATTCCAGGGCAGCGCCAGGCGCTGGCCGTCAAAGTCATCCCGCACAGGATCAGGGGCAAAGGGCTTTTGGGGCAGCAGTTCCGCCTCCATGGTGGTGTGGATCTGCCCGTCGCCATACACGTGCGGCCAGCCGTCCGCATCCCAGGTCACCGGTGCCAAAAATGTCTCGCGCCCCAGGTGGTGGAAAGCGTTGCGGCTGAGCCGGTATCCCAGAAAGACCATCCACCAGCTGCCGTCGTGGGCCTGCACCAGGTCGCCGTGCCCCGTAGCCTGAAGGATGTTGAGCGGATGATCCCGCTGGGAGAGGATGGGGTTGTGGGGGCAGCTCTCAAAGGGGCCGTAGGGGCTGTCGCTGCGGGCGATGGTCTCCATATGCCCCAGCTCCGTGCCACCCTCGGCGATCATCAGGTAATACTTCCCGCCAATCTTATAAAGGTGCGGCGCCTCGGGGTTGCGCCCGCCCGTGCCGCCCCAGACCTTGCGGGGCTTGGTCAAAAGCCGGCCGGTCTTAATGTCGATCTGGCTGGTGGTGATGCAAAATTGGTTGTCGATGCTCTGGTTGGAGGTAAAGTAGACCTTGCCGTCCTCGTCAAAAAACAGGGAGGGGTCGATGCCGCCCTGGGCCACGGGGATGGGCTCGGACCATTCGCCCGCCGGGTCCTCGGTCCATACATAAAAGTTACCCATGTTGCTCACGTTGGTGGTCACCATATAAAACCGCCCGTCGTGATAGCGCAGGGTGGGGGCGTAAATGCCGCCGGAGGGCTTACAGTTGTCCAGCGGCAGCTGGCTTTTGCGGCTTAGCGCATAGCCGATCTGCTCCCAGTTCACCAGATCCCGGCTGTGGTAGATGGGCACGCCCGGAAAGTACTCAAAGGAACTGGTGGCCAGGTAATAGTCCTCGCCCACCCGGCAGATGGAAGGATCTGGATTGTAACCGGGGATGACCGGGTTTTGATATTTCATCTTCGCACATCCTTTCTATTCGTCGCCTACGCTGTAATCGAACCAGTCAAAGTAGGCCCAATTCTGGGATTGGGCGCCGTTGGCCGTGGCGTAAAGCCCCAAGAACATGCCGGTGGCGTGGGTGGTAGAGGCCTCGATGCTCACCGGCAGGGTAGAGGCCGTACAGGCGACCTGCATCTCCCCGCCCGGTCGGCCGTACATAAAGGTGTAATCCATCTTATCCGCCTTGACCCCCAGTACGATGGGGCCGGGCTCCACCTCCCGCTCAAAGGCGATATAGCACATGTCCACCGCGGTTCGCCGCACGATCAGCACCCGCTTGCCCTCCTTGCGGGTCAGGGCGATTTCGTAATGGTGCAGCGGTTGGAAGTAGGTGGTAAAGCCGGCCTCTTCGCCCTCGGCGCGGGGCTCAAAGTCCAAAAGGGTATAGGCCTCGCAGTCCCATTGCTCCTGCCGGCGGCCAATAAAGCTGGGCGAGGCCCAGTCAAACAGGTTGTACGCCCCGCAGCGCAGGCCGATGGCGCTTTTGCGCCCGGTATTCAGGTCGTAATCCGCAAAGTTGGGGTTGCGCAGGTAGTTCCAGGGCAGGGCCAGGCGCTCTCCATCAAAGTCGTCCCGCTTGGGCGCCTTGGGGAAGGGCTTTAGCGGCAGCGTTTCGCATTCCATATCGATGCGGATCTGCCCGTCGTTATACACGTGTGGCCAGCCGTCCTCATCCCAGGTCACCGGGGCCATAAAGCTCTCCCGTCCCAGGTGGTGGAAGGCGTTGCGCGTCATCCGGAAGGCCAAAAACACCAGCCACCAGCTGCCGTCGTGCGCCTCGATCAGATCGGCGTGGCCAGTGCCCTGGATGAGGTTAAGCGGGTTGCCCCGGTGGGTCAAAATGGGGTTGTGGGGGCAGCTCTCAAAGGGGCCGTAGGGGCTGTCGCTGCGGGCAATGGTCTCCATATGCCCCAGCTCCGTGCCGCCCTCGGCGATCATCAAATAGTATTTTCCGTTGATTTTGTAGAGGTGCGGGCCCTCCGGGTGCCGCCCGCCCGTGCCCGTCCAAATAGTGCGGGGCTTTGTCAAAAGCTGGCCGGTGGCGATGTCGATCTCACTCTGGGCAATGGTCCAATCCCCGCCGGTGGGCTGGTTGGAGGTCAGGTAGACCTTTCCGTCATCGTCAAAGAACAGGGAAGGGTCGATACCGCCCTGCGCCAAAAAGATGGGTTCGGACCATTCCCCTGCGGGATCCTCGGTCCACACGTAAAAGTTTCCGCCGTGGCTGACATTGGTGGTGATCATGTAAAACCGCCCCTCGTGGTAGCGGATCACCGGCGCAAAAATGCCCCGGGAGGGCGGGCAGTTCTTCAGTTCCAACTGCGAGCGGCGGGTCAAACAGTAGCCGATCTGCTCCCAGTTCACCATGTCGCGGCTGTGGTACACCGGCACCCCGGGAAAGTCCTCAAAACTGCTGGTCACCAGGTAATAATCCTCGCCCACGCGGCAAACGCTGGGGTCGGGATTATAGCCTGGAATAATTGGGTTGCGAAAGCCCATGTCGTTTTCCCCCTTCAAGCCATCAATATTTGTACGCTTTAGAAGCGTTTTGGACCGGCCTTTTCTTCAATTGTATAGCGCGCTTAGCACACTGTCAATGGACTTTACGCGCATAGAAACCAGACATTTTTTGCGCAGCATAGCAAAAGGCGGCGCCCTTCAAAGGGTACCGCCCGCTTGTTCGTATTTTACCAGCTCCGGCTGGAGCCGCCGCCACCACCGGAACCGCCGCCGCCGGAAAAACCGCCGCCACCAAAGCCTCCGCCACCGCTGCCGCGTCCGCCTCTGCCAAAGAGGATGAAAAACGTCAGCAAGTGCCGGGTAATGGTACCGCCCAAAAACAGCCAGTCGATGGCCAAAAGCGCGATCGCGCCGATCATCATGGCGATCTGTAGCCAGCGGGGCATCCCTTCCTCATCGCCATGCTCCTGCGGCGTAGCCGGGGTAGGCAAGGGGGATTGGAAGTAGGATATTTCCGATGGGTCTATGCCGTATTCCTCACAAACGATATTGTAGATCTCCTGATAGCCGTAGGCCAGCCCGGTCTCATATTCGCCCTCGCGGAAGTGGGGCAGCATCCGCTCATCCTGGATGCGGCCGGTCTTTCCGTCGGGCAGCGCGCCCTCCAGCCCGTAGCCCACTTCGATGGCGCTTTGCCGGTCTTCTACCGCCAGCAGGATCAGCACGCCGTTATCCTTGTCCTTGTCGCCCAACCCCCAGCTGCGCAGCATATCCAGGCTTACATCTCTTATGGGCTCTCCATCCAGGGAATTCACCGTGGCAACGGCGATCTGCGCGCCGGTCTTTTCAGCCAGCGCATTGCTGGAGGCCACGATGCTTTCCTTCACCTCGGGGGAGAAGATGTTGGCCTCGTCGTAAACGTATAGTTCTCGGGAGGGCTGCGGCGCTGCCAGCGCGGGCAACGCGCTAAGCAGCACCAGGAGCAGCGCGATAAACCAAACGGCCTTTAATCGTGCGCGCTTCATTGTTCACCTAGCCTTCCTTTACAGTTAGGTCCTATTTGCTAAAATCCACTTCCGGTACCTGGTCGCTGCCGGCGGCGGCCTCAAAATACTCCGCCTTCTGGAAGCCGAACATACCCGCCCAAATGTTGTTGGGGAAGCGTACGACCATATTGTTGTAGCTTTGCACCGCCTCGTTATAGTCCTTACGGGCTACGGAAATGCGGTTCTCCGTTCCGGCCAGCTCATCGGAGAGCTGCCTGAAGTTCGCGTCGCTCTTAAGCTCCGGGTAATTCTCCACAATTACCATCAGCCGGCTCAGCGCGCTGTTCAGCGCCGAATCCGCTTCCGCCTTTTCGCCCACCGTCTGGGCGCCGGCCAACTGGGCACGGGCCGTGGTCACGCTGTCGATCACATCCTGCTCCTGCGCGGCAAAACCCTTGACCGTGCTCACCAGGTTGGGGATCAGATCCGTGCGCCGCTGCAGCTGTACGTCGATCTGGCTAAAAGAGCTTGAGACGCTCTCCCGGCCGGATACCAGCCCGTTATAGCCGCCAATTGCGGAAAACACCACGATGAGGATGACCGCGACGATGACGCCTAACGTTATGATGACACCTTTTTTCATGCTTCAATCTCCTTGCTTTTGTTTTGCTCATCTGTAAGCGCTACAGTGAAAACTTACATGACTTATCATACGGGAAATGGAGAGAATTGGCAAATGCTTTGCGCCCATCACCGGAGTATGGCGCAAGGCCCAGCGCGTCTGTGCGCATGATGCAGGCCCCACCGAGGCTCGCCATTGCCAAATTCGGGCTAAAACCGCTAAAATTGCGCTGCGGACTATAAAGCCGCTTGATTTCCTCTATCCTATTTTATCGTTTTCTGCTAAGATTATCCCATAAGATCATCCGCGCGCTTAAAACGGACCTGGAACGGTTAAAAAGATCGCTTCCATATATATACGCATAAAAGCGGTGCCGTACGGCGATAAAGAACGGTGCGGCAAAGCCGGTATCCGCTCCCTCCGGGGAAAAAACTTATAAAAAAGTGCATTTTTTTCAAGTTTTGGGTTGACAGGCTATGCCAAGTTTGGTATGATTAATCTCGCTCCGGTAAACCCGGGGCGCAAAACTGCCTCAGATGGCAGTTTATAAGACCTTTGAAAACTGCACAGAGAAGAGACGAAATAGCAAGAAGTTCTGAAGTAAGTAAGGTAAGCGGAAACGGAGAGGACTTTGAGTAAGAGCCAAAGAGCAGGGGGTAGGAAACGAAGCCCTGCTTGAATAAAAGGATTAAATTGAAGAGTTTGATCCTGGCTCAGGACGAACGCTGGC